>CAZECQ010000009.1:0-28955 GCA_964510545.1 uncultured Pirellulales bacterium | reverse complement strand
CGTTTTCGTATCAGCAGATACACGCCAAAATAAGTTCAAACTCAAAGGAAGCTGCGAACTATGAATTTCTATCAACTGACAACTGGCAACCAAAAGCGAGCCCCGAATTTCCCCTTTACATCTGTCGAGAACGCTCTACAAATTCACTCAATTATGCAAAACAAACCCAATTTACCTCGTTTTTGCGTCAAAAACAGCTATTTGGGAGAAAAACAAACCCAATTCAAACCCAATCAAACCCAATTTTTCACGTCTTTCTTCTTGCCCATTCTGCCCATTCACCCCAACCGACTTTACTGCAAAGCCGAATCCTTTTCGATTACCTTCTGTTCCTGCCCCCTCTTAAACTCTGCAAGTTTCCCAGCCAATACTTCATCAGACAAAGCCAAAATCTCCACCGCCAACACAGCCGCATTCTTGGCCCCTGCCTTTCCGATAGCAACCGTCGCCACCGGCACACCGGGCGGCATCTGTAAAGTGCTCAAAAGCGCATCAACGCCATCCAGCCCGGAACTGGAAATCAAAGGCACACCAATAACCGGCAGCGTTGTCTTCGCCGCCAAAGCTCCCGCCAGATGGGCCGCCATCCCCGCCGCCGCAATAATAACCTTTATCCCGTTCTCAGCCGCATTTTGCGCAAATTCAGTCGCTATTTGGGCCGTCCGATGCGCTGAAATTATCCTCACCGCCGGCTTAATACCAAATTCACCCAGCATATCAACACAACTCTGCATCACCGCCATATCGCTGTCGCTGCCCATTACCACCGCTACTGCCGTTTTATTTTCAGATACCATTTGTTTTTCCCTGACAATCGATTACAATATACCCAAATCTGAATTACAGTTTAATAATACCGGCTCGGTGCCGTATATGCAAGTTAATAGCGGGAGAAAATGCAAACAAGAAAACCCATTGTCGCAGGCCGGTTTTACCCGGCCCAGCACGATTCCTGTGTGGACGAAATAAACGAGTTTCTTGAACAGCTCACACCGGATAACCAACTGCCGGAAACAGTAGTTGCCGGCATTGTGCCACACGCCGGCTGGACGTTCAGCGGCGCTTTGGCCATTCAGGTTTTCTCAGCTATAAAACAGCAAAATGGAAAAGTCCACACCTTTATAATTCTCGGTGCCAGCCACAGCTATTTCGGACAGGCGCCCGCACTTTACGACAGAGGCATATGGACAACACCCCTCGGAGACGTAGCTATCGACGAGGAATTAGCCGATGCCGTATTAGAAAAGGCCTCCGTCGTCAGCGACCCGCAGGCCCATAGTTCCGAACACAGCATCGAAGTCCAGGTTCCCTTCATACAATACCTCTTTGCCGGCGCAAAGATTCTGCCCATCGTCACACCACCCACCGAACAGGCCGTATCGCTCGGTGAAGTACTCGGCGATATTATCGTCTCAAAGGAAAACCGTAAAATTATCTGCATCGGCTCAACTGATTTGACCCATTATGGCCCCAGCTATGGCTTTACTCCAAAGGGCACAACTTCCGAGGCGCTCGACTGGGCCGAGAAGGTCAACGACCGACAGTTCATCGATTTGGCCCTTAACATAAAACCACACGAACTCCTGACAAACGCCCTCGATAACCAAAATGCCTGCGGCCCGGGAGCCGCCGCCGCAACCGTCGCCGCCGCAAAAAAACTCGGAAAAACAAAAGGTACTCTCCTCGCACATACCAACAGCAACAGAATAATGCAGGCCAAGATGGCAGCAAAAAGCGCCGACAGTGTCGGCTACGCAGCTATTGTCTTCTAACATAACACAAAATAATTAATAGATATCACGAGAACCACGAAAAAAATGATAATAAACAAAAAAAGCCAACGGACGGATTCGAACCGTCAACCCCTGGTTTACAAAACCAGAGCTCTACCATTGAGCTACGTTGGCAATAAAAACGATAATAATAAAATCCGCCCCGCAGGTCAATCCCCCAATTTTTCTGTCGGTCTTTTGCAGCAGCAATTTGAGTGGGGTTCCCCAAACGCATTACTTCGCGTTTGGGAGGCCAAGTTAAGCATTTACCATTACCTCCTATTTTGATAAAATCACCGCAAAATCAAATAACATTTTACCCTCAGGAGCGCAAAATGGAATACGCAGTTGGCCAAACCGGACGGATAATCGGTGCCCGTTTATTTGAAGGCGAAGACCTCTACGAGTGCGTCGAAGAAATTGCTAAAAAGGAAAATATCAAATCCGCTGCCGTACTGATTACCGGCGGCCTTAGAAAGGCCAGCGTTGTCGTCGGCCCAAAACAGGAAAAACCAAAAATCGTCGGCAACTTCAAAGAATTCGCCGGCCCGGGTGAAGTCCTCGGCGCAGGAACAATATACTGCGACGACACAGGCCCCAAACTACACATCCACACCGCTATCGGCAAAGACGACCAGACAATAGTCGGCTGTCCTCGCGGAGGTGCAAAAACTTTCCTGATTATGGAAGTTACGATAATCGAAATCAACAACCTGAACGCCGAACGAAAACTCGACGAAGATAAAGGCTTAAAACTGCTAAGGTTTACGTAACTTCAATTCGCCAGCACCGCCCCTTTTAGCTGAACCGAAACATATAAGCGAAATAAGAATTAAAAAACCCCCGGCTAAAAACAAAACGCTTCGTCGTCGTGGTTCACTGCATCGACTAAGCCACAGCGGTATTACCGGCTCAAGGGATTGCTCGTTCAAATCTTCCGTTAAAGCTTTTCTGGCGACATCCAACTGCTCAGGCGTTACTTTGGGATAAACGGTCTCTGTATCTTCCGGCCGGATCCCTAAAGTAGCCACAGCAACACGCTTAAAAAGATTAGGGTCCCTCTCCAATTGTTCCAGCAGCATTTCATAATCACTGTTCAAAGATTCCAACCGAACTATTAATTCATCCGCTGTTTTGTCCGCCTCAACACCTTCATAATACTGCAGTAACTCGTCACAAAGTATCGAAAGACTCACCGCAGATGCACCAATGAAAAAAAACACAACAAACAAAAACGTTTGCAGGATATTTTGCCATCGCATATCTCTGTCGCCCGGGCTCACAGCTTACGAACGCCCTTTGAACATAAAGCCGGCATATCGCCCCGCCGGACCGAGGTCTTCGTTTATCCTGAGAAGTTGATTGTATTTGCACACCCTGTCTGACCTGCACAGAGAACCCGTCTTTATCTGGCCCACGCCCGTCGCAACCGCCAAATCTGCTATAGTACTGTCTTCGGTCTCGCCGCTCCGATGACTTATAACTGCCTTCCAGCCAGCCCTCCCGGCCATATTAATCGCCTCAAATGTCTCTGTCAGCGTCCCTATCTGGTTGAGTTTTATCAATATCGAATTGGCACATTCAAGCTTGATGCCTTTGGCAAGGCGTTTCGTATTGGTCACAAACAAATCATCCCCCACCAATTGAATCTTACTTCCCATTTTTTTGTTCAGCTTCGTCCAGCCGCTCCAATCGTCTTCCGCAAGACCGTCTTCAATCGAAACAATTGGATATTTATCAACCCAGCCAGCCCAGTGATTAATCAGCGACTCGGAGGATATCTTTTTCTTTGGATTGGACTTAAAGAATTTATACTTTTTTGTTTTGTCGTCGAACATCTCGCTTGCCGCCGGGTCCAGGGCGATTGCGATATCCTTGCCCCCTTTGTATCCCGCCTTCTTTATGGCATCCATAATCACTTCCAGCGCTTCTTCATTGCTTTTGAGCATCGGCGCAAAACCTCCCTCATCTCCCACACTTGTAGCGTAACCCTTTTTGGCCAATACCGATTTCAATGTATGAAAAGTTTCCGCTCCCATCCGAAGTGCTTCCGGAAAATCCTTCGCGCCTACCGGCATAATCATAAATTCCTGGAAATCCACATTATTGTCGGAGTGTTTACCACCGTTAATAATATTCATCATCGGCACCGGCAGTATATTAGCGCCACACCCACCCAGATACCTGTACAGCGGCAGTCCCGCCGAATCCGCCGCCGCCTTTGCCGCCGCAAGCGAGACGCCAAGTATAGCGTTTGCCCCCAGTTTACCTTTGTTCGGCGTGCCATCCAGCTCAATCATTAGCTCATCAAGCTCTTCCTGCGCCGTAGCATCCATACCCACAACTTCAGGCCCGATTATTTCATTAACATTTTTAACCGCCCCCAATACCCCTTTACCCATATAGCGCTTGGCTCTTTTATCTCTAAGCTCTACCGCCTCGTAAGCTCCCGTACTGGCTCCAGATGGAATCGCTGCACGCCCGAAAGCGCCATCATCAAGCAGCACATCAACTTCAACCGTAGGATTACCACGAGAATCAAGTATCTCCCGGGCCGTCACATCAACTATCATTGTAAACATCTCAAGCTTCCTTTCATAAGGCATAAGATTTCATTTTTTACTGGTTTGCAGTACCTACCGAGAAGCTACTGACTTTTCCGGGCATTGTCAAGTATTGATTGGCTCAAACGTTTACAATATCCACCCAATGCAAAATTAACAGCACAACCGGATATTTACCCCTCGCATAAGTCTTTCTTTGCTGCCATCGCGATTTCCTTCAGCCGCATAATGTCCAGCTTCCCCGAACCAAGCACCGGCATCGACTCTATCCTGATATAATTATCACGTTTCGGCTTCCACATATTCGGCAGATGACTCCTGGAAATTATTTATCACCACCTCTCTCCATCAACATTGCCTCAAAGAATCCTCTGTTCTTCAAAAACTGGTAAAGATAAGATACCCCAACCAGTGTAATTCCCGTCGCCAAAAACGCCGTAATCCTATACACGCTTTTTACCTCACTGGTATCAAAAATAAATACCTTTGCTAAAAGCAAAGCAAATAACCCCAGTGCCAGATACCGCAACACCCTGTTCCTGTGCCAAAAACCTGCTACCATCAAAAACACCCCATAAACCGCCCACATTACTGATATATACATCTGCGCCAGAAACATCCAGTTAGCTATCCTTTCGGCGAACCGGTTTCTGCAATACCAGTAAAGATATATTTCCTCCGTCAACAATACCCACAGCACAAAGAGTCCTGCCAGTGCAAACAACGCTGCAAAAATAAGATTGTATTCTTCCTCAACCGCACGTTTCAACAGTAGTGCCCCCACAAATAACCCACCGACAAACAATGTAACTATTCCAAAATCCACATTCGCAAAAATAATAAAGCTGTCTTTGTAAAATTTAGGAAATACAGACATCGCAAAAACAGAACCCACTGTCCATAAAATCACCGCCAAAACCTTAGCCAATACCCCTCGTGGGCAAACCGGACGAACAAGAAACAACAACGGGAACACAGTAAATATTATTACCATCCCCTTAATGAAACTATTCTCTGTTGCGCTCTTCGCTAAGTTGTAATCACAATGCCACCACCACTCCATCGTTACCACTGCAAACATCAACAGCCCCGCTGTCCCATAAAAAATTTGTGGAATCCATTCGTGCAGATCTTCTGACAATTCCAAATTTTTCCTGTAAAGCAAGTCACACACAATCAGCATTACAATAACAAAACACCACGTCCCAAATTCAGGGTTAAACACCACTCGAAATGCTTCTGTATGCATCGGCAATTGGTGAAGCAACCAGCCCAAACTTAATGAAAAAGCCACTGCTGCTCCAACCTGTGTCCGGATACTGTTATACCGAAGTCCAATTATTGCTAATATAACACCCTCTGCCGCCCAAGCCATCGCAACCGCATACATTTTCAAATAAAGCGGCACGGCAATCGTCAGAAAAAACAGGCCGAGTGCCAAAAGAACAGCCCGCAAATTCACGTCATCCTCATAGCGCCTCATTACAACCGCCATCATAATCAAATGCGCCGCACACAAGCCAACCGCACCCAAAGCAAGGCTAACTCGATAACTATCAAATAAAATACTCCAAAGATAGAAAAATGCAATCGCAGCATTGCCCAACACTAACAGCACATCCCATTGCTGAGATTTAACCTTTCTTACTAAGCCGTAGAGTATTGGCAGCAACAGGTACACTACAAAAAAAACTGCAAGCCAACCTATCGCAATAGCCATCTGCTCGGGCGCACCTGCGGCGCTGCTCAGAACAGGCCTGTAAAACTTCTCAAACCATCCGGCATAAAGCAGAAATGTTCCAACAAATGCAAGCAGGTTCACCGCTCGCCAGTGTCGGTAATATGCACAAAGCACCGCACCTACACCCAAAATCAAAACATAACTGAATAACGGAATTGGCAGATTCTCTCCCGTTGAGACTATTATCGGCGTTAAGAATCCGCCAAACAGCGACAAAAACGCAATTAAAATCTCATTCAAACCGACTGCATAAATCATTGCTGCTACCGTGATAAAAATTGCAAGGACGAAAGCCGGTGCCGTACCAATCAACTCGTAGTATCGATAAGCTGAAAAATCTGTCACATACAATATCGCAAAACCCAAAGCCGTAACGCCTTTGGCCACAACGTCGTAGCCCCGCCGCCGTGTTACTTCCCCTATCACTAATGCTAAAAGACCCGAAATGCCTGCTATAACAACCCTGCCCAAAGGGCCTATTAGTTGGTTGTCATAAGCAAATTTCAGAAAAAACCCCACGCCAAATATTACTGTAATAATGCCGGCAATCAGCACCCACTGCGTTCCTATCCTTTGTTCAAGCAAACCAACCTTTTTGCCGTTATCGACCCGCGCTGAAAGCAATTCCTGCTTTTGCTCACCGGATGGAACTTCTACCAACTGTAATGGCAATGCATCTGAAGACTTTACCGCCACAGTTGGTTCTTCAAGTGCTTCCTGCATCGACTCAAACACCGGCTTTTCTTCTCGCTGTTTTTCAAACGCACCTTGCAAATCAGGCTCACTTCGAGGCTTTCCGCTCTTGGCTCTACGCTCAAGCTCATTCACTCTGCTTAATAATATCAGGCCAACAACCAAGGCGATTGGCCCAGACAAAACAATTAATAAAGCAAACACACCCAGAAAAATCACTAACTCTCCCATTTGTCTTAATCCTTAACAAAAATGCAAAAATAGTTACTTTATCTTATTCCGCTGAGGCATTTTTGCTCTCCATCGCAATTTTCCTCAGCTGCATAATATCCAGCTTCCCCGAACCAAGCCCCGGCATCGACTCTATCCTGATGTAATTATCACGTTTCGGCTTCCACATATTAGGCAGATTACTACTGGAAATAATCTCGTGCAGTTTATCTGCCCCTCCTGCCTTCTCCAAATACAGCACAACAAGCTCTTCGCCCTTCCTGGCATCCGGCACACTCGTAACAGCTACAACCTGTTCGTCCGTATCAAGACCTTGCAAATAAACATCCTCAACCCCAACATGTGGAACCATCTCACCCCCGATTTTGCTGAATCGCGACAGCCTGTCCGTAATAGTCAAAAACCCATCCTCGTCAATACCGGCTACATCACCGGTATTGTACCAGCCGTCTTCCAATACCTCGGCGGTTTCTTTCTCTTTATTCAAATAGCCGAGCATAACATTCGGCCCTTTTATCATTAACAATCCCGACTCACCCAGCGCCACTTCTTTCTTACTCTCTGGTGAGACAATCCTGACTGCAACACCCGGAATCGGCTGACCAACAGTACCTTCCTTGTTCCCTATTTGATAGGCCTCGCCGCTCTCAACATCAGCAAGATTCAGCGACACCACCGGAGAAAGCTCAGTTGCTCCGTAGCCCTCCAGCGGCCTAATACCAAATTTAGCTTCAAAACTATCAGCCACATTTTTTTTCAGCTTTTCCGCACCGGCAACCACCGACCGAAGACTCGCAAAATCCTCCCGCTTGACCCGCCTGGCATAGTTCAAAAGAAATGTCGGCGCAGCAAAAAGAACTGTTGAACGGTTCTGCCGCGCACACCGCCCCACCAGAGCCCCATCTATAGGGCTCGCAACGTAACCGGCCGAAACCCCACTCACAATTGGAAGCCATAACGCACAGGTAAATCCGAAAGAATGAAAGAAAGGCAGCACCGCACAAAGATTGTCATCCTTCTTTAATCGAAATACCGTCCGCACACCTTCGATATTCGAAAGAATATTATGATGGCTCAGCATAACTCCTTTCGGCTCGGCGCTGCTGCCCGATGAAAAAATAATCGTCGCTAAATCATCACCACTTCTCCCCCTGATTTTCATCAACAAGCCTTTCGGCACAAAACGCGCCCTCAAATACGCTTTTATTTTCAACCCTAATCCCACATCGCCGGCAATATCTTCAAGAAAAATGAGACCCGAAAGGTTCTCAAGGCCTGTTATCCTTTCCATAAATTTTCGCGACGAAATAATACTCCTGATACCACATTGTTCGACAGCCGATTTGACTGCCTCTTCTGACACCGAATAATTTAGATTTACTGCAACCTTGCCTAACGTCGTTACCGCAACATTGGCAAGCGCCCCACCCACCGATGGCGGCAGCAATATACCCACCTTCCCCTGCTCACCCGTCAACTCAGCAATTTTATCGGCAAGTACTATCGCCCCTGCCAGCGACTGTCCATAATTCAAACACCTGCCGGTAGAATCAGACATACACCGCTTCGAGAAGTTCTTTCGTGCCGTCCGCACAAAGTGCTCGCCCAAAGAACGCCCTCGCTCTTTCAGCCCTTCAAAATATTCACAGGAAAGCTCCAGCACTTTCTGCCGCACCTGTCCCGTTGTCGAATCCGCCGGCATCGGCTCACCAAAATGTATCGAAACCGGATATGGAAATTTCCTTGGAATTGTCGATAAAGGCCTGCCGTAATAGTAACTGAATATACTCCCCCAAACTCCACCCATATAAACCGGTACAATCTCGCATTCGGCCCCCTTTGTAATCCGCTCAAAGCCCCCCTTAAATCCAAGCAGCATCCCGCTCCTTGTCATCGCACCCTCGGCAAATATACAAACCAAATATCCATCATCCAGGGCACCCCGCGCCTGCCTTAACGCCGCAACAATTTTCTTTGGCGAATCCGAAGCCGATATCGGAATAACCCCCATCAACCTGCAAATCGGTTTGAGCAGCCACTTATTATAAAAACTCTTATCCATAACAAAGCGAATCCGCCTCTGCTGCGCAGCATTCAAAAGAAGCGCATCCACCCACGAGATATGGTTACAAACCAAAAGAGCTCCCCCTTCTGATGGAACATTATCAATCCCGAAAACACTAATCCGATAGCACAGCCGCGTAAGAAGAAAGCATATAAAACGAACCAGAAAATCCGGCAGCAATATTATTGCAACCACCGCAAGTACCAGTGTCATACCGCCAAGAACCACAAACAACTGTCCCGCCGACATCCCCAGAATACTGCTGAAAAAGTAAACCAGCCCCGATGCCAAAAATACCCCAAGCCAGCCCAGAAAACCAGATGTCGCTATGACTTCACCACGCCGACGCCGAGGACTGCGAAGCTGGATAAAAGCACGAACTGGTACAATAAAAAGCCCTGCACTTAAGCCAGTCAAAAATATCAATACAAATGCCGTATAAATCCCCCCTGACGTCAAACCAAGAGCTACCGAAAAAACGGAAAGACCCGCCGCCCCTAATGGCACCAGCCCCAATTCCACATTCCGCCCCGACAGTTTGCCCGCCAAAAATGCCCCAAAGCCGATACCTATTGCTCCCGGCAAAAACAAACACCCTCCCTGTGTTTCGTCAAAACCAAGCTGCTCCATACCATATGGAATCACATTCAACTGAATAAAAGCGCCTATTAACAAAAAATACGCCGATGCCAAAACTGCCAGCAACAAATCCCTTTTCCTGTGGATACTCCAAAGTGTCCGCCAAATGTCCCGCAAAAAAACAATTGATGCGCCTCTGCCCGACCCCGCCGCAACTGTCTTTTTTATAGGCAGACTCACCATCAGTCCCACTGCCGCAATACCAATGCAGACCAGCCCCACAACACCATAACTCTCACCTGAAACATATAACAGCAACCACACAAAACCCGCTCCAATAACAATAGCCAGGTAAGTCAATCCCTCCAGCAGACTGTTCGCATACGACAATCGCTCTTTATCCACCAGCTCCGGGATAATCCCGTACTTCGACGGACTAAAGAACGCGCTCTGGGCCGCCATAAGAAACAGCACCGCATAAAGAAGCCACTCGGCCCTGAGCATAAACCCAACAAACCCAAGTGTCATTACAATCACTTCGGCGCACTTGACAACAACCACGATATTACGCTTACTGAAACGGTCGGCCAACTTGCCGGCATAGGCCGAAAAAAGCAAAAATGGAACCACAAAAACCGCCCCCGCCAGTGCTGTAACATTGCTCGCAGACTCCAGACCTCGAACACCAATAATAAAGGCAATTATCAGCAGCTTGAATATATTATCGTTAAGTGCCCCCAAAAACTGGGTCGCATTAAGCCACCCAAAAGACCGCTCAACTTTTGCTTCGGCAATATCCATACTCAACCTCTTAACTTATGCTGCATTATACCCGGAAATCCCAGGTCAATTCAATCAACACCTCACGCCGGTCCCTTCCTCTAAAACCACAGAACAATCACCGCCGAGCTTTTTTCTTCATCTTTACCGCCTTATTACCAACCGCTAATTTGAGACTCTCATCCCAGCCATCTATGGACGCCTCTCTGCTGCGCGCAAAACCATACTCGACCCCACCCCCTCTTGTCACCAGCTTATCATCATCCAGAAAATACCCCTCCGGATACTTGCCCGTGACAGTTGCATAGTACCACTTCCACGGAAAATTATGGTCTTTAAGCTTCTGGTCAATATCCGTAACATCAACATTATGGGCCATGCTCAAATCATACTGCGTCCAGCCCAACGTATAATCGCACGTATAATATTGCTCTACCCAGCAGTTCACATCAGCCGCCGCATTAACATCCCCCAGCAAACTCTCTTCCCAAAACACAGAGACATAAGCATCTAAAAAAGTCAGGTGCAAATCCGCCTTTGTCTCTTTCGCCAATATCCTGGCCGCCTCACTGATGACCCAGCACCCGCTTGAATGCCCAATCAGATGAATATGCCCCAAGTCACCGCCGGTTTTCATAATCTCTTCAGCCAGTCTCGGCCCGGCAATGTCCCTAGCGTATTTGGCAGCACTCGTTGCGTTCAGGCTTTTCGCCCCTTTGTGCCAGTCGAAGTATCCGCAAAACCACTCGTTGGGTTCGACTCGTTTCTGTATTGCAGCCGCCGTATATTCCACCCAGCCTCCCCGACCCTCCTCTATCCAGCCGTGCGTTACGACCACCACGTTTTTCGCTTCCCCTTTTTTCTGCTCCAACTTGTCGGTGCCGACAAACTGAAGACCTTCCGGCTCTGAATGTTTACACCCACCTGTATTTACCACTGCCATTACAGCAAATACTATGATTGCAACCAGTTTTAACATACTCTCGCCTGACATAATCTTATATCCCACATAAATATCAAATTTACTCCCTCATTCTACGTGGAGTTTTCAACCACCAGCAAAGCAAAAATAAAAGCCCCACTAAGTCAAAAAGTCCGAATACCCAGTTCAACCAGAGCTTACCTTGGATAATGTGAAAAACTATCACACCGCTGAGGACTAAAGCAGCGGCAATACCTTCCCACCTCCAGCCGACAATCATCCCTATCAATATAGCAAACATACCGGCAAACTCAATCTGTACCGGTAGCGGCTGCTTAAACGGATTTGGCGGCCCCTCGCCTGGATAGAAGAAACTTTCCCCAATGAATATCACCAGCACCAAAGCCACTAAAAGACTTGCCAATATCCTCACCGCCCAGCAAATACCAATATCCCAGTATTTTTCTTGTTTCATAACGCTATCCATTTTCAACCTATTCTAAATTTGACATCTTCGTCATTACTCGCTTCTGACTCACTTCCCGAAAACCTGCGCCGCAAACCCCGCCACGTATAAACAACCAGAAATATAAAACTCACAACCACCAGCCAGTGCCCGGCAATGCTAAAGACAGTACGACTGCTATAGATGTCAACCTCTGCTGTAATTACGCCCGGCCCATCCTCGAAGTGGTCGCAACCGGTCAGAACCTCACCCTTAGGTGAAATGATAGCACTTATCCCATTCTGAGCCGCCCTAACAATCGCATATCGCGACTCAATCGCACGATGAATACTGCTCTGCAGATGAGCGCTCTTCACCGTCCGCCAGTCCAGCGTAGGAACCGCCACAATACCAACGCCACCGCGCCCATGCTCTCTTGAAAACCGCACAAAATTATCATCCTGACAAATCATACCGCCCACCCTAACACCATCGGCCTCAATGACCCTCAAGCACCCGTCCCCTTTATGAAAGTCCTCGAAAGCCGTCAGATAAGTCTTCGTATATTCCGACAGCACCTCCCCTTTGCTGGACATAAACAAAAGCCGGTTCTCGTTCTCATCTTCATTGAAATACCCAATCGCCAAAAACACACTGTGCCGACGGGCAATCTCAGCAAATCGCCCAATCCACTTCTCCCGGCCATTCCCTCCGAAGCTAAAACCCAACTCAGGCGAAACTATCAGCCTCGCCCCTTCATCCGCCGCCCTCGTTGCCGGGGCGGCAAACAAAACTTCGAACCCTTTTTCTGAATAAATCCCTCCTAGTTTTCTATCATCATCGCTCGTCCACCCCACCGCTGCAACCTTGAGCTTACCTGCCGGCCGCTCATTTCCAATAATCACATTGACCCCGGCAAACACCAAAACCACCACAAGCCCAGCCGCAAAAAGTCTGCACCGCTGCTTCGGACGAACAATAATATTAACAGCCAGTCCCTGCAGCGTCCCCAATACAAAAATAATACCCGTTATACCGGTCAGCGAGACAAATTGTATTAGCGCTGGATACCACGACCAGGGCCGCACAAAAGATTGAGCCAGACCCCAGATTGGAATCACAGTAAAATTGACCCAGTCCAGAACAACAACAAAAGCCCCGATAGCAAGCGAACCCGCCAGTGCCGGCCCCCTCAGCAGCCATACCGAACCACATGCAAAGATTGTCATCAAAACCATAAAATGTACTAAAAGAATCAGACTCATCACCATCGGCAGTTGCAGCGCAATCAACTGAGGCAGTATATAGCAACACCCCATATACATCCCCGCCAGCACCACCGCCCGCAGGCCAACCTCTCTCTTTGCAAGTACATAGAGAATCGGAACCAGCGCGACAACCTGCAGCACCGCCCCAGCCGGATACAAATGCCCGACAACCAGCAACAATCCGCTTGCCCCACCAGCCAACCTGCAAACCAATCCTTCCTTTGACTTTGTCGTCATTCCTATGTTTCCTTCATATATATAATGTTAATATATTAACCTTGTCCCCAAAAAATTATCTGCTCCTATATACTTTCGATTTTGCCGCTACGATTATTAACCAAGACTGCTGCGGATTTCCTCGAGCGTCCCTATCAACCTCTTCTGGTCGGCCTCTTTAAGTACTATCATTATTTTCTTAACAAGCTTCGCATAAAGCGGTTCAACTTCTGCAAGCAGCTTCCTGCCATGGCCGGTCAGCTTCACAATGTTAAATCTCCTGTCATCCGGCGCAGAAGTGCGCACCACCAATTTGGCCTTTTCCATACGGTCTATCAGAGATGTAATATTTGCCCGGTTAACAAGCATCATATTGCTAAGCTGCGCCTGGCTCAGGCCCTCTTCGGAACTGCTCTGGTGGGTCAACAGCATCATAACGTTGAACTGAACATCTGTCAGACCGAAAGGTCTGAAGAACTCTCCCGCTTCTTTCTTCAGTTGCGCCGCCGTATAGTAAATACTCAGCACCGCCTCATGTGCCGTCACACTAAATCCCTTTTTCAAACCAAGCTCCTGTTCAAGACCCATATCGAACTCCTGTATCTAATATAACGTTCATATATATACTATATACACGGAAACTACTCTGTCAAGAACTTTTTCAAAAAATTTTAATTTTTTTCCTGTCGCATTTTATCCCCCTCTTTGCTCTTAATAAGTAGAATCGCTTCAATACGAACCAAAATTGGAGATTTATTAAAGTGCAATCAAATGCCCTTGATTTTCACCCTGCCGGCGGTTATCATATGCCTATGAGGATTCCGCTTACCAAATACGGTTTACCGCAGGTAGTTATCTTTCCAGCCGCCATAATCGCAGCGATGGCCGTTGCCCCGGCAGTCTGGCCAAAGTCCTTAACAATCTGGGGCATCATTTTAATCGAAATACTCTTTACCCTTGTTCTGATTTGGATTCTCTCTTTTTTCCGCGACCCTCATCGCCCCGCCCCCGCAGACAATAACCTGCTGCTCTCGCCGGCCGATGGCAAAATAACCGACGTCGATATCGTCCAGGAAAATGATTTCATCGCCGATTCGGCTCTGCGAATCGGGATTTTCCTCAGCATCTTCGACGTCCACATAAACCGCGCACCATGCAACGTAAAAGTTGAAAAAATAACCTACCGCCCCGGCAAGTTCAAAAACGCCCTCAATCCCAGTTCAGGCCGCGTCAACGAATCAAACGACTTATGGCTGAAAAGAACCGATTCCCCAAACGACAAACTCATCCTCAGGCAAATCAGCGGCGCCATCGCAAAACGTATCGTATGCGATACAAACACCGGAGAAAAATTAGCTGGCGGACAAAAATTCGGTATGATAAAATTTGGCTCAAGGACCGAACTTTATCTGCCGACTCGTGAGAATGTAAAACCTCTGGTAAAAAAAGGAGACAAAGTAAAGGCAGGTCTTACCCCGATTGTTAAGTACGAAATATAAAACAGGAACAATAACAAAAAAATGCCAAGACTAAAAACACAGGCCGCAAAAGACCGCCTGCTTCGCCGCGTCCGGAAGCAGCGGCTAAAATACGTCACTATTCTGCCCTCGCTGATAACCATCCTGAACGGAATATGCGGCTTTGCCGCCATTGTTCTCGCCGGCAAAAACGCCTTCGCAATGGCCGGCTACCTGATTCTGCTCGCAATGATTGCAGATATGCTCGATGGCCGAGTCGCAAGAATGAGCCAGAGCACCTCCAGTTTCGGCGGCCAACTCGACAGCCTCTGTGACATAATCAGTTTCGGCGTCGCGCCGGCATTCTTAATGCTAAAAATCCTCGAATACAAATTCGGCGACTTTTCCGAAATTGAAAACTTCCTCCACCGATTCATCTGGCTCGCAGCCGCCACATATATAAGCTGTGCTGCCATTCGACTGGCAAGATTCAACGTCGAAAACGAAGAGGATGAGTCCGCACATATGAGCTTTATCGGCCTGCCGACACCTGCCGCCGCCGGAGTAATCGCCAGTCTCATTATATTCCACCAGGAAACCCTGCCCCAGCTCGCCTCCAGAAATTCACACACCTATCTTATCTGTGAAAATGCTATTATCTACATCCTGCCCTTTATACTCCTCGGCATAGCAATACTTATGGTCAGCAGGATTCGATATCCCCACATCCTCAACCAATACATAAAGGGTAAGAAACCTTTCGCTCATTTTATACGGGTGCTGTTGTTCCTTGTATTGATTATTTGGAGCAGACAAACGGTTTTAGTGTTTATTTTCTGTGGTTTTACAGTAAGTGGATTTGCAAAATGGCTTTATTACAGGACAATACACAAAAAAAACATCCTTGAAGCCTCCACTCCGACTCCTTCGCTCAACGGCTAATACAGTGACTGGCCCGCCAGATGCCCGGCACAGCCAAATCTACCCCTACTGCTGTATTTCCAAAACAGTTGTATCAGCTTTGGCGTCTTTTTGACACTCTCGATGCTTTCCGCCGGCGCAATTCATCTGATAATACTTTTCTACAATCTCTACCAGACGGGTAAGAGTCTCCTGACCTTCACGGCTTGCCTCCAGACCAACTATCTGCAGACCATAACAAACGTTTTCTTCATCGGCCGTTGGCAGAATACTTCTAACCTGGGCATTGAACACCAATGGCTGCTCATAAGGCATTGGCGTAAAACGAACACCGATAAACTGTCCTTTTCTAAGTTCTGCCTGCTGCTCCTTCTCAATTGCAATTTGTGCACCGCCGGCCGAAATATCAACAAGTCGGCCCTGCATATATTCCCTCGGCGGCAGCGAACGACCATCTCCTCGGCTGCGACGAGGCCATAATACCATCCTGACCTTCAGAGACGCCGGAACATTAACACGGAAGAAACTTCTTCGCTCAAACAACTCTATCCGGTCGGGTACTAAAAGTTCTATTTTTCCCCCGCCTTCACCTTCCGGTGACGGCTCAAAACCAAAAACTTTTGTCTCAAATACAACCTTACCATATTCATATTTAATCGATATGCCGACCGGCTGTTCAACCTGTATGTTTATAGGGTATGGTTTTTTCCTCGGCTTGACAACGCCGCCATCTCGTGACTCCTCACGGGATGGACGCCAAATTTCAACCGTGAACCTGTTGGCTCCAAGCTCCGTCAGAACCAACTTTGCAACATGCCATTTCCCCTTGGACAAATATGACATAATCGCAGGTATTTTCTCTCCGATTACTTTTTGTAGAATCTCCCTCGGCTCGGCACTTCGTAACCCTACTGCTTCTTTCATAATCAAACCCCAACAATTTCTCTAACCTTCTCATTCCAAATTACTGGCTTCTTCCTATCTAAATACATAAAAAAGATTCTGCCGTTTGCAAAATCGATTTTGAGTTAAATTTACTCAAACCACAGATTTTTTGGCAAAATTCTAAAAAATTGTTCCGAGCGCAGCTAAAACTTGCTCTCAGATGCTTGTTTATTCCGAACTTATGGATTATTATCTCTGTATCGATGAACGAATTTGAAAAAGAAAAAAAATACGGTTCCGATAAAATTGCCCTTTTGGGATTCTTTGTCCTCGCTGTACTGACGGCTTACATTATAACTGCGCTAAAGTCGGCCGTAACACTCACGGACCCGATAGAACTGGGTTACACCGGTTTATCGGTCTCAATGCCGAACGGAAACGGCTGGAAAAGTGAACAACAATGGAACTATGAACAAAACACATTCGTCCTGAGAAGCTTCTTCGCACTCAGCTCGACCCGGCTCGATGGCGAAGCCAAATGCCGATACTTATTAGCCGCCGAAAACACCTCGGCCGATTCCAAACTCCAACAGAAGGCTTACGACCTCGGCGGCAATATCGAAGAAACAGGACAATCCCTCACAGACCAGCTCGCTATCGACTGGGTACATATAAAAAAACAGCCGGACCAGTTCGATACTTTTTTTGGCACCACCCTGCTACCGAACAACAGACGGCTCAATATCGAAGTGCGCCTCACCGGCGAAACCGAACTCGCCGAAGAAACCTTCAAGCTACTCGCAGAAAATATAAAATTCCAGGATAACCAATTCCTCAATGCCGGCAGCCAAATCATCCGGGAAATCAAAGATTCAGGCATCAGTTCATTTTTACCTGACCAAAGCCGCAGGGACTTCTTCGTGATTAAAGACGCAAAAAACCGACCTGTTGGCTTTACCACCGATGTCCTCATCAACTCGCCACCGGACGAGCCGTTAAACATACAGGCCGCCGGCTTTCTATACACTCGCGGCCGATACCCTGAAGAGCAGGCATCATTCTTTCAATGCAGCAACAAACTTGATGAATTCTCCTGCAAAAGACAATCTACCAAAAGCGGCAGTGAGATAACTATGAATAAAACCGGAACTATGACCGTAAAAACATCCGGGCGATATCCCAAAGAGATGAATTATCAGCCCGGTGCCTCAGCCATCCCGGATGTCTTTCTTGAGTTCGTACTAAGCCGGTTTATCGACAGCTACCACGAAAAAATCATTGTCGACATTATCAAAGACGATGGTAAAATAAACCCGGCGTTGCTCTCCAGAATCGAAGAAAAAAACGATAACGCATATGCCCTGAAACTGGATTTTATTGGAGGACAAAATTTCTCAGAACTGATTTATCTGGACAACCAGAAAAAAATCTTAAAAAGGTTGCTCAACATTCAGACCTCCTCCGGTAAAACTACCGAACCTCTCAGCCGTAGTATTATCTTTACTTTCGAACGCTCTACTGCCGAAAATTTACTAAAACAATTCCCTGAACGAGCCAACTACATCTCACAGAAGAATAAAATGCTGGACCCAAATAACTTCTAAAACTTCTCAGCCAGCCAAAAAAGGTAAACAAAACTTGATATACAAATTCAGCAGTTGAAAAACTGCTGATGACCCAAACGACACAAAAATATTGATAAATCTTCAAAAGCGTAATATGCTGTTGCAATAAATACCTGTTGGATGCTTTTATAAACCCTTGGCGGACTAAATAAGGATGAAAAATGGCAAACTCAACGCTAAAAACTAAATATACAAGCCCCCTCGTCCAGAGAAATGCCTCAGAAGAAATGGCTGAAATCTTCGGGGCACAAAATAAGTTCAGTACCTGGCGTCGGCTCTGGCTCGAACTTGCAAAAGCACAAAAAAAACTCGGACTCAATATAAAACAAAATCAGATAAACCAAATGGCACGCCGCCTCGAAGATATCGATTTCAACAGGGCAGCAAAATATGAAAAGAAATTCCGCCACGATGTCGTCGCCCACATTCACACCTTTGCCGACGCCGCCCCAAAAGCCGCTCCAATCATTCATCTTGGCGCAACAAGCTGTTTTGTAACCGACAACGCCGACCTGATTATTATGCGCCAGGCCCTACAGATAACAGCCGCTAAATTGGCCGCCGTTATAAACATCCTCGCAATCTTCGCAAAAAAACACCGTTCACTGCCTACTCTTGGCTTTACACATTACCAGCCCGCCCAGCTAACAACCGTCGGCAAAAGGGCCGCTCTGTGGTGTTACGAGTTCGCAATGGACCTGCAGGAAATAGAATACCGACTTGAAACCATCCCCTTCAGGGGCGTAAAAGGCACAACCGGCACACAGGCCTCCTTCCTCGCCCTCTTCGATGGCAGCAATACAAAAGTCAAGCAGCTCGACAACGCCGTCACAAAGGCTTTCGGTTTCAAAAAAACCTGCGCCATTACCGGCCAGACATACCAGCGAAAAATCGACACCTTCATAGTAAACGCCCTCGCCTCAATAGCACAATCGGCCCACAAACTATGCAACGACCTTCGCCTGCTCGCAAACCTAAAAGAAATTGAAGAGCCGTTTGAAAAATCCCAGGTCGGTTCATCTGCTATGGCTTATAAAAGAAATCCCATGCGCGCAGAAAGAGCTACAGCACTTAGCAGATTCGTACTCTCTCTCTCCACCAGCCCACAGATGACCGCCTCCGAACAGTGGCTCGAAAGGACCCTCGATGATTCCGCCAACAGAAGACTTGTCATTCCGGAAGCCTTTCTGGCCACCGATGGAATCCTTGAAATTCTTATTAATGTACTCGATGGCCTTATCGTCTATCCAAAAGTAATTGCCGCCCGAATCGACGCTGAGCTGCCCTTTATGGCCACCGAAAACACCCTCATCGCCGCAGTTAAAGACGGCGCAAACAGACAGCAGGTGCACGAGAAAATCAGACTGCATTCCCTTGCCGCCGCCGCACAGGTCAAAAAATTCGGAAAACCAAACGACCTGATTAACCGCCTAAAAGCCGACAGAGACTTTGCAAATGTCAACTTCAAAAAAGTCCTCGACCCGCAAAGCTACATCGGACGCGCACCACAGCAGGTCGATGAATTCATAAAAAACATCGTAACGCCCCTCCGAAAAAAATACCGAAAAGTATTAAGCAGAAAAGTCGAACTAAAAGTGTAAAAATATTAAAGTCAAAAAAACAAAAATGACAAAACATGAACTAATCAATCGAATCAGGCAAACCGCTTACCTCGAAGGCGACTTCACACTGCGAAGCGGAAAGAAAAGCAAGTATTACCTTGACAAATATCTCTTTGAGACCTGCCCCGACATACTAAAAACCCTCGCCGAAGAATTCGCAAAACACATCTCCTACGATGTAACTTTAATCGCCGGCGCCGAACTCGGCGGTGTGGCCCTGGCTGCAGCCACCGCTATCGAAACTGGAAAAAACTGGGTCATCATTCGCAACAGCAAAAAGACTTACGGCACAGAAAAAATGATTGAAGGCATCCTGAAACCACAGGACGTCGTCCTGCTCGTCGAGGACATAGCAACCACAGGCGGACAGGTCATCGAGGCCGCAAAGATTATCACAAAAGCTGGTGCCTCCGTCAAAAAAATAGTCTGCGTCATAGACCGCAAGGAAGGTGCCGAGCAAAACATCAGCGCTGCCGGCTACAAATTCGACTCCATACTGACAAAAAACGACCTCGGAATAACCGATTAACTACGAACCGTGATAATGCGCAAAATCAAAAGGGCTCAAGATAAACCCCTACCTGCCAAAAAAATAATCTTTTTGGCTATTGTTATCTTGGTCGCCTCAAAAAGTTCCAACCACTCACAGCCAGGCATTTTTATCTGAACACTTGCTTTGTTTGAGCCTATAGCAGCAGGACTGTTGGCGATTATCATATCAAGTTTTTTTCCCACTAGCTTCTTCCGGGCCCTCGCTCGAATGGCTTTATCCTCCAGCGCAAAGCCTACAACAATTTGCTCTTTCTTTTTATGCTCCCCCGCCCACTTAAGAATATCAACCGTTGGCTTTAATTTAATGGTCAGCCCTTTAGCCGACTTCTTAATCTTGCTTCTTGCTGGCAGGGCCACAGTATAGTCAGCCACCGCCGCCGCCATAATCAAACAGTCGCACTTTTCAAAATGCCCCTTCACCGCCTCGAACATCTGCCCAGCTGTTTCAACCCTGACGATTTTTACACCCTTTGGCACTAGCTCAGCAGCATGCGCCGTTACAAGAATCACTTTATGCCCCGCACCAACAGCCGTACGCGCAAGGGCATACCCCATCCTTCCGCTGCTTGCATTGCCAATAAAACGAACAGGGTCAATATATTCTCGAGTCCCACCTGCCGTGATTAAAAAATGCATAATTTCACTTCTCGCGGATTGCCGGTCCACAACTTAAATTACGATACACGCCTCAACCTCCACCCCTTTTGATTTCTGAGGCGATTTTTTCAATTCGCTCCAGAATATCTTTCGGCTCAGACATTCTCCCCATCGCCTCAACCCCACACGCTAATCGCCCCTTCTCAGGCCCTATCAATTCAAAGCCCATTTCCTTTACCAACCTGACATTTTGCTGCACCGCAGGATTCGTCCACATATTATCATTCATAGCCGCCGCCAACAGAACCGGCTTCGCCCAGCACGCACAAAGAACCGTGCTCAGCAAATTATCACACATTCCGTTTGCGATTTTACCTATAATATCAGCCGTAGCTGGTGCCACAACAACAACATCCGCCCACTCAACCAGACTTATGTGGCTGATTTTATACTCCTCACTTGTGTTCCACAAACTTCTATACACCGCAGAAGCCGTAACCGCCTCGAAGCTTTTTGGCCCAACCAGTTCACAAGCGGCCTCCGTCATCACCGTTTTTACCTGCGCACCGCCGCTCGTCAATTTACTCGCCAAATCAACTGCCTTATAGGCGGCAATCCCGCCACTGACCCCCAACAGAACCTTCAAACCACCAGGATTTGTTTTTGTTTCCGGCATCGTCTCAATTTACTCTTCATCCGGCTTACCAATATCACCTGCTCCACCCTCAATTGTTATCTTGTCCTGCATAATTTCTTCAATGACGATTTCCATTTGAGTCATACCTTCAGCATCCTCAATCAATGGTCGAGAACCTTCCATCAGTTCACTCAATCGTCGTTGGATCAAAGCCGTTAACTTATATTTACCTCCGACTTTCTTGATTATTTCGTCACTCTTGAGTTCTTCTATCATTATTCTTCTCCGTTCGCTTGCTGTATAATTTGTACAACTTCGTTTATCGCCTGCTCCAAATCCTCGTTTATAACCATATGCTCATAATATTGCCATCCCGCAGCAATCTCAACATCCGCATCGTTCAATCTCTCCATGGCCGCTTCTGCTGCTTCTCTGCCGCGACCGTTTATACGCTCGACCAGGTCCTTGTGTCTCGGCGGTAAAACAAAAACCATTTCTGCTTCCGGATATATCGCCTTGACCTGCCTGGCACCCTGAACGTCGATTTCCAGAATAATCGTCTCGCCCGCCGCCAATGCTTCTTCTACATCTTCCTTCGGCGTGCCGTACAAATGACCAAATACTTCGGCATACTCTAACAACTGCCCACCATCAATCCGTTCTTGAAACTGCTTTTTCGATAAAAACCAATAATCGCCGCCATCAACTTCATTTTCACCTTTTTCTCTGGTAGTTACCGACACACTCAAACGAACATTCCTCATCTGCTTAGCAACTTCTTTGCATATAGTGCTCTTGCCCACACCGCTTGGCCCGCTGACTATCACTACCTTGCCTTCGTTGTTCTTTTGCTCGCCCATCAAACCCTTTTTTCATTCTAAAAAATCAACTAACTATAGCCAATTCCCAAACCCAAAAAACATCTTTTGGTCCCGGATGTAACCTGCAGTTTTCCAAACACCACCAGCCGGTATCTACTCCACATTCTGAACCTGTTCTTTAATCCGGTCTATCTGACACTTCATATCCACCACAAGACTCATAATTTCGGTATCAGATGACTTGCTGGCAATGGTATTGGCTTCTCTGAGCATCTCCTGGCTGATAAAGTCCAGCCGACGACCCGCCTGACTGTCCGCCTCACAGCTCGCCATAAACTGCTGAAGATGCGATTCCAATCGTGCTATCTCTTCAGACACATCCGACCTCTCAGCAAACACCGCCACTTCCCTGGCAAGTGTCTCTTCATCCAGCTTCAATTCCACATCCTTCAATAACGCATCAACCCGCTTTTTGAGTCTCTCCTGGTACTCAACCAGAACCGTCCCCCCGCGTCCACGCAACTGCTCAAGGCATTTTTTGATGGCACTGCAGTGTTTCTGTAAATCAGCCGCAAGTGCAGCACCTTCACTTGCACGCATCTCTTTAAGCCGTTCTATTGCCTCCCGCGTAATATTTGAAACCGCATCCCTGATTTGACCGGCTTTCTCCTCATCCGGCAGGAGCGGCACCAGTATCCCCGGAAGCAAAAGCAGCCCACCAATATCAATAGGACATTTAACGTCAACCGAATCTGCTATCTGGCCCAGTTTTTCAATATACGTCCGCAGCGCCTTCTCATTGATATCAAAAAGCCCCTCTTCGGGGACCTCTTTGAGTCGAAGAACATAATTCACCATCCCGCGAGACAGACTATCACGCAAAAGTTTCTCAATATCCTCTTCCAGAAACGCTACCGGCTCCGGCAGCTTTATCCTCGTCTTGAAGTAACGGTTGTTGACCGTCTTGACCTCAATAACATAGGTTACGCCGCCAAACCGGCCCTCTGCACCGCCGAATCCAGTCATACTGTTTATCATTGATATTATACCCCAAAATCAATTTAACCTAAGCGCACAATCTCGAGACATCCTGATACGCTCCCACGCAACTTTTACCTCAAGTCGGGCAAATTCACATCAGCCGGTCTCTCTCCACTCGCAGCAGGAACAGGTTCCGTCTGTTCCGCCTGCGGACTCTGGTCAAAATCGCTCACAGAAGGCCTGTAAAACTTGGCCATCACAACCCCAAGCAGTAAAAATACAGCAACAAGACCTATTGTAAACCACGTCAGAAAATCACCCGTCTTCGAACCAAGAATCCCGCCTGCCATACCTCCGCCGAACGCCGCACTTAAACCGCCCCCCTTGCCCTTTTGTACCAAAACCACCAAAATCAATGCCAACGCACAAACAACAAAAAGAACGGCGAACACCTTCATAATAAAAATTACCGACAACAATGAAAAAATATTCATATCTGTTCCTCTTTCTTTTGAGTATTTACAGTTTTCTATTAACTATCGTCACAGATCCAGGGTCAACACCTTTCCTTACAATAATCAATTACAATGCCGCCTTAATTATCGCCAAAAAATTATCCGCCTTCAAACTCGCTCCGCCGACAAGCAGCCCGTCAACATCTTCCTTAGCCATCAACTCCGCCGCATTTTCCGGCTTTGCCGAACCGCCGTAGAGAATGCGAGTCTCTTCAGCCAATCTTTTTCCATACATCTCGCCAAGCAGCTTTCGTATCAAAGCATGCACTTGTTGTGCCTGTTCCGGCGTCGCTGTAAGTCCCGTCCCAATCGCCCACACCGGCTCATAAGCTATCGTTACCGCTGAGACCTTCTCGACGCCCAGACCCGCAAGACCGCTTCTCAACTGCCTACTTACAACCTCTTCTGTCTCTGAGGCCTCACGCTCAGCCAAAAGCTCACCCAAACAGAATATCGGTAAAAGACCTCCCAAAATGGCAGCGCCGATTTTCTTATTCACCAACTCATCGGTCTCTCCGATAACATGCCGACGCTCCGAATGGCCGCACAGAGCATAAATGCAGCCGATATCCTTCAGCATTGATGCGCTTATCTCACCGGTAAATGCCCCATTCTGTTCACAATAAATATCCTGAGCGCCGACCGCTATACCCGTCGAGCTAAGAGCGCCCGCCACCGCCTGAAGATACACAAAAGGAGGACACACCGCCACATCAACGCTGCGGGCCGCCGCATCCAAAGCACCGCCAGCTATCGCCCTGGCTAACTGAACGCCACTGTGACTGTCAGTGTTCATCTTCCAGTTGCCAGCTACAAATGGCTTTCTCATAAAAACCTCTTGATAATAAAATCCTTAAATCCTTTTATGCTCTGTTCAAGCGGCAAAAGAATCAAAGCAATTCCGTTGCCCTTGGAAAACTGCCTAATACCGAAAGCTGCAGGCAGTGTTTACGGGACTCTTCTAACGCCTCCTGGACTTTTTCTTCCGTCCTGTGCCCGACAAAATCCATAAAGAAATAATATTCCCACTGTCGTTTCTTGCTGGGTCTGGACTCTATATTCGTCAGATTGATTTCGCACCGTTTGAAAACCTCGAGCACATCGGCCAACGCTCCGGCCTTGTGGGCGGTACTGAACAGTATGGCTGTTTTATCTTCGCCGGTCGGCTTCGCATCTTCTCTGCTGATTATCAGAAATCGCGTTATATTGTTGGTGATGTCCTCGATATTTTCACAGATAACTTTCAGCCCGTACAACTCCGCAGCGACAACCGAGCCAATCGCAGCGGCACCGGGCTCGTCTTTAGCCATCTCAGCGGCCCTGGCACTCGAGGCAACCGGAATCGTCTTTGCCTCCTTAAAAGTGGCGCTTAGCCAGTTTCTGCACTGGGCGAAAATCTCCGGCTTCGAATATACCTTTTCAATCTCTTCCAGCGAACACTTCGCCAAAAGATTATGATGAATCGCCATCAGCACTTCAGCGCAAACCTTCACATCCGAATCCACAAGCGCATCGAGTGTCTCTATCACACCGCCGCCGGTCGTATTCTCTATCGGTACAAGTCCCAAATCGCAGTGACCTTTACTTACCTCGTCGAAGATGCTTCTTATATCGGCGACGGACTCGTATTCGACGCTCTGGCCGAACTTTAGCATCGCCGCGGTATGGCTGAAACTTCCACCCGGCCCTAAATAGCCGATTCGCAACGGCCTTTCCAGAAAGAAAGAGCCGCTCATCAATTCACGCCAAACCGCCATCAAACATTTATCCGGAAGCGGCCCTTTATTGGCTTTGGTGATTCTTTCAAAAACCTTCTTTTCACGGTCCGGCGCATAAATTTGTCCGCCGGTCTTGTTTTTCAATTTGCCTATCTCTATCACAACATGGGCGCGCTCATTGAGCAACTCCACAATTTCGCGGTCAAGCTCATCGATTCGTTTTCTTAAATCTTCAAGAGACATAAACTTAAAGTTAAAAAGCTAAAGGCAAAACAAAAAATAAAGTTATATCCAAATCACAAGTGCCGGATAATTTTTTTAAAACTAATATATTTAACAGAATTTCATATTTGAGTCAAGAAATTTGGTTTATTAGTTCATATTTGATAATATAACCGAGTAAATAAAACATGTTCAGAGCTTTGTGCTTTCATTAACCTATTGCTCAGAAAGTAAATAGGTGATTTGAAAAGGTGCCGGAATACGTAAAATATACTGTTTTTTTGACAGAATGGGGCTATTTTGGTCTTGCGGGCAGTGGTAGTGGACTTTTGCGAACTCACCTGCCGGGAGCTGAGCCTCAAGCAGTTAAATCACTGTTATTAAAGGGTTTGGGGCCTGCTGAATACGAAGGGGCGTATCTTATGAGTGTGCAAGAAATGATAACCGCTTACTTTGCAGGTGCTTATGTAAATTTCGACAAGGGAATTTGTATCGGGTTGGATGGTTTGAGTGAATTTTCTCAGCGGATTTTGACTGCGTGCAGGAATGTAAAGTATGGCAAAACAATAAGTTACGGTCAATTAGCTAAAATGGCAGGACGACCAAAAGCAGTCAGGGCTGTCGGGGCGGCGTTGGCAGGGAACCCCCTGCCGTTGATAATCCCCTGCCACAGAGTGATTTACAGCGATGGGAGGACAGGGGGATTCAGCGCAGCAGGCGGGAAAAGAATGAAAGAAAAGCTGCTCAGACATGAGGCAAAATTGGCCTAAAAATGGGGGTCGGGGGTGGTGAATCAGGGGTGTGTTTGGACATTTAGTTAAGCAGTATTTTTTTAAAAAACCTTTATAACTCTTTTCAATTACTTGGTTTAGGTGAATTAGAGTGATAAAAGAAAAATTGGCAAAAAGTGCAAGAAATTGGGTTTGATTGGGTTTGTTTTGGGTTTGTTTTTCTTCCAAATAGCTGTTTTTGGCCCAAAAACGGCAATAATTGGGTTTGTTTTGCAAACCCGAGTATTTTTGTGCGCTTGTATAAGTGATCCGGCTTCGCCAGAGGCTACGCCGCGACAAGTGGGTTTGTAGTTTGGTGGTCATTTTAACTTATCCTTAATTTAGTATTTACTTTTGGGGGGTTAAAAAACATGCCTCCCATAATTAGACGAACCTGCGCGTTTGGTGCGAAAATTCGGGAAATTTGGTATAGTCAAAATTTGTAAGTGTTTGTGGGGAAAGAGGTAAAAAAAATTTGAAAAAATTCCGCCCAGAAAAAGACTACCTGCGCATTTGATTCTACTCCGCTCAATCACCGCGGGGGCTTTTGTCCCGCTCAAGCGCCGCGGGGGCTGTTGTCCTGCTCAGGCGCCGCGGGGGCTGCCGGAGGCATGTAAGACGCAAGACACAAGAAATAAGATGTGAGGAAATGAAGACGCAAAGGGAAATTAGGCAGTGGAAAAAGAGTAAGAAATTGCAAGAAATTGGTAAAAAGTGAAAGAAATGGTAAAAAAATGGAAGAAAACACGAGTAGCAAGTAAAAAGGGTGGAAATTGGTTGTTTGTTTCTTCGACTGCGCTTAGGACGATTGAGAAAGATTTTGTTGAGCTAAGTTTTGAAGATAAGGTCAAGTTCTCTTCGCTGTGGCAGAGGCAGTTTGGCGCCGCAACGGACACAATCAAGCTTCTCAAGGCCTCGGCGTCTGCCACATGCCGAACACTTAATAACGGCTGTGTGATTTAAGGCCAGATATGTCAGCAGGCCGGGCAGATTGAACAGCCCCACAAGGACGAGCCAGAAAATAAATTTTCCCCAGCAAGTGCGCCTCGATAAGCCATGCCAAAAAGCAAAGCCCATCATTCCAACAGTCAATATCCAGTTAAAAATGCTATTGCCCGGACGATAACGCTCTATGATACTTGCGTATGCCCCGCTGATACCATGACCTGAATGAGCAAGCCCATACAATTTGTCACCGAACGAAGACCAGGCCAAGTCGTAAGCCAGCGGAGATGCTCCTGTCACATAGCCTTTGATTTGCAACCGAGGGGTTAAGGTACTACTTACAGGCCGAGCAGGACTTATCCAATCGAAGCGATTGAGCAATTCAAGATTGCCCTGATTATCGACTTTGTAGAGTTCGACCCATCTCTTGTGTGGTTTACTGCAGTAATCACGCCAAGAGTCCATCCATTGTTTTGAGAATCTGGGAGAAGTGTCGGAAAACTTTGTATCGCTTCCTTGACGCCTAAGAAAGATATCCTTTTGTGTAGCAGTGAAACTGACTGAATCGGCTTTCCAATCTTCAGGGACGGTGATGGAAAGTTTTTGCTGAGGTTCGCGCATTATCAAATGATGTTTGCCATCTTTAGTTGAATAATGGATTATTGGCCGGTATTTTTTATTAATATGGATTATTGGCCGGTATTTTTTACTGATGTGGAATTGGTCGGACGTGAAATCCCCCCACATATGTGTACGAATCCGGCCAATAGGGTCTTTGTGGTCTTGCGAAAGCAAATCGACTCGCTGTTTTTCGAAATTGATTTGGTAAATACAGCGGTTTGTCTGCCAAAGCAGGGTAGGGCTGAAAGAATCTGTCGGGCACCACGCGTAAAAATTTTCGAATCGGCCAAATGGCCGGGCTTTGTCTTTTAATTTGGTAAAACCCGTTGAACCGGCGTAGCCGATTATGCCAGCCTTAAAACGATAACCGACAAATATATCCATATCCGGGGCATATCGCCAAATCTGCTCAATTTTTCTCTGTTGTGAATAGAATGGTATTTCTAAAGCCTGAGAGAACTCAGGCGTAATCATCCGAGTCTCTTTCATCGAGTTGGCAGTGAAACCATGGGACCATCCGGGCCAGGAAAGGTATTTATAGGGATTGTCTTTATGCAGGCCTTGCCAGAGCAGATTATGGTTTGCATCAAAAATTTGCTCTTTCCTGTAAACCTCGTCAGCATAGCGATATTCGTCTGGTACATATACAAGGTGAATTGTGCCATCGGGTAAGAAGTTTTTTGCCGAACGATGCCTCTTCGACTTCGGTTCATCAGGACCAGAGAATTGTTCGGTTCTGGTTTTGTATAAAGATACGATAACTATCTCAGTAACAAAGAACTGCAAAAAC
>CAZECQ010000008.1:0-29965 GCA_964510545.1 uncultured Pirellulales bacterium | reverse complement strand
CCCTAAGCAGCCTCAAGATAGTTAATTGCCCTCGTCGCAAGCAACGGGGCTAAACAAAGTGGAAAGCTCGCTCCTTCGCACGAGGCTTCCACCTTCGCCTAAGCTTCGATGGACAAGCTGGAGGGCAGGCCGAGTAAGGGCAGAGCTTGTTTTTTTATTGATTATTGCGATGAATGCCGGTTTTGTTAAGGTTTATTATTTACTCGTTTGTTTTCTGTTCGACTGCATGTGAGTGTCTCTGTGTTCGCAGATTCAACTCTTCGAGCTGTTTGGTATCCACTTCGCTGGGTGCATCGGTCAAGAGGCACTGGCCTCTTTGGGTTTTCGGGAATGCAATGACATCTCTTATATTGTCCGTGCCGGTCAGAAGCATAATAATTCTGTCAAGGCCGAAAGCTATTCCGCCGTGGGGCGGCGCGCCATATTCAAGGGCCTTTAAGAAAAATCCAAACTGCTGCTTTGCCTGGCTTTTAGAAATCCTTAGCAGGTCAAATATCTTCTGCTGCAAAGCAGTGTCGTGGATACGAATGCTTCCGCCGCCAATTTCCGAGCCGTTGACGACAATATCATAAGCCATCGAGCAAATATTGGCGGGGTCGGTTTCGATTTTAGCTACATCGGCCGGGACAGGTGCGGTAAACGGATGGTGCAGTGAATCATAACGGTTTGCATCCTCATTCCATTCAAACAATGGGAAATCCACCACCCAGACAAATTCAAAACTGTTTTCATCATAAAGGTTCTGTTCTTTAGCGAGTCTGCATCGCAGAGGAGCCAATGCCTTATTAGCGGCTTTTTCATTATCGGCAACCAACAAAAGCAAATCGCCATCTTTGACACCGAACCTCTCGATAATCTGCTGCAGTTGTTCGGGGGTAAAGAACTTGGCGATTGTACCGGCGAGGGTAAATTTATCGTTTTCCTTCTTTGTCTTGAACCATGCCAGTCCTTTTGCACCATAATCGGCTACAAATTCGGTCAGAGTCCTTTCGATGTCACTTCTCGAATACTTATCGCCGTTTGCAGTACAGAGACCTTTTACAACGCCGCCTTTTTCGATAACCGAAGTAAATACCTTGAAAGTGCATTCTTTTGCGATGTCTGAAATATCTCTGAGCTTCATATCGAAACGCAGGTCCGGTCTGTCGGTGCCGTAATCCGCCATTGCTTCTTTATAGCTGATTCGACGTATCGGCACTTTCACGTCCACATCCAGTATCTTCTTCCAAACCTCAGCTACCATTTTTTCATTAATGGCGATGATATCATCGACATCGACAAAGCTGGCCTCGACGTCAATCTGAGTGAACTCGGCCTGGCGGTCTGCCCGGGGGTCTTCATCGCGGAAGCAGCGGACTATCTGGAAGTATTTATCGACTCCGCTGACCATTAGAATCTGCTTGAAGAGCTGCGGCGACTGCGGCAGGGCATAAAAACCGTTTTTATGCAGCCTGCTGGGGACAAGAAAATCTCTTGCTCCTTCGGGTGTGCTCTTTGCCAGCATCGGGGTTTCAATTTCCCAAAAGCCCATACGGTCGAAATAATCACGGACTACCTTGGCGACGCGGTGACGGGTCCGAATTTTTTCCTGCATTTGCGGGCGGCGTAAATCAATGTATCGGCTTGTAAGGCGCAGCTCCTCGCCTGTTTTTTCGGCATCGTCCAACTCGAACGGCGGGGTTTTGGAGGTATTTAGTATTTGAAGCTTTTCAACAGCCACTTCGATTTGGCCTGTCGCCAGTTTGGGATTTTCCAAGCCTTGGCCCCTGTGTTGAACTACACCCTGTGCTGCAATTACCCATTCGTGGCGAACTGTTCTGGCCAGCTTGTGGGCCTGCGGTTGAGATTCGGGATTGAAGACTAATTGGGTAAGGCCCTCTCTGTCGCGCAGGTCAAAAAATACCAAATTGCCATGGTCGCGATAGGAATGCACCCAGCCGGCTAAAGTTACTTTTTTGCCGGCATCATCCAGCCGAAGCTGTCCACAATTATGCGTTCTCTTGAGCATCGTAAAAATCTCTCTAAAAAAGCTCTGTTTACAGCATACAGTGCTGCCATTCCTGTAAAAACAAGAATCCCCAAAAGGCAACCGCCCGGATTCCCATTTGTGAGGGAATGACACAAGCAACAGAATAGTCTACTATGGGTGTTTCGTCAATAATTGCTTTCAATATTCAGCTCCGGATGATTATACGACGGGCAAAACCAGCATTTTTTGTTATTGAAATCACCCAGCCAAACCCTACAATAACAGAAGTTTCTTAAAGATTTGCCTCTCGCGAGGTTTCGGGCAATCAAGGTAAATTTGTTGCGAAAGAACGACATAATTAAAGGAGCAGCAAAAATGAAAAAAACCACTATAATATTCTCAGCCTGTATACTTATCTGTATCGCCGGCTGCGGCGGAGGAAAACCAAATACCATTATGCAGGTATCAACCATAGACGCCCTGCTATCAGGAGCTTACCAGGGCCAGATGAGTTGTAAGAAACTGACCTCGTATGGTAATTTCGGTGTCGGGACATTCGATAAACTCGACGGTGAAATGGTAATGTTAGGCGGTAAAATTTATCAAATCACAGCTGACGGCAAAGTCCACAAGCCCAAAAAGAAACTAACAACCCCATTCGCTACAGTAGTAAAGTTCAGGAAAGACAGCGTAATTAAACTGAAAAATAAAGCTAATTATGAACGGCTCAAAAACCTCATAGCTGCGGTTGCCCCAAGGGAAAATCTGTTTTGCGCAATAAAGATAAAGGGCAGCTTCTCAAAGATGAAGGTCAGGAGCCTGCCAGCGCAAGCAGAACCTTTTGGGCCAATAACAGAAGCAGTAAAAAATCAATCTGTTTTCGAGTTTGAAAACATCCGCGGCACAATTGTTGGTTTCAGATTTCCGGCCTACATAAACAGAGTAAACATTCCGGGCTACTATCTTAACTTTCTTTCCAAAGACCGTAAAATCGGTGGACATATACTTAGCTTCGAACTTGAAGAAGGCACCGGAGAAATCGATGTTTGTAACCGCCTGCTTATGGTGCTGCCGTTAGGCGAAACCACTTTTAGTGAAATCGACCTAAATGTTGACAGAAGCAGCGAATTGGAAAACCTGCTAAAGCGGACACCTGTAAAATAAGCCAGCTACCACGCAAGAGAGGTTCTCACTTGATGAAAAAGCAACTTGTTCAATAGAGTGTGAAGCGGGCCGACCCGGAAGCAGTTGAATTCTTCAAAACGCTGCCCCTTATTCGAGCTTTCCTGCAATAATAAGGCAATTCAAATTATTTTTCTGCAGAGACGATTTCTATTTTGCATTTTGGGACAGCGGCGAGGAATTTTTGGCCGTAGCGTTTGTTGATTATCCTGCTGTCCAAAATAACCACAATGCCGGTATCGGTTTTGTTTCGAATCAGCCGGCCAAAACCTTGCTTAAACCTGATAATCGCCGAAGGCAGTTGATAATCCATAAATGGATTTCCGCCCCCGGCCTTTACCTGCTCCAATCGGCCGGCTATTAACGGCTTGTCGGGGACTGCAAAGGGCAGCCGAACAATAATCACATTGCTCAGGGCTTGGCCCGGCACATCAACTCCCTGCCAGAAACTGTCTGTTCCAAACAGTACGCTGTTATTATCACTCTTGAAATATTTCAAAAGCAAAGTTCTGTCGACGCCCGCTCCCTGCTGTAACAACTCAATATCACTCCCGGCAAGCCATTCGGCAAGCAGGCTGGAAAATTCGTCGAGCATCTGATAGCTGGTAAAAAGCACGAATGCCCTGCCGCTCGTCTGTTTTATATACTTTTTTACCGATTCAGCAGCAGAGGCAATAAAAGCCTTATCATTCGGAACCGGCAGGTCCTTTTCAATATAAACCGTAACCTGTCTTTGGTAATCGAAAGGTGAGCCAAGTTTAACGGCATCGAAACCATCTAATCCTATTCTTCCCGCAAAAAAATCAAATCCGCATTTCTGCGATGCCCCCCCACTGCTTAAAGTAGCACTGGTGAGTATTACAGAATCGTATTTATCGAACAGACATCTTTTAACATCTTCTCCTACATTGACAGCGGCGCTTCTCAAACGAACGGTTGGCCGTTTACCCACGGTCTCGACCCAATAGACACAATCCGGCTTCTTTTGTGCTAAAAAGCAATCCAAATCCTGCACTAAAGCAGCACATCTATTTACATATCTGACAATTTCAAACTTCTCATCAACATCTTCAGTTTTATTTGCAAGCTTAGCCAGATGTGTCTGTAACAGTTTCAAATGTCCCGATATGGTGTCATCAATAAAATTGGTATAACATCTGCCATTGGTTTGGTCTTTGGTATCTTCGTACCAATTTCTAACCTGTTTAAAAAAGGCCGCTGCTTCCTTGGAAGTTTTGCCAACCATTTCAATCGCTTTTTCAGCACTCGTATAAGCCAAAAGCCCTTTGTGGGTCCTCGTATTGTAAAGACTATCGAGTAGAAATTTTACAGTGCGATTGCTGAAATTTATTCCGAAATGGTCCTCGGCTACATGTTCGATGTTGTGGGCCTCATCAATAATAATGTATTTATAATCCGGTAAAACCGAGACGGATTGTTCCCTGAGCACAAGGTCACTGAACAAAAGAGCGTGATTTGCCACAATGATATCGGCGTTGTCGAGAGCTCTTCTTGCCCGCCGGTAAAAACAACTGCCAAAATAAGGACATCTTCGGCCTCGACAGTTACCGTGCTCGCTATTGACGGCATCCCAAACGGAATTGGTCGGCAGGATATCAAGGTCACTGAGAGAGCCATCGTTTGTTTGGCCGGCCCAGTTACGTATCGTTTCAAGCTCCGGGGCGGAACGACCGAACAACGATTCGGGCCTTCGAAGTGCAAATTCAAGCCGACGCCTGCAAAGATAATTGCCCCTGCCTTTTGCCAAAACCGCTGTAAACGGTTGGGGCAGACAGTCGGCCAAAAATGGGATATCCTTATTGACGAGCTGCTCCTGCAGTGTGATGGTAAAAGTGCTGATTAGCACTTTACCGGCACGACGGCAGATTAGCTCCAAAGCAGGGACAAGATATGCAAAACTTTTTCCCACGCCTGTGCCGGCCTCAACCGCCAGATGTCGAGCGTTAATAAATGCCTTTTGAACTGCCTGGGCCATCTTAAGCTGCTGGGGACGAAATTCAAAACCGGCAAGGGACTGCGCAATAAGGCCACCATCAGAAAAAATTTCGTGGATGTCTATAGATGTGTTGGCTTTTATCATCGGCGGCGGAACAGGTCGAATTTAACATTAAAGATTTATATTACTTTAGGGCATCATCAAAAACTTTTTTAAGCGCTATTACAGCCGGCGATTCCGGCATTTTTTCATAAGCTGCCTCGATAGCTTCTTTTGCCTTGTCGGGTCTGTCCATCTGGTAATAAACGTAGCCAAGTAAAAGCTGCAACTCAGCCGCACCGCTGTATTTGTGCCACTGCTCAACATCAACCACTCTGCTTTCGAGCTTGTCTCTGTCGCCGACCATAGCTACAAGGTCAATCTTAAACTGTGCGTACTGGGGGAAAATATCAAGAGCTATTGAAAGAAAATGCGCACTGCTCATATACTCGCCTGCAGCAAAGAGCGCATGGCTCTTGCCGGCATATGCCAGAGGGTCGGATGGTTTGTAAATCGACGCCAGTGAATACACATCTGCAGCACGATAGTACCTGCCTTTTTTCAGATAGTCTTCCGCTGTCTTCATATGCCGGTTGAATCTGTCTTGTGCAAAGGATGCAAACGTTTTATGCCGGCCTAAAACCCTTTTAGCCCTTGCAGCCAATTCAGTGTCAGTAAGCTCGTCAAGCACGGAAGTTTTCTTTTGAGAACTTTCCAAATCCGGTTTCTCTTCGCCGTCAATAACTTTCTCAGACGGCTCTTCGGAAGAAGGCTGCTCAAGGGGTTGTTGTAAGCTGTCAATCTGCATTTTCATCTGTTCAAAAACATCGAGCTTTTTTTGCAAATGCTGTTCATCCGGACCTGTATCCAGTTGCTTATCTTCTTTTGCCGATTTTTTCAACAGCCGGAGTTTTTCGTCAAGCGGAGATTCTAAAACGCTCTCACTGAGTTTGGTTTTTGCGGATGGCTCCAAAGGCTCTTCTATGCCAAGACTTTTTTTCAATTCCTCGGTCTTTTGCCTTATCTGCCTTAGGTCATGGCGAAATTCTTCTATCTGGGCCTGTCGCTGACGTTGAGTCAAGTCTCTGCCCTTCGGGTATCTGGCAATTTGGCTTGAGAGGACCTCTTCGAGTTCCTGCGGCGTCATCGACATCGGCCTGCCCAACCGAAGCTCTCTTTTTTGGGTTTGAAGCGGTCTGGAACCGAGATAGGGCACCTGCCCCCTCCCGTCGGACAGTTGCTGCCTCCTTGACAGAGCTGATAAACCAATATCCTCGGCACGCCCGGCAACACCTGCAACAGGCGGCCTGAAAATACCCGGCCGGCCTGCCCTCGTAGTCGTTACCGTCCTTGTAGGTGAATAATAAGGCGTCGCCCTGCCCGTGTAGCGGCTGAAATTATCCGAACCTGCTGAATCCCTTAAAAAAGCATCGAAAGACGACGAGCCAACCGACGCTCCGAAATTCGAAGTGCCCTGATAAGGCACAATACCACGAAAGTACCTGCCGCCACGCACATTGCCGGTAATCAAAAGATTGCCACCTGTACCAACAGGATTGGGACTGCGAACAAGACCGCTGCGAGTGCTTGTCGGCGGTAGCGTCGGTGAACCCAGAGGACTCCTCCGAGCCCAAACAGCCGCAGATAAACTTAAACAAACGAAAATTGAAACGCCAAAAGCAGAAGGCCAAAACTTAAAAAATGAAGGTTTAAATCCCAAATTACAAGTCCGCTGCAATTCTGTTCGCAGCACACCCGACGATTTCGGGTTCAAGTTTTTAATCTTAATGTTCTGCATTTTAAGCCCCGGCTTTTTATTAGCCGGTCTGTGCCATGATTCTTCTTACATATATTTCGGCTTTTGTGCCCATCTGAGTTTTGCCGCCAAGGTCTCCCACTGGGTCCTTCGTGGATTATTGACAATCATAAAATCACTGTTTTCTCTTTCAACCCTGACCACATCACCGACCGATAACCTCGATGAAACCTGCCCATCAATTAACGCAGCCGTTCCTTCATTGACCCGAACACCGGAGACCTCTATGGTACTATCGGCATTTATAACAATAGGCCTGAAGCTGAGCGAATGAGGACAAATCGGTGTAATAACCATTGCCTCCATTTTACCTGACAGTATCGGACCACCGGCAGCAAGATTATAAGCGGTTGAACCGGTCGGTGTGGAAATAATCAGTCCATCACCTACACAGCCGGCAAGTTGCTGTCCATTGACCGAAATCTGTAGTTCAATCGTTCTAAACGGCCGCCCAGCCATTATAAAAACATCATTGATAGCAGTTGAGCGAAATTTTTCCCGGCCATCACTGAAAACCGTACAGCCAAGCATCATCCGCTTTTCAATATGAACTTTTCCTAAGATTATACTATCGAAAGCCTCTTTAAGTTCACTGACGCTGAATTCCGCCAGAAAACCAAGCTTTCCAAGATTGACCCCGATGACCGCTGTGTTGGTTTGGCCTAAACTCCTTGCCGCCGATATAATGCTGCCATCACCTCCGAATACAACCGCAAAATCAGAGTCCTTTAAGACCTCAGCCGGACAATCCTCGACACTGCAGCCCGTAATTACCTGAGCTTTGCCTTTTGAAAAATCGGTAAATTCAGCAATTGCTTCAGCAACATGCGCCTTTTGGAGGTCACCGAAAATTACCAACTTAGGCATACTGCTTTCTGCCATAGTAAAATCGCCCTTAAAACACAGTAACAAACCGCATTCGCCTTTTAAATTTCACTCTGCTGTCTTGTGTTTTTTCGTTTTGCGTTTCGCGCTTTTTACCTTCAATATTTCTCTTACAGTTTGTGCTATATTATCGGCATTTATGCCAACATCCATAAGCTGTGCCCTGCGGGAATTCTGTTTTATATATCTATTTGGTACGCCAAGTGTAACTATCGGCTTTTTAATTCCACCGGGAAAGGCGGCAGCAGCCATCTCAAGTACAGCAGAGCCAAAGCCGCAGGCCACATCGTGGTCTTCTATTGTTATCATACCCTTGCTCTTTTTTAGAAAAGAGACGATTTTTTTATCAACAGGAACTGCAAATCGTGCATTTATGAGGTCAACTTCAATTCCATCCTCAGTCAGAACCTCGGCTGCTTTCAAGGCCTCTGTCAGCAGACTGCCGTAAGCAATAATCGCAATAGCAGAGTCCTTGTGTCTTCTAACAACTACGCTTTTGCCCAATTCAAACGGTTTTTTACAAGCGGCCATTTCAAACTCAGCCGATGGTACTATGTCCCTTGGATACCTTAAACAGACACACTTCTGCTGGCTTAACGCAAATTCCAAAGCCAATTTCATTTCAATCGCGTTTGCCGGAGCTATCAGCACAACATTCGGCATCATCCGTAAGAAACCGATATCCATCAATCCGTGATGTGTCGGCCCATCTGCTCCGACAACGCCGGCCCTGTCGATACAAAAAACAACCGGCAGATTCTGCAGAGATACTTCCTGGAATATCTGGTCGTAGCTTCGCTGCAAAAAGGTCGAATATATACATACGACCGGCTTCAATCCGCTGCCTGCAAGGCCTGCAGCGATATCCACTGCTGCACTTTCAGCAATACCGACATCGAAAAACCTGTCACCGAACCTTTTGCTAAATTCATCCAGCCCTGTGCCACCTGACATTGCCGAGGTTATGGCAACAATTCTATCATCCTTTTCGGCCAGTTTAACCAGATGTTCACCAAATACATCGGTAAAGGTACATCCAGAGGCAACTGAACTTGATTCGGCGGTATCACCGTTGATTTCGAACGGTCCTGTCGAGTGAAATTTTCGCGGGTCCTTATCAGCAGGACTAAAACCCTTACCCTTTTTCGTATAAACGTGCAGAATAGCCGGATGGTCCAAATGGCCCACGGCATTGAACAATTTAACAAGTGAACCAACATCATGACCATCCACAGGACCAAAGTATGGAACATTGAGACTCTCAAATAATTGGCTGGCCGGCAAGACCATACGAATACCCTTTTTAATCCTTTCAATCGCCTCCTCAACACCTTTGCCTATGACGGGCATATGTTCGAGAATATTGGTTGTTGTCTTTCGCAAATCTTCATAAGTCTGGCTGAGCCGGACTTTAGAGAAATACTTTGCAACCGCCCCTTCGGTAGCATCTATTGCCATCGAATTATCGTTGAGCACGATTAGTAACTGCCTTTTTACCAGGCCAAGATTATTAAGTGCCTCGAAAGAGACCCCGTTAACAATGCTGGCATCGCCGATTAAGACTACAATTTTATCTTTCTTTTTCTGTTGGGCCTGTCCTATCGCCATCCCCACAGCAGTCGGTATTGAGGTTCCGGCGTGGCCGACAATGAACCGGTCATATACGCTCTCAGCGGGGTTGGGAAATCCACTTATCCCATCGGCCTGACGAAGCCGTTTGAAATCATCCTTCCTGCCGGTAATGATTTTATGAGCATAGCATTGATGGCCGACATCCCAGAGAAGCTTGTCCTGTTTAAAATCAAAGGCATAGTGGAGGGCCAGAGTCAATTCCACCACACCAAGACCGCTGGCAAGATGACCGCCTGTTTTGCTGACCGAATCGAGAATAAACCGCCTTATTTCCTCCGCCAAAGGTTTCAGTTGTTCGGCCGGAAGTTTCTTCAAATCATCGGGACTGTCAATTTGGTCTAAAAGTTCACCCATAAAAAACTCTCAACTACTTTGTCCTTTGCAGCAGGGCTACGGCGAGTTCTCGCAGCTTGTCGGCTTTTTGGCCGAATGGCGCCAGGACAGCTACCGATTCGTCGGCCAATTTCCTCTCTAAAGACCTTGATTTTTCCAAACCTAAGACTTTCGGATATGTACATTTGGCTGCTGCGGCATCTTTGCCGGTGGTCTTGCCAATATGTTTGCTCTGGCCGCATACATCGAGAATATCATCAGCTATCTGAAAACCCAGCCCAATCTTTAAGCCATATTCACAAAGGCATTTGAACTGGCTTTCATCCGCACCACCGACAATTGCACCCATTGCAGCAGCACAGCGAAACATCTTTGCTGTCTTATTGGTATGTATGTGTTCCAAAAGCTCCTGACTGCCCTCGGTTTTTTCGGCCTTCAAATCAGCCATTTGCCCGGTAATCATACCCGCTGGCCCGGCGGCTTCGGCCAACTCACTAATCAATCTTATCGCCATTTTGGGCTCATCAACCTCTCTGGCCAGAATCCCAAATGCAAGGGTCAGAAGAGCATCACCTGTAAGAATTGCTGTCGCTTCGTCAAAGGCCTTATGGCAGGTGGGCCGGCCTCTTCGAAAATCATCATCATCCATCGCAGGCAAGTCATCATGCACAAGTGAATAAGTATGCACCATCTCAATGGCCGCCGCTGCAATTTCAGCATTAGGGCATACCCGGTCGCTGATAACTTCACAACTCCAAAGAACCAACGCAGAACGGATACGCTTTCCCGGCGCTTCGAGAGTGTATACGAGTGCCTCGCTTAGACGTTCATCCACTTTACCAAGCCCTGCTAAAATCCGCCTCAGTACGCCATTAACCATTTGAGCTTTCTCGGCCAAACAAGTATTAAAGTCTGAATTGACATCTCCAGGCGTTGACATTGAATCTAACCTGCTTTCTGAAAGCTATAATTTTGCGTTTTTGCCGTTTGATGTGTATTATACTCATTTCTACAGACTTTTACAGCAAATTATGAATACAAGCAGATTGCTAATTCTTGGCGTTACCGCATCGGGCAAAGGACGTTTGGCCTTTGATTTGGCCCGTCAAACGGGTGCTGAAATAATCAGCATCGACTCGATGAAGGTCTATCGTCGAATGGATATCGGCACAGCAAAACCGCCAAAAAAGGCCCTGGCGATGATAAAGTACCATCTAATCGATATAGTTGAGCCAAGCGAGCCATTCAGCGTAGGGGCCTTTTTCGAGTTGGCCAGCGAGGCGACAAAGCAAATAGAAAACCGTAATAAACCAATAATAGCCGTCGGGGGCACCGCTTTATACATAAAAGCGCTGCTCTACGGTTTGTTTGAAGGCCCGGGCGCCGATGAACGAATCCGCAGCCAATTGCAGCAGATTGTCAAAAGCGAAGGACTCCAACAACTCCACCATCGATTAGAAACAATCGACCCGACAGCAGCAGAGCGTATCGACCCAAATGACTCCAAGCGAATAATCCGCGCCCTCGAAGTCTATGAACTTACCGGCAAACCTATTTCAAGCTTTCAGCGGCAATTCGACACCGAACAGCCCCTGCACAATTGGACTGTAATCGGACTGCGAAGGGAAAAGACCGAAGAAAGTCAACGAATTAATGCCAGAGTCAAAAAAATGATTGCCTCCGGACTCGTGGATGAGGTTAAAAAACTGCTGGCTGAAGATAAACCTTTAAGCCCACAGGCACAATGTGCTATCGGCTATGCAGAGATAATCGATTATCTCAATAACAAGGCAAATTTGGAAAAATCAATAGAGCTGATAAAGAAGAACACTCGCCGGCTGGCAAAGAGTCAGAGGACATGGTTCAAAACTTTCAAAAATATAAACTGGCTCGACATTGAGCCGGAAGAGTCAAATGAAAAACTTCTTGAGAGAACAAAGGCACTCCTGAGCAAAATCAAATAAACGGCTTAGACGGTTTGCAGTTGTTTTTGTGCCCGAAGTACCACAGCGGTATCGCCGAGAACAAGCTGTCTTATCAGACTGGCGGGGACCTGAGTAATTTGCATATTAAATATCTTTTCCTCAACCATTGAAGCAATCATCCTGGCGGTCTGACGAGAAAGGTCATAATTGGCCATCAAATCAGTAACTATTTTTGACTTGTCCCACATACTCCTGTCACCGGATTCCTCAGCCCCACCGAACAGCTCAATGTCCAAAAGCTCCTGAATATCAACCGGAACAACTTCGATTCTGCTGCGTTTTAGCTTGCGCTCAAAATTATGCTCGCTCAGTGTAACCGCCGCTTCTTCATATCCCGTGGCTGTTAAAACCGCTTTAACCAAGGAAAGTATCTCGCCACTGGTTACCGTATGAGAGCTTTTCTTATTATAAAGAAAATATGTTACCACATCGGCAAGTTCCTCGGCAACACAGACGTCAGCCTGGCCAATTTCAGCTAAAGCATTGCCGATGGCCCCCATTACTTTGGTGTGCAGATATTCCTCAACACTGCCATCGGCCTTTGCGACTTTTAGTCGTCTTTTCATCCCCATTTTTATGCTTCCCTGCATAATTTAACGATACGCCACTGATTTGCTTTGCGTTAACCGGAGAATATTTTCTACTCTTTACCCATTAAAAAGTTTCGGCTGACCATTATTCTCGGTTTCCTGTATAACCTGACTGACTTCGTCAATTAATTCGTCTGCATCCTTAAAATCACGATAGACACTTGCGAAACGAATATACGCCACCTTATCAACTCCACGAAGATGTCTCATAACACTTTCGCCGATAAAAGATGATGAGACTTCTTTATCAAAACTTCTAAAAATATCCTCTTCAACTCTGTCTGCAATTTGCTGAATCTGCTCAGCAGGAACTTGTCGCTTGTAGCAGGCCTTTTGCAAACCGGCAATAACTTTATCCCTGTCATAAGGCACTCGCGAGTTATCCTTCTTTACGACATAAAGTTTAAAGCTTTCGCCAATTTTTTCGTAGGTGGTAAAACGTCTTTTACAGACAAGACACTGTCGCCGACGTCTAATTACCCTGCCGGAATCGCTCGAACGCGAATCAACGACTTTATCCTGATTCTCCTTACAAAATGGACATCTCACAAGCCAAATCCACCTCAAATTCTCTGCCAAAAACAAGCAGCAATTCAACGGAACAACACTATATCTCGCGTCCTTGAATATTACAAGTGCAACATATAGTATGTCAAAGAAATTCTTACAATAATTTTGCCTCCCGGCCAATCACGAGCTGTTAAGTATTATTTCGGATTTTCCCAATCTCCTGTCGGATAAGCACTAACAAGAGCAGTTTAAAAAAACTCACAACTCTTTTGAACGGAGTTTTTTCAAAAAAAAGGTCCCTGCGCGTAAAGCGCAGGGACCTCACCCAGAAAGAAACTTTATATGGCCCCCCCAAAAGGCTCTACTACAAACCCTCACATAATGTGAAGGCAATGTATTCGACAGTAGAATTAAATCATTTGGCCTTAATAAAAGTATAATACATAAATCACAAAAAGCAAATCGAGATATGCATTTTTCCGCCCTTATAATACGAAGATAATCCTTCGTGAAATGTCAACTATAGAAGTACCGATAAGACCCATATTTTTGCGATTCAAGATAGGAATTGCAAGCCGTTTAATCTTCCATATATATCGAGGTATCGGAAAAAATTCTTCCTCAAAAAAGTGTTTTATATTTCCTCGATTTTAGCTTTATCTTTCAATTTATCCACAAACTCATCAACAGCTTTTCTTCGCATCTGCTCTTTAAGCTCTTCGGCGATGCGTCCCCTTACGTCTTCAAGACTCAGGACAACTGCCGGCTTTCTGTCATACAATTTGGCTATGTGAAACCCAAAACGCGTACGAAAAATATCACTTGCCTCACCGGGACCTAATTTAAAAACCACATCCTCGAACTCTTCGACCATCTGTCCTTTCGTAATATAACCTAAATCACCACCGTTATCGGAACAGTCCGTGTATTTATCAACCAGCATTTCAAAGACAACGCCGCCATTAAGTTCCTCCCGTGCCTGTTTTATCGCATCATAAGCAGATTTTTCATCACTTTGCCAATTTATGTATTTAACTATATGAGCCACTCTGATTTGTTCGGGGCTCTTGTATTGCTCTTTATTTTCACCATAATATTCCGCTATAGATTCCCGTGACGGTTCGGGTATGTCTCTGCAAACGCTTTGGAGGAGACGTTCGACCCTGATTTGTGACTCAAGGGTTTCTTTTATTTTCTCTTTATCTTTGGCACTAAGCTGCTCGAAAGAGCGCCCCTGGCTTTCATATTGTTTTTTCATCTCAGCCAAGGCTGGTTCAACTTCGGTTTCTGATATGGGCGGGCCAAATTCTCTCGCATGCTGATTGATTAACACTCTTTCAATCACATTTTCCCTGGACCAGTCAAGCAATTGTGCTTCACGTTCTGTAGGATTCTTGTCGTTGAAGATTTGCTCATAATGCGGCCTTAGGCGCTCAATCTCCTGTCCCACCTGTGAATCCTCAACTTTTTCGCCGTTAACTATTAAAGCTATCGTTCAATCCCTTTAATAATTTATCAATTATCAATAATCGAGTTTCTATCCTTTCGGCTTTGCGTACCAGTCCGGGCTCTTTGCAAGGTTTTCTCTGGCTTCAGCCGTCATCATTTCAAAAGCAGGGTGCTTGCTCTCCCAGGCACGCTCAGTAAACTCGCTTTTGCGCATCTTCTCGATTTCCCCGGCTACCTCATCAAAATAGCTGCCATAAATATGCAGTGAATCACTGATATCAACGTACCTGCCAACTGTCACCGGCTTGTTAATCTTTGTTGAAATCTTCTCAGCGATTATCCTTTGGAGGTTGGTAAGGGCATAGACATTCATAAACCAGGCCTTGTAAAGGTCTCTGCTGCGCCAGTGTGTATTCATATTGAGCGACAGTTCACCGGCAGCATTCTCCACCAATCGACACCATACCCTCTGAAGACAGGGTGGGTCATCCGTTTGTGGGTCGGCTGTAGGCATCCAGGTTATAGCCTGCGCTCTGCGGGTATGAGCAACCTGCGAGAGACAATCGATAATATACTGAATCTGGTCAACCTTCTTAAAAGGTTTCCGCGAAGCTTTGTCACGGATGTTTTCCACAGGACAATATGCAAAGAGCCGTTCGTGATATGTATAAGTCCACTTGCCCGCTGCAGGGTCAATCCAGTGGTCGTGAATACCGTTGACAACTTCCTGGCGATATGCTTCCAACTCGGCCGGCCCGCCCGGAAAGTTCTTGTGAATCCTCGGTTCAGCCAAAGGGTTAGTAATGGTAACCATAACCGTTGCATCTTTGCTTGGTGCATCTTTGGATTTGTCATACTGAGTTTTAATATCAATGCCATTGTCCCATACTGCTAAAACGGCCTTTTCCCACGCCTCGGGCAGGCACTCAGCAGTTATCGAAAAAGCAGGTATGTTAACTATCGAGACTGTAGTAGTCATTTAATCGTGTCCCTTATGAACTTGGTTTCAACTTTACATATCGGTTAATTTCAAAGCCCCATTTCCTCATCGGTAACTTTCCACTTTTCACGTTCGCGCTCGGGAATTTTACGCAGAAGCACTCTCGCCTTTGCGGCCTCGGCGCTATCGGGGAATTCGTTGATTATCTGACGGCAGTAATCGACACACCTCTTATAACTCATAAGGGGCTTGCGGGCAATTTTAAATTCAGCATCGGCCATCTGAAACAACCTTTGTGCCTGTATATTTTGCCCTAGCTGGTCAATCTCATCACTTATCGGCTGAGAAGTTTTCGACGGGGCGGCCAGCTGTTCTGCTCTGGCCTGTTTGGCCTTTGCCTCAGCCTCGGCAAGCTCAGCCTGCAACTTCGTTTCCTGGGCCTGAGCAAGCTGTTCGGACTGCTTATCAAAATCCATCGCTTCTTCAACTTTGGGAGACAGGGTTTTTACAAGAACAACCAGACCCACAACAATAACCGCAAATATCACTATTTTCAGCCAAAACGTATTCATAATAGTCCTGCCCCCTTCTAACTTGATTATTGATTGCCGATTACGTATAATTGATTGTAATATATAGTTTTATTTTATCAATAATAAATAATCGTTTTGGGAACGTTTTTTATGTTCACAGGGCTTATTGAGTCTGTTTGCCGTGTAAAGTCGGTTAGCCGAAGCAGCAGTGCAATGCTGCTCAGTATAGATTTAGGTGAACTGGCCGACGGAAGCAAAACAGGCGACAGCATCACTATAAACGGCGCCTGCCTGACCGTAGCCGGTCTCGACGGCCAGCTTGCCCATTTTGACGTAAGCGCAGAAACTCTGGCGAAATCGAACCTCGGCAGACTCAGGCCGACCTCGATGGTTAACGCAGAAAGAGCGATAAAAGCTAACGGCAGATTTGGCGGGCACTTCGTCACCGGTCATATCGACGGGGTTGCAACGATTAAGGCAATCAACAAACAAGGCGAATTTGCCGATATAAAATTCGAGGCCAGCCGTGAACTGCTCGACCAAATGGTAGTAAAAGGCTCGGTCGCCGTGGATGGAATCTCGCTCACTATAGCTGATATGAATGAAGGTGGATTTAGCGTTGCGATAATACCTGAAACGCTTGAGAAAACCATGTTAAGCAAAGCCAAGGTCGGCGACGTAGTAAATATAGAAAACGACATAATCGTAAAGACAGTAAAAAAAGAGCTTAAAAAAATTCTACCACAGAAAGAAAACTTAACTATAGAGAAGTTAAAAGAACTGGGCTTTTGAATGGGTTATAATATATAGAGAACAGTTTACCTTCTTTTATATGCCAAAAGTCAAATGAGATGAAAGCAACCGATAGCAACAATTCGATTTCTGAGCAGCCTGTTTTGGGGATAACGATGGGCGATGCAGCCGGTATCGGCCCGGAGATTATCGTCAAGGCACTGGCCGAGCCGCAAATACGGCGGGCCGCAAAATTTATCGTGTTCGGCATGAATGAACAGCTCTGCTATGCCGCCGACAACGCCGAGCTCGAGCCATACTGGGGCCGACATCAGCATGAAAAAATCAGCAGAGATTACCCTTATAAAGTGGTTGTGGCCGATTACGATGAGTACTCTGTGCCGCCCTGGATTAGAGAGCCGAGCAAATCGGCGGGTGAGGCATCAATACGGTTTTGTCTCGATGCCATCGATGCCGCCAGGGCAGGGATTATCGATGCCGTTGTAACAGCTCCGATTAACAAAACCAGTTGGAAGCTGGCCGGCGCCGAGTGGCCGGGCCATACCGAAATGTTGGCCCAGCGATGCAAATCCAAACGAAAGGTAATGATGTTCATCGCCGGCGAGCTAAAACTGGCGCTGGCGACAATTCACGAAGCACTTTTCGAAGTGCGCCACAAATTCACAATCGGCTGTGTCTTTGAGCCGATAGATTTGCTGAATACCGCACTGCAGGAATACTTCGGCATTGAAAATCCTAAAATCGGTGTAGCAGCCCTGAATCCCCACGCCGGCGAGGCCGGTCAATTCGGTGATGAAGAACAGAGAATAATAACACCGGCGATTTTATTGGCACAGCATCACGGAATAAACTGCCAGGGGCCATTTGCCGCCGATACACTCTTTCTGCGGGCGGTGCAGGGTGAATTTGACGCTGTAGTGGCAATGTATCACGACCAGGGTCTTATTCCCGTAAAACTGCTCGCATTCGACAATGCCGTCAACGTCACTCTCGGCATACCTATAATCCGAACATCTCCTGCGCACGGAACCGCTTTTGATATTGCAGGCAAAGACCTGGCAAATCCTGCCGGCATGAAAGCAGCCATAACCACGGCCATCCAAATGGTAACAACGAAAAAAAACCGCCAGCCTGCACAAGCGAAAGCCGAAATAGATGCAGACTAAGCGGCAAATCCAGCAACTGCTTGCATCAGAAGGGCTACAACCAAACAAACGGCTCGGCCAGAATTTCCTAATTGACCTGAACCTTATGCAACTGCTCATAGATTACGCAAATATCAGCAGGGATGATATCGTACTCGAAGTCGGCTGCGGTACCGGCTCTCTGACAGAAGGCCTGGCTCAAAAAAGCGCAAAGATTATCGCTGTCGAGGCAGACCCGGCCCTTGCCAGAATTGCGAACAGACAACTCGAAACACAAAACAATATCGAAATTATCAATGCTGACATTCTTGAAAATAAAAATACTATCAATCCATCCGTTATTGAAGCTCTAAAGTCAGCCCGCAAACAATACCCGGGACGATTTTTGCTGGTTGCCAACCTGCCCTATAACGTAGCTTCGCCGGTAATGCTCAATCTTGTTAAGGCAGCGCCGTCCATCAATGCTATGTATGTTACAGTCCAAAAGGAAGTAGCTGAACGGATGACAGCCGGGCCGGAAAATAAGCATTATGGCACTTTGAGTATCTTCCTCAGCGCCACCGGCCGGGTTAAAACAGAAAGGGTTCTAAAACCAACCGTCTTTTGGCCGGCGCCGCAGGTCGATTCGGCAATGGTCAGCTTTAATGTGAAAGAAGAAAAAATCAACCGAATCAAAAATATCAGACTGTTTAGTGAAATTATAAGTCTTTTTATGCAGCACCGCCGCAAAATGGTCAAGACCTGTACTAAATTCACCACCGGCAGATTGGCGAAAATCACCGACTTCTCTGAAATCTTCGAGCGGGCCGGCGTAAATCCAAATGACCGGCCGGGCCAACTTTTACCACAAAACTATATCTCAATAGCAAACGAATGCTATAATCAAGCCAACTTAAATGGGACTTAAAAAAATGTCTGATGAAAATGCACCCAACCGGAAAAGAAATATTAAAACAGATTTGAAATACTTTACCGAATTGACATCAATCTTATGTACTTGAGGAGGTAACAAAGTCCAGGACTTTGCTTGTGGCGTAGTTTTCTGCGGCAATCAGGCGTTTCTGCGGCTCGAATTTTGCTTCGGACGGAAGCAACATTGGCTTAGGCCAGATAAAAGCCGTATCTATGAACATACTTTTCGATTCGCGAAAGAATGACTCAATCTTCACTTCAATCTGAACCGGCTCAGACTCGTCCTTAACAGGCGGCATAACCAACCGCAGCCCGCCTCCCAAAACGGGCCGAGCGCCCAAACAACTAAAATCCTGTGGACTCTGACCAAGCCTGTCCTCCCACAAATACTTAAAGGCGTGCTCGCCGCAGCTATACAAATGGCGAACGGTGGCATTGCACTGAAGAATTTGGCACTGCTGCTCAAGCCAAATTTGACGAAATGCGTTGCACACGGCCTCTGCCTCCCTGCCAAAAAGCTCAAGAGTATCAACAGGTCTTTCCGAGCTAATCGAGATGCTTGAAACCCGCGGTCCCAATGAAGCGGCTTTTACCTGAAGCGGAGACTGCTCGGTTCTAATGAGCGTAAAATCATGCGCACCAACTCGTGTCTGCGGAAAATCCAACTGCTTCTCGGCCAGGGCCTTTTGAAAATCCAGACGCTTGATTGGGTCGGGTTCCCACCGGCTCGCTACAACATAGCCGACACCAAAATAAATACTCTGCCGGCTTTCGCGGTTGAAACTTTGCATCCTGTTCTACCCCTTATTCGGCTAAATTACCGCTGGCCCTACCATCAAACGCCTTCCAGCAGCTTTTTCTTAACTTTATTTTCGTTCTCTATGTAGAGATTCCTTCCGTGGGAATCAATAGCAACAATGAAAGGCCCAAAATCCTTTACTTTTAAGTGCCATACAGCTTCTGTAATACTGTTTTCTTCAAGCCAGAAGACCTCGACGACTTCCTTGACCCCTTCTGTCAGCAGAGCAGCTGCGCCGCCGACCTGGGCAAAATAAACACAGCCAACCTCCTTCATCGCCTCGGTTGTGTCGGGTCCCATACCTCCCTTTCCAATAACACCCCTTGTCTTGTAATGCCTTATAATTGTCGGCTCCAGCGCTTCGAGTTTTATACTTGTTGTTGAGCCGACGATGACCACCTTCCAGCCATCAGCGGTTTTTTCCATTATGGGGCCGGTATGAAATATCACCTGTCCTGTCAGGTCAAAGGGTATCTGCTGCTGTTGGCCGTTTTGTAAATAATCATAAACCTGCCTGTGCGGTCTGTCCCTGAAAATAAAAACATCACCGTCCAAAGTAACAATGTCACCGGCTTTTAACTGTCTGACACACTCGGCGGTCAACGGTGTCTGCAACTTAACAATGTTTAATTCTTCCATCTTGATAAAATCTCACACAGGATTTCCTTCCCGGCCAACAGTTGTTGGCAATACCGACAGGATAAGTTGAAGGGTGAGTCCCCACCACTTCTATATTAACAGTTATTAAACTTTTTTCCCCGCCCAGTCCCATCGGGCCGATTCCCAGACTGTTTATCCTCTCCTGCAATTCCTTTTCCATTTTGGCTATTTGAGGGTCCTTGTTACTTACGCCCGGGTCTCTTAAGGTGGCTTTCTTGGCTATATTCATACAAATATCGGCCCCTCCGCCTATTCCAACGCCAAGGGTGTAAGGCGAGCAGCATTTGCCCATAAATTCGGCGGCTGTTTCAATGATAAACTGCTTAATCTCGTCCAGTGTAGAAACGGAATTGAACATCTTCAACTTACTCATATTTTCAGAACCGCCGCCTTTAGGATAATACAAAACTTCCACATAATCTCCTTCGAAATAATCGAAGAAGGTATAAGGAAAGCCCATTCCGGTATTGTCATTGGTATTTTGTCTGCTGACAGGGTGTACGACATTTCTCCTGAGTGGAACCCGCTCAGTTGCCTGCCTTACAGCCTCGGCAAGAGCTTGCTTTAAATCAAAGTTCAATCTTACTTCGTTTCCAAGCTTTATATAGAAAACAGGAGCACCGGTATCCTGACACAAGGGCACCTGTTTTTTTCTCGCTATCTCAAAATCCTCCAAAATCACACCCAGCTGAAACTTTGCCGGCTTCAGCTCTTCCTGCTCATACTGTTGTTGAATAACCTTTTTGTTTTCATCGGAGCCGTACACAACTGCCTTTTTCATAATCTCAACTATCGTTTCAATAAACTGCTTCTGTCCTGCAGCAATCTCATTTCTTTCATTCGATTTTGGCATAAATCCCATACCTTTATTCAGGCATCATACATCAGTCCGAAATCTCTTAGCTGTCTTTTATATTGACATCGAAAGTTTTATAAGTTGTATTTCCGATATCATCAGTAACTTTGACTGAGATTATATGTTCGCCGGGTTTCAACTCTTCAATAACAATAGTGAAATCCTCGTCGGTGGTATCATATACCAAATCGTCCGGCACAGCACCTATCCACTCGGCACCGCTGTCAACGGTATAATTTACACGTCCGATAGCGCTTAATTCATCTGATACCCGCAATTCGAGTGTTACTGTTTTGCCGTCTTTCCTGACAAGACTTCTTTTAATAACCGGCCCAGTATTATCAACTACCACCATCTCAGAAATCCTGCTACCGGTCAACTTTGTTGCATCGGTATTGTTTCTTTCATCGCTTGCTGTTACTCTGACCTCATAGCGTCCATCTTCGACGGTTTTTCCATCCCATTCAAAACTCTCTTTTTCAATCTCATCTTCAAGCTTAATCCAGTTAGTCCTTGTAATCTTTCTAAAATCTATTTTATAAATCAGTTTATCATCGTTATCATCTTTGGCCTTATAGCTTATTTGAAATACGCCCATTTTGCCGGCTGTTTTCATTCGACTGATACTGACCGATTCAACTTTCGGTGCAAGATTCGGGACGGTGCTGGCAACGGCAATTTCTCTGACAACGGGGGTCTTTCCGCCATCCGGACTTTTCAGAATAAGCTTATATTGACAGAACCGGCCAGCCGGGCATTGCAGTTGTATCGGTCCTGTTACCTGCTGAGGCTCGGTCCACTCAGAAAAGGTCGGGTCGTTCACATCTTTGACATTTCCACTGCGACAAGCCGCTAAAACCATACCGCCTTCGGGAATGTCGGCATCAATTTGCAGCTTACCCCACCTGGCAGGCTGAGATGCATCAATAAGTTTCGAAGTATAATTACCTTCAAGGGCAAAATCCTTACGCAGCAATATCAGTTTTGCAGGATTGGCTGTGCCGAGATAGATGTCATCGCCGGCAACTGCTGCCGCGGCTATCTGCGAGGCCTGCTTGTCCTTATAGATAATCGCCTTTTCTTCCGTAGCCGGTTCAACGGAAAAAAACTGGGCGTTATTTCCCGTCCCGACAAAGAGCTTTTCGTCCTGTTCAGCCAAACAGAAGAAAACCGCTTTCTCGCTGAATATGTCGGTAACAAAGCCATCGCTGGTTATCCTGTAAATGTAACTGCCCTCGCCCGGTTTTGTGGGTTTGCGGGCAGGCGCCGGTCTCTGGACCGGCGCCTTACCAGTTCCCTTTTTCGTATTTGCTATTTTCAGTTTCAACCCACCATCATCCTTACCAGTCTTTTTCTTTGCCAGCGATTTAGATTCAGGCCGACCGGCAAAAGGATGCTCAGATGCAAACTTCGCCTGGGCAGCAATGATTTTGGCCGATGTCGCCGCAACATACAAATCCTGTCCCCCAATATCCCCGACTGTTTTCGGCGCAGCCCTGCCACTTTCCGAAAACAGCATGGCCGTAACTTCCGGCTGGTCACTGTCGTATAAAACCGTTGCCGTTTGGGCTTGAGGGTCTATCCTGTAAACCAGCCCCCGACTGTCACTGCCGGCATAAACAAAACCATCATTTCCTATCGCCAGCGAAAGTATGTTCTTATCGGTGCTATCATAAATAAGCTGTGCTTCTTCGCCATTTGAACCGAGCTTATAGACCTTACCTTCCGGCCCGGTGCCCAGATAAATGTCACCATTATCACCAACGGCTATTGCAAAGATATATTTGGCATCGTTCGGTTCAAAGACCGTTTTCATTTGCTCTGCTTCGAATCGGCACAGCAGGCATCTTCTACCGCTTATACCGACCAGAAGCTGACCGGACATATCAGTCGCCATCGCAAAAATATGCTCGTTAGCCAGGTATTCCTCGCTCTCAACTGTGTTGGGTTCGCTACTGACGGTGTTAGGTTCATTACTGTCAGGTTCAGTAGTTTTGCTCTTTTGTATCTCGGCCTGATAAATCTTCGTCAGTTCGCCAAGACTATATTTGTAAACACCTCCGTTGGGACTTGTGCCAAGATAAGTGGTTCCGCCACTGACAACGATAGTGTTTATAGACCAAACATTTTCAAATTCATCCGCCAACGATTGAGCTACTCGGCCGAGTCGGATTGTTCCTTTCGAGTCCACTATCGTATTATCCGTCTCACCCGCCAATAAATCCACACTGCTGCTGTGACGCGTAACCTTGCTGGTAACCGCCCAGCAGGCCGAAGGTGACAAATAAACCAAAAACGAAAAGCTGATAATACAAAGGCAAAGTACAAAACCCGGCGGCCTTAAATTTCCAATTGTAGCTTTTCTTTTTTTTATTTTCATGTTGTACTCCTATTATTTTTCCACTGTGATACGCATAACCTTCTTATCGATAACGATTGAACCGGTTTCTACCGTCTTTTCGAGCCAGTGCCGATATGGCTGGATTTTCAGGGTCCTTTTCGCATCCAGTAAAACAAGCGCCTTGGTAGGCGGCAAATCCGGAAGCTCGGATTTCTCCACTGCGACACCTCCGGCCGGCAAAACCAAAATAAAATACAGCTTATCCCTGCGGATAGCCAAAACATTATTTATGGCCTCAATCAGGCCCGGCATATTTTGCGCAACAAACCGATATGGCACAGCTTTTTTAAGAAAATCCAGATACCCGCGCCACCCTGTAATCAGCAGTTCATATTTGCCCGGCGCCAGGTCATCGGGAATTTCCACACTCCAGTTATATCTTTTCTTGTCGCTACGGACAGACTCCAAAATCACCGAGACATCAACCAATTGTCCCGGCTTGACGGCCGAATCTGCCAAATCAACCGACCATATATGTGAAAAGATATTTTTCTCCACTATGCCGACTTCAAAATCCATTTTTTTTATATTGACCTTTTCGAATGGATTATTCATAAGCAGCGTAACAGCGCCCCTGCTTTCCATTAACAAATCTGCCACGCTTGAGCCTGTAGAGACATTTTCAAAAACGATTGATTCGGCGTCTTCAACATCAATAGTGGCCTTATACCTGACCATATGGTCCGGCGGCAATTGGCCAAGTTGTAAGCACGCCCCGCCCACTGCAGCACCGAGCACCTCCGGCGTGAGCAGACGGTTATCACAAAGGCGGCAGTTATACTCTTGCATCTCAGGGTCGTTGTAACGGTCCACTTTTATCGTCAGCGGTATCACCCTGGCTTCTTCGCCGATTTGACCATAGACAGCGGTCGATTCATCCCTTCTGAGAGCACCTACTACCTCAAGAGCGCTGGCAAACTTAAAAGAACGAAATATGCTCGATACCACCGTGTGCACCCGACCTGTGGCCATCGGCAAATCTATCTGCCCATAACCAAGAAAGCTATGCCCGAAACCATAGACCTTGTCATCAACAACTTCAGTTACCGTTCCTACCACGGCCATGGTTATATCACCTGTTACCACCGGAACAGTGAGACTGGCACCGGGAACTAATTCCGGTTTCTCTGCGCTGCCCGCCGTGTTTTGTGATTCGAGCAACAAATTTTGGCTGCCGATACCGGAAACAACCATAAATCCAAAAGGCCTGACTGAGGAATCCAACTGCTCAGTAACCTGGGCCGGCAAACCGGAAGTGACCAACGGGCAAGGTAAAGGTGCCAAAGTATGCAGGTTATATGAGTACAAACCCTGTGTTTTACGTTCTGCTGTCTTGCTTTTTTGCTCCTGAATTTGTCTGTTAATCTCGGCAAAATCAATAGGCCTGGAAAAATCGAAAACAAACCCTGTTTTGGTCTGCGGTTTTTCAGAACCTCCCAAGTGGCCTACTCTGAGCATTTCTTCTATCGGTGTTACACCATAAAGAGGGTCCTTGCTGTAAAGCCACCCGAAAGCCATGGCGCCGGCCAATCGGCCCTCTATATACACCGGTGAGCCACTGCAGCCGCCAACCGGGCCGGTGTGGATAAAACGCTCGTCCGTACCCTCAACCAAAATAGCATTCTTACCAGGCGCGAAATTACGCACTACATCCAGAACCTTCAAATCGAACTTTTCAACCTCTGTGCCCTTATAGCAGGTAAGACAGTATGCATCCATCCCAGGCCGAATTTCTTCAAAAGCGATATATCTATCCGGGACCCAAATGTCCTTTATTGCACTTGGAATCCCGATTTTTTCCAAATTTTTCCCCGCCTGACAAAGAGAAACAATAAAAAACAGCAGGCAAAATAAAAAAAATGCCCTTTTTGGCTTTGAGAAAACACTTAGCATTTGCATCCTTTCAAAAAGGCTGACAAATAACAGCAAAATTCAAACTTATCCGGTCGTTAGCTGAAATTTTAGCCGCAGCCCGAATCCATTGCAAGACAAAACAATTTTTGCTATAATGCTTTCTTGCGTCAAAAAATGAATCCTCGTGAATTAGAATGAAAAACTATTTCGGAAAGAATACTTAACGGAGAAAGAAATGAAGTCTGACCATCGTCATGAGCTAAAAACCAACGAACTTGCCGAATGGCTGAGCAACCTGCCACAATGGGTAAAGAAAAACCTCAGAATAATTATCTATGTATCAGTAGTAATTGTGGCTGTCGGGGGCACATATTTCTGGAACAGGTACCAAAAAAATGTGGTATCAGTAAAAAGACAGTTCCATCTGACAAAACTCATCAGCCAACTGTCTCAGGGTAAAACAAAAGTCCTTAACGACCATATGAGAGGACTTGACACTTCTTATATGCTCCTGGAAACCGCCAAGAGTCTCCAGGCCGCCGCTCAAAACGCAAACAACAATCAAATGGCCGCTTTCGCATTAATCAAACGAGCAGAAACCCTGCGTGCGGAATTACACTACCGGCTTGAAACCGCAAACAAGCAAGATACAACAACTCAAATAAACGACGCAAAGAAAAGTTACACTCAGGCAATCGAAAATGCCGCGGGCAATCCGTCATTAACCGCGGCGGCTAAGTTCGGGCTTGGACTGTGCGAAGAAGAACTCGGAAACTTCGAGGCGGCAGAACAAATATACTATGATATTACCACCGACCCAAATCTCGAAGGAACCGTAGCCGCGGTTCAAGCAGGGCAGCGCCTAAATACAACAACTGATTATCAACAGACAATAGTTTTTAGGGAACCTCCAAAACCACAGGACATCGAAATTATGCAGCCGCAGTTAATAACTCCTGCTGACAGCAACCTCGGACCGGTTGATACCAAATTAAATCCTGTTGATACCAATCTGCCCGGCCAATAAGATAATATCTGCAAAGTGTGAAATAATGAGCGCAAAGTATAAGTGCTCTTTTTTCTCAGACGCAAAACAGGAGAACCAAAATACCGGATACGAATACAGACAGCGAGACATTGACGCTTCAGGTCGGCAATTCAATCAAGCAGCGCAGAATTGATAAATACCTGCACGGCAGGTTCAGCAACTTCAGCAGGCGTCTGCTCCAAAAGCAAATTGCCGCAGGTGCCGTTAAGGTCAATGGCAAAGTCATAAATAAAAGCTTTAAGCTAAGTCCCGGCGATAAAATTGAACTGGCCCTGCCACAACTGCCCAGCAAAGAGATTCTGCCCGAAGATATCCCGCTAAACATAATTTATGAAGACGACGATATTATTGTCCTCAACAAACAGCCCAATATGATTGTTCACCCCGCCCGCGGTAACACTCATGGCACACTGGTAAACGCACTGACATTTTACTCAGACAAGCTTTCCAGCGGGCTGGGCGAATTCAGGCCCGGAATCGTCCACCGTCTCGACAAAGACACCACCGGCGTTATGGTTGTTACAAAAAATGACACCGCTCAGTTGAAAATCGCCAAACAGTTCGAGCACCGGCAAATCCGAAAAAGCTATCTCGCTATAGTACACGGCATGCCGGAACTTACCGCCGACCGCATAAACATGCCGCTCGGCGTCCATCCAAAAACAAGAGAGAAATATGCTATCAGGCCGGAAATAGGCAAAGAAGCAATCACCTTTTACGAGGTCATTGAAGAATTTCGCGGCTACTCCTTACTGAGACTAAATCCCAAAACCGGCCGAACCCATCAGATACGGGTACATCTGTCTTACATTAAACATCCGATTGTCGGAGATGATATGTACGGTGGCAAACTTGTTTATCCCTGGCAACTACAGGATAGCGAACCGGCTGTGCAGGAACCTGTCATCCACCGCTGCGCACTGCACGCTGCAACGCTCGAGTTCAAACACCCAACAACCAACAAGCTGATGAAGTTTGAAGCCCCACTGCCCGAAGATTTGCAGAACCTGCTTGATATGCTAAGAAACTGTCGAAAATCGTAACAAACGACAGTAAAAGCCCAAAATTGCAGAAATAACCGGTAAAAAACTTGCAAAAAACCGTAAAGTAGCTTATAATATATTGTTTTACGTGGTTTGTAATGTGCTGGTCAAATGAAGACGGCAAACTCAAAGAACGAACCCGCATTAAGGAAGAGGTTAAAATTAAAAATATCAAATCAATCCTAATTGCCGTGATTGTCGTATCCCTTAGCGGCTCCATTTTTGCTCAACTGCCTCAAAGTGAAATAATCGACATCGGCTCAGGCAGCAAGGTTGGCCTGGATATAGCTGCTGCAGGCAAAGTACCCGATTTACTTCTGTCGGCATCATCTACTGATGATGCAATCGAAGTCAAAGTCAACCTTATCAGGGCGGCAAGGTCAAGATTGGTCGCCCAAAACGGCAAAACTTACGACAGATTAAGCATTACCGGCTGTGGATTAACCGCAGAGCAGGTTGGTCTACCGGAAATGCCCTTCAAGGGTTTTTTTCTGGAAATACCATACGGTGTGGATATATCAGTTGAGGTTCTGGAGGAAAAATTAGTCTCCGTTGGGTTCGGTTATAATATTTATCCGCTCCAGCCGAGTCAGCCTGACACAGTCGTCCAGGGGCCTATCGGCTTTGAGCAAAACCAGGCCGCTTACAGCACAGATGCTTTCTATCCCACTGAGCCAATCGTTATCAACCCGCCCGGTTTCATCCGCGGACGACGGGTTGTCTTCGTACAGGTCTTTCCATTTCGGTACAACCCGGCAGGTGGAGAACTACGGACATTCAAAAAGCTGAGATTCAAACTTAAATTCGAAGGCACAAAAGAAGAGCTTAAAAGAAGAAGAAGAAAACGCAGACTAAGAACACATCAATCCGAGAAATTAGCAGAGTCGCTGATACTCAATTACGAAGCCGAGAATGAAAGTGAGAGTATGCCCGAGCAAAGCTCCGCTGAGGAATCGTCAGAGGCACAAGGTGCAGATTACCTGATTATTGTAGCTGATAATCTTTATGAGGAAATTCAGCCTCTTGCCGATTGGAAATACAAAAAGGGCTACGTTACTTATGTCTCCAAATTATCTGAGGTCGGCAGCACCAAAGACGATGTTAAAAGCTATATCCAGGATGCTTATGACAACTGGAGTCCTGCTCCGAGCTTCGTTCTACTGGTCGGCGACGTTAATGCTCCCGCTAATAATGTGCCTTCCAATTATTTCTATGAATACAAACCCTGTTTATCAGACCATCCATACAGCCTCGTGGACGGCAGCGATTACTATCCCGACCTTACGCTCGGACGACTGCCGGTAAATACCGAGAGCCAATGCAGCATAGTTGTCAACAAAATCCTCGAATATGACAGGTGGCCGGAGTCTGGTCAATGGTATGACGATTTTCTTGCAGCAGCTTACTTTCAGGACAATGGCAACGATTCAAGTGAAATCGATGATGATGGATACGCTGACCGCTGGTTTATGGAAACCGCGATGACGGTCTATAACTTTATGGTTAATGACCTGGGCTGGGACGGCCACACGGCGTTGTGTACCAGTCACTGGCCGTTAACCTATGCCACAAACAATTATCATTTCGATAACGGCACCTATGCTCATCGAGGCACAATCAACCAGCAACGGTGGGGATGCGCGGGCGACTATCCGGACCCTGTACCGACCTGGGTTGTGGAGTTATGGACCAGCGCCTCGCAAGCAAGCAGCGACGTTAGCACCGCTATCAACGCAGGTGTAAACATCGTTCTGCATAGAGACCACGGCGGTGAAACCTCCTGGGGGGACCCTCCCTACAACGTCAGCAATATCAACGCTCTAACAAACGGTCGAAAGACACCTGTGGTGTTTAGTTTAAACTGTAATACCGGTTCTTTCTACAGAACCGGAGGCGACTGTTTCTGCGAGGCCTTTATCAAGCATTCCAGTGGCGGTGCAGTCGGCGCAGTCGGCGCTACCCGGGTAAGCTCCTCCGGCTACAACGACCTGTTGGCACATGGAATCTTTACATGTTCCTGGCCATCCTATGACACCACACACACCGACACAACTTATTCTCTTTCGTTGCGGCCGGCCGAAGCACTTAATTATGGAAAGTATTATATGATGACATACAAAGGCACCACAGGTACTACCAAGAGTACTTTCCATATGTTCCACTGGTTTGGCGATCCGGAAATGAATCTCTATACTACCGACCCCTGCACAATGAATCCGACCTATCCGGATATTACCGGACTTGGACTACAAACCTTCATCGTCGAAACCGGTGTATCTGGTGCTCTGGTCTGCCTGTCAAAGCCGGGCGAAATCTACGCCTCCGGTTATGCTGATGGCACAGGACACTTCGAGGTTGAAATTGAGCCACTCACGGCGTTCGAACCGATGGACATTACCATCACAGCACAGAACTATTACCCCCACGAGGACCAAATAACCATCATCTCAATTCAGGGCGACGTTTATCCCGATGGCACCGTTGACTATAACGATGTAAACCTTATGTCAGTCAACTGGCTTGAGGACAACCGTCATTACCGTCAGGTAGGGAACCTTATCGGCTGGTGGGAGCTTGATGATGGTGACGGCAATACTGCTATGGATTCTTCCGGCTATGATAATACCGGTACGTTGTATGATGGGAACGGCAATGTGATTGAAGACCCGAACTG
>CAZECQ010000007.1:0-32327 GCA_964510545.1 uncultured Pirellulales bacterium | reverse complement strand
TTAGTACCAGTTGTTATGAGAGTATATCACGCATATCCTCCAGCGTGTACAAAGGTTTTTCCTTTGAGCCTGTTTGCGGAATTCACTCATTTTTTATACGCCTCAACTTCGGAGCTTTCTCGACAATATCGGTTTCTTCTGCGAAAGTAAACATTGCCCGTACTGCCGAAAGATAGTGATTAATCGATTCAGAGGAGTATTCACGCTCCTTTAAAGAAAGCTTCCAACGAGCAAACTTCTCAACTGTAAAGTTAGCAACCTTTAGCCGAGGATGGTCTTTTATGAATCGCTCAAGCCAGTTTTTGTAGCATTTCAGTGTTGCTTTGGGATTTCGCCAATTTGCCTGCTGAGCTGCTATAAAGCGATTGGCCAACTCTTTTATAGTAATTTCGACTGGCGGTGTAAGTTCTTGCTGGGCCGGCTCAAAACCCAGGCCCATCCTGTGGTATTTTTTAAGGGCCTCTTCCCCGTCAGATACCAGATAGATTCTTTTTCCACCCCGCGTCACATAATACTGTTTTGTGTGTTTGTGGAATGAAACCGGATTTGATGCTGGTCTACTTCTCGACATAATAGTGTCTCCTAAATGAATTCAAAAGTGTAGTTATAAGTGTAGCACAGTATTTGCCGAGAAGGATGACACAGGAATGATTTCTCCCAAATCTTTTAATTACAAGGACTTGGGAAATGGGCGATACAGGACTTGAACCTGTGACCTCCTGCGTGTAAAGCAGGCGCTCTAGCCATCTGAGCTAATCGCCCGGTGCTGGTTATGAAGATACAGAATTTTTATATTTGCGTCAATGTTTTTGATTGCTTATATTAATATTGTTGTGTCGGTGTATTATAAGTTTTGTTAATAATGAGTAGTGTTTTTGTCTGGGCGTTTTGGGCGGCAAAGGCGATTTGAGGAGTGATTATGCCAGTACTTGGAGCTATTATCAGGCGTTATTCCTGCCGGTCGTATCAGGAAAAAGATGTTGAACGGGAAAAACTCGATGAGCTTTTTGAAGCGGCCCGGCTGGCGCCATCGGCGAAAAATATGCAGGATTGGCGTTTTGTGGCGGTAACGGAGAAACAAACGAAAGAGCAATTGGCGGGATGTACGAATCGGCCTGAAGTTTTCAAAAAAGCAGGGGCGATTATAGCAGCGTGCAGTAATAGCGACTATGTGATGCGTTGCGGGCAGGCGGCAGGGCCTATCGATGTGGCGATTGCACTCGAACATATCTGTCTGCAGGCAACAGAGTTGGGACTGCAAACGTGCTGGATTGGTTCTTTCGAGGCGGAAAAAGTTAAAATAATATTGGGAGTTCCTGACGATATAAGCGTAATAGAACTGATGACAGTAGGGTATCCGACAAACGGGAAGAAAGAAACGGTTCGCGAGCCGATAGACAAAATCGTCTGCTATGAGAAGTGGCAGTTTTAAGTGGTTGTAAGTATTTATATTAAAAGAGATTGGCGAACGAGGCAGATGGCGGTTTGTAAGTAAACGGGGACGTAGTGTAACGGGAGCACGGCGCGGTCGCATCGCGCAAATGAGGGTTCGATTCCCTTCGTCTCCATTCGGGTGAAAGAGGGGAAACAAGTCAAAAGTCAAAATTGTGGGGGTGGTTTTAAATAGGTTCGACACTTCGATGATACTCAGTGCAGGCAAGCTCACTACAGGTTGGGTTTGATTGGGGTAAATAGGCAGCATAGGCAAGATGAAAGAAGCGAAAAATTGGGTTTGATTGGGTTTGTTTTGGGTTTGTTTGGCTTCTAAAAGTGAGTTTTTGGCGCAAAAACGGCAAAAATTGGGTTTGTTTTGCATAATTGATTCTTTTTGTGCGCTGTGAAGTGCTGCCGGAGGGCGGAATGAGGGACATACAGTATTACGCAGGGGCGAAGCCCCGCAGTAAGTAAAAACAATCCGAACTGAAGGCAGCACGAATGGTGATTTGTACTTTGTTGTTTGTAGTTCGGTGGTCATTTCTGATTGAAGATTGAATATTGAAGATTGCATATTGGCTATTCCCTTAAGGGGTTTCCGCTTCGCTCCAAGGTTATTGACTATTTATCTCCATCTCGGGGGTTTAAAAAAACAGGTCTCCCCGTAATTAGACGAACCTGCGCGTTTGGTGCGAAAATTCGGGCAATTTTATAATGGTTAAATTTGTAAGTGGTTGTGTGGAAAGAGGTAAAAAAAATTTAAAAAATTTCCATTCAACAAAATAATACCTGCGCAAATGATTCGAAAAACATGAAGAAATCAATTAGTAACCAAGAATTAACACAGATAAACACAGATTTTTTGAACCACGAAGGGCACGAAAAACACGAAGAAAAGAAGATTAAGTATTAAAAGTTAAAATTGAGAAGCTGCTTCGCGGGCTTGTTTTAACTCGGATTTTCCAGATGAAGTTGTGCAAAGGAAATAAAATTTGTTAGAATAGAGTTTTTCCATTAAGGCGGTTTATTCTATGACAATAAAGGTTTATTCATCGCGAAGGACACGAAATGGAATTTGATCAATTGTCCAATCGGGTTATTGGATGTGCTTTGGAAGTGCATCGCACTTTGGGGCCGGGTCTTTTGGAATCTGCTTATGAGCAATGCCTTGCGCACGAATTATCTCAGTCAGGTATTCCTTTCAAACTCCAGCACCCGCTTCCGGTGAAATATAAAGACGCTAAGCTGGATTGCGGGTATCGCATCGACTTATTTGTAGATGATAAACTTATTGTCGAACTTAAAAGTGTAGATAAAATAATGGGAATTCACAGGGCCCAGTTACTTACATATATGAAACTTGCCAAGGTCAAGGTTGGGCTTTTAATCAACTTTAATGTCAAAACTCTCAAGACTGGAATCAAGCGTTTTGTTCTTTAAAAAATTATTTTAAAGTGCGAGAAAGAACGAAAGACACAAAGAACTTAATTATTCACCGCGAAGGAAAAGAAGGACACGAAAAATAGAAGATTAAAGATTAAAATTAAAGTGCGAACCCTTCGACGCGCTCAGGATTAGCCCAGGTTTTGAATAGAAAATTCATAACTGGGCTAAAAAGCAGTCAAAAAATGCAAGAAAATGGCAAAAAGCGTCAAATGTTGCAAAAAAAGCGAAAAAGTGGTGCTTTAAGCACATAAATAGCGGTTGTTTCGGGTGATTACTTCGTTGTCAAATTTGACCGCACGTACTCGATGTACTACAGTACGCCTCCGTGCGGCGGACAAATTACGCCTTGTACTGACCCGAAACTCCGCGCAAAAGGGGTAAGCCCTTCGACTTCGCTGTGCTTCGCTCAGGGCAGGGAGGCAGCACAAGTAAGACCCAAGACACAAGAGGACAGAGGGCAGCGGACAGACAAAAAAAAGAGGGAAGAAAATGTTTTTCTTTGTCTTATTTTTCAGTTAAAATGGTGCGGTTAAAACTTTATGAAGGGAGATAGCGTGAAAAAGCATTGGTTCTTAAAAGCCTTAGGGATTAGTATAGCGTTTGTGTTTGCCTTCTACCTTCTTTTACCTGCTCCTGTTACGACAAGACACGTTGCACGAAGGGTAGTATGTAGAACAAACTTATCAGAATTGGTAAAAGCAATACTTATATATTCAAGTGGGAATGAAGGTGAATATCCTGACCCGTCTATATGGTGTGATTTGTTGATTGAAAACACAGATATTACTGCGGAACAGTTTCGTTGTTATGGAACAAAAGAGCGGTGCAGTTACGCTATGAACCCAAATTGCGAACCAGATTCACCCAACGATGTGGTGCTTGTATTTGAAACAAAGGGCGGATGGAATCAGTTTGGTGGTGCAGAATTATTGACAACTGAAAACCACCAAGGCAAAGGTTGCAGCGTTTTGTTTAATGACGCTCACGTGGAATTTGTAAAGTCGGAAGAAATCGGACATTTGAATTGGGGAGATAAGCAAGGTAATCGTTAAAATGGTGCCCGGCTTCGCCAGAGATTTGGCCGCGACAAGCCCTTCGACTTCGCTGTGCTTCGCTCAGAACAGGCGGGGGTTACGCACGAACAAAACAAAGAGGAAAAGTCAGAAAATGTTTTTCTTTGTCTTATTTTTCAGTTAAAATGGTGAGGTAGGAACTTTAAAGGCCAGAAAATGTTTCTAAAAGTGTTAAATGGGCAATGTCAGTTATGTATAGAGAAGCGAGCTATCAGCATCTGAAAAGCCGGGGCCCTGGCTGCAACATCTTAGGTCTTTCACTTTTATTTGCAGCTTTGAACTTAGTTAGTCCTGCAGCGAGTGCGGAGCAGATAATAAGCTCACCGGACGGCAACGTTGTGGTGAGATTCGAGGTAAAAGAGCTGCAGGAACAGCCGGCCTGTGCGGTATATAGCGTGACATATAAATGTAAAGCTATTGTCGCTGATTCAAAACTTGGATTTGTCATTGAGGGCGGCCCATCGCTGGATGCCGGATTCGATATTATCAGCACAAAAAACAGTAGTAATGATAGTGTCTGGTCGCCGGTATATGGAGAGCGAGAAAGCATTCGTGACAATTACAATCAGCTTGTTGTTGAGCTGAAGCAAGCAGATTATTTAGTTACGTTGACATTGCGTGCGTATGACCATGGCGCCGCTTTTTGCTATACAGTCCCCCGGCAGGAATCATTTAAAGACTTCACCATAACTGAGGAGAAAACGCAGTTTCATTTTCCCGCCGACCATTCAGCCTGGGCTGCGTATCGTGCTCAGGGCAATCATACAAAAACGCCGCTTAGCCAGCTCAAGGATAATTGTGAACGACCGCTCACCATCGAAATGAAAGACGGCCCTTTCGCGGCAATCGCCGAAGCTCGATTAGTCGATTATGCCCGGATGCGTCTTTCGCCCGATAAAGAGCGGCCTAACACCCTGGTTAGCTCATTGGGCAGCGAGGTCGAAGCCTCAACCCCTTATACAACGCCGTGGCGTGTCCTTATGCTCGGTGATACCCCAGGAGATTTGCTCGAGCGTAATTATCTGATATTGAATTTGAACAAGCCTTGCGCTCTCAAGGATACATCCTGGATCAAGCCGGGTAAGGTAATACGTGAAGTCACTCTTACCACGACCGGCGGCAAGGCATGCGTTGATTTTGCCGCTGCGCACAATTTGCAGTATGTCCATTTCGACGCAGGCTGGTACGGCAATGAATACGACAAAAAATCTGACGCAACGACAGTTACAGTTGACCCGAAACGCTCGAAAGGGCCGCTGGATTTGCACGAGGTGATTCGATATGCAAGGAAACGCAATATCGGAATCATATTGTATGTGAATCGGCGGGCACTGGAAAAGCAACTGGATGAGATTTTGCCTTTGTATGAAAGCTGGGGAATTAAGGGCGTTAAGTATGGTTTTGTCAATGTCGGATCTCAGCGTTGGACAAGGTGGCTTCACGAGGCGGTTCGCAAAGCAGCCAAATATCATCTAATGGTTGATATCCACGATGAGTATCGCCCGACAGGTTACAGCCGAACATATCCGAATCTCATGACGCAGGAAGGCATAGGCGGAGATGAGACCAAGCCGTCCAACAACCAGACACTGGCCATTTTGTTTACCCGAATGCTGGCCGGCGCCGCGGACAATACGATTTGCTACTTTGATGAGCGTGTCGATAAGAATGCCAGCCATTCGTATCAATTGGCGAAAGCCGTATGCCTCTACAGCCCCTGGCAGTTTCTGTATTGGTATGACCGGCCGGGAGGTTCGCCGCAAAAAACCGGAGGGGCCGGCGGCAGTCGAAATGTCATCACAGATGAACCAGAACTCGAGTTCTTCGACCACGTCCCAACGGTATGGGATGATACAAAGGTAATCCACGGCAGTATCGGAGAATATGCAGTAATTGCGAGGCGTTCTGGAAATGATTGGTACATCGGCTGTATGAACAGCACTAAAGCACGCACGCTTGAGGTTCCGCTGAGTTTCCTGAGCAAATCAAAGAACTACATCGCGAATATATACAGCGATGATCCTTCAGTTCAAACCCGCACTCACGTCAGGATAGACCGTTTCCCTGTGACTTCAGAAACAGTCCTCAAAGTGTCCATGACAGCCAAGGGCGGCCAGGCAATGAGAATCACTCCTGCAGTAAGTAAAAACAGTACCGAACCGGAGGCAGCGAAAGCGGCAAGCTCCGGCTTCGCCAGAGCTTGTTTTTTTATGCTTCGGTGCAAGGGTGAACTTAATCAATGACGTGGATATTTTTCTTTTTGCACATATCCTTCAGGATTTTCGGCCAAACGGTTGCGGAGACTTCTCCAATATGGGCTTTTTTCAACAGGAGCATAAAGGTACGCGACTGGCCAATTCCCCCGCCGACACTCAGCGGGATGTCATCGTTGATAATAGCCTGATGGTAGGGCAGTTTGAGGAAATCAAGCTGGCCAGTAATGTCCAACTGCTTTTTCAGGGTATCGGCGTTTACACGTATTCCCATAGAAGTTAGTTCGTGCCTTCTTTTTGTTATTGGGTTCCAGACGAGGATATCGCCGTTAAGGCCGTGCATCGGTCTTCCATCTTCAGAGGTTGTCTCGGTTACCCAGTCATCATAGTCAGCGGCCCTTAGTTCGTGGGGGTAGCCGTCCTTGAGAACCCAGCCGATACCGTAAATGAATATAGCGGGGAATTCCCGGCTAATCTCAGTTTCTCTTTGCTTGCGGGGCAGGTCGTGGTATTTTTCAAGTATGTCTTCGGCGTGAATGAATTTCAATTCTTTGGGCAGGTTCGGATAGCGGTCGGTTTTTAGCTGAGGGAAAAGCCGCTGCAGATGGGCCTCGGCGCCGGTGATGACCTTCCAGAGTTTTTGTACGACTTCTTTTAGGAATTTGAGGTTTCGCTGTTCTTTTGTTATAGCGAGCTCCCAGTCCCACTGGTCAACGTAGGCGCTGTGGTCGTGGTCGAGGAAGTAGTCCTTGCGTATGGCCCGCATATCCGTCAGGAGACCTTCGCCTATGTTCAAGCCGAACTGTTTTAGAGCCATTCGCTTCCATTTTGTCGCGGCCTGTACGACCTCGACATCAAGGGGGTTTTTGTTATGGTCATTTGAAACGTGGAATGAAATGGGGGTGCGTGAGCCGTCCCTGTCCAGGTAGTCGTTTAAGCCGCTATCGACGTCCACGATTAGAGGAACTGTAACGCGAATAAGATTAAGCTCTTTGCAGAGATTTTGCTCGATGTAGTCTTTTGCCTCATAAATGGCAATTTGTGTTTCTTTCGGGGTCAGTAGAGAGTTGTAATTTTTAGGGAGGATTTTTTCGAGTTCGTTGTAGTCACCAATACCCGGGCCGGCGAGGTCTGCCTTTTTGTCTGCCATTGTGTTTACTCCTAAATGTTTTGTGGGGACATATACTGCAAATACACTGTTTATTATTTCGGCTGAATCTTAGCGTTATCATTGAAGATGTCAAGAATAATCTGCGATTGTAAACAAAACGGCGCAAAAGAAAGCCCCGGTTTACAGCCGGGGCTGAACACAAGTCATTAACATTCGTTTAATGATTTTTTACCATTTGTTTTCATCCTGTTCGGTCTCTCTCGGATGAGCGTTTTCGTAAACATCCTTTAGTCTTGACGTAGTAAGATGGGTGTAAACCTGAGTGGTTGAGAGTGACTGATGGCCGAGCAGCTCCTGGACACTTCTTAAATCAGCGCCGTTGTTTAACATATGGGTTGCGAAGCTGTGGCGTAAAGTATGGGGGCTGATATTCGGGTCGAGGCCGGCCATCTTCAAATATTTATCCATTTTGCGCCGGACGCTTCGCGTGCTGAGGCGTCTGCCATGCTTGTTGGCAAACAAGACCCTGGCATCAAAGTTGCTGTTGTTCTGCGCCCTTTTGTTCCTAAATTCCATATAATGCTGAATAACCTGCAGGGCAGATGAGCCAATGGGAGCAATTCTTTCCTTTTTGCCTTTTCCTCTGATGTGAATCACTTCACCGAGGAAGTCTATATCGTCCATATTCAAAGCGACAAGCTCGCTGACTCTTATTCCGGTGCTGTAAAGAGTCTCCATAATCGCCCTGTCTCTTGCGCCGAGCCAGGTGTCCACAGGCGGCGTTTCGAGCAATCTCTTTACCTGCTCATATTCAAGGAACCGCGGCAGTTTTTTCTCCTGCTTTGGCGTTCTTACGGCCATAACCGGATTTGAGGTCACGTGATTTCTCTTTATAAGGAACTTGTAAAAGCTTCTCAGCGTTGCAAGTTTGCGTGCTATTGTTGACTTTGAGTACTGCTTCTCATTGAGAATTGCCAGATACGCCCTGACAGCATTGACATCAACTGAAATAAGCAGCTGGTCGAGCTTAGGTGCGGTCTGTGTTGCTACGGATGTCTGCGCGGCATCTGTGCCCGATTCAATCGCGGACATCGTAGTAGTCCCTGTGGAAACATCACAAGCAGCAGTATTCAAGAGATATTCTCCAAACTGCGTCAGGTCGGCACCGTAACATTTAGCAGTATGCTCAGAGAAGCGTTTTTCATAACTTAAGTAATTGAGAAACTCCTGGATAATCGCACTATTTTCCATAATATACCTGCCTTTTTATTTTACGTGCTGCCCTACAGCAGCTTAGCTAAAAACAAAATTTCCTGTCCAATTATGAGGCTTTCAAATCTTAATATGTTAATCACCTTCGCTATCGGCATTGGTTGCCGAGAGCGATTTCACATCTGTATTTTCGTTTAAGAGTTTGTCGGCCTGGCCGATAAGCGACTGGGTGAGCTTGAAACTTAACACCGCTGCATCAAACCAGTCAAAATCAGTTCGGTCGTCCTTTGCCTGCTGAACGAGTGTGTCGAGAAGCTTGTCTTCACAGCCGCTGTCATAACGAAATATAAACTTTTCTGCGCCTTTATTTAAAACCAGTTGTCGCTTCGTTCTCTTCATTGATGTCCTCAAATCAGAACACACTGTAAGGGCCTTCTTCCTCTAAGCAGATTTTAGTCCCGGACACAAAGGCCACAAAAATGCTCACAAAATTGCCTATATCCTTTATCGGTCTAAAAACGGTCGACTAAAGCCAAATCTCAGATTTTCCGTCAAAATGTGATAAAATCGCCAGTTTGGAAAATGCTACAAGGGTTTTATCGGCCAATAAGTCCCCCATCTTTACAAATTGAAGGCGGCATTATTAAATTATGCCAAATTTTATACAAATTTATTAGGGCGGGTTGCGTATAGTGCGTCGCGGGATTTTCTTTAATTGGCTTTGAAAAAAACTATTCCGTCTCTTTTCTCGCAGTGTATATCGCCCCTATTTTGGAGATGACCGATATATTTTAATGCCTCATTGCGGTGCAGGCCGAGGGCGGCGCAAATATCATTCAGCGAGCAAGGCCTGCGTTTCAGCATTGATAAGAGGGTTTCTACATTTTGATTTTGTCCAAAATGCATTTCTGCTCCGGCTTCAATGCCTGCGGTTCCCAGAGCAAAATCAGTAACTACCTCGACCTTGCAGCTTTTGCTTAACCGGTCGGCTATGGCCTGCATCCTTTCAGGTTCCAATTTTTTTATGGCTGACTCAGCGGTCGGCCGCACAGCCGTATTGAGCTGTACCTTGTCCGGACGAATTTTCTCTATAGCATCCCTGATTTTCCCAATTGCCCCGGCAGTGGTATTTAGCCCATCAACAAGAAAAACCTCAAGCCATATCAAGCCTGTATAGTCTTTTCTAAATTCGCACAGGCCTGAAATTAGCGTTTCAATACTGATATCGCCGTGTGGGCAGTTTACCTTTTCAAAAGTTTCGATGTCACCGGCATCCAGAGAAGGCAACACTACATCCGCTTTTGCACAATCAGCGCGCACATCTTCTCTGTATAAAAGTGTGCCATTGGTCAGTACAGCAACGGGAATTTCGGTGATTTTCTTTATGCCATCGATAAATTCACCAAGTCGAGAGTTGAGCGTCGGCTCACCGGAGCCACTAATAGTAATAAAATCGGCTTTGATGCCCTGAGCTAATTTTTTCCTCAGTTCGTCCAAAACCGGCTTTACAGCGATGTATTCTCTCCGCTCGATAGTTTTTTCAGTTGTTCCGCCGATTTGGCAATAGACACAGTCGAGGGTGCAGAGCTTAAATGGGACGATATCAACGCCGAGACTTCGCCCTAATCTTCTTGAAGGGACCGGGCCAAATAAATATTTTCCTTCTTCAGCCACTTTTTAACTTCGCACGATTTGGAATATTTCTCTGCAGATTTTGAGCAGGGGTTCGAGCCAATCAAGAGGCATAACACAGGCGGCGTCTGATTTGGCGTTTTGGGGTTCGGGGTGTACTTCAATGAAAAGGCCGTTTGCTCCGGCGGCAACTGCAGCCTTTGCAAGCAGTGGAGCCATTTCCCTTCGTCCTGCAGTCACATTGCCGAGTCCTCCGGGCTGCTGGGTACTGTGGGTGGCATCGAAAACAACCGGACAACCAAGCTCTTTCATAGTTTCGATAGCCGTCATATCATTAACCAGCCGATTGTATCCGAAAAAAGTGCCTCGTTCAGTGAGAATTATTTTTTCGTTTCCGCAGGTACGGATTTTCTCAACGACATTTTTCATTTCAGAAGGCGAAAGGAACTGACCTTTTTTTACATTTACAGGTTTTGAGGTTTTTGCACAGGCAGAAAGCAAATCGGTCTGTCGACACAGAAAGGCAGGTACCTGAAGGCAATCAACCACTTCGGCGACAGCATCAGCCTGTGCCGGCTCGTGTACATCGGTCATAACCGGTAAATCAGTCTTTCGGCGAACCTGTTCAAGAATCTCCAATCCTTCCTGCAGCCCTGGGCCGCGAAAGCTGGAAATGCTGGAGCGATTTGCCTTGTCGAAGCTGGCCTTGAAAACCATTCCAATATTGAGTTTGCGGCCAATCTCAACAAGGCGATTTGCAATATCCAGACAAAGCTGTTTATTTTCAATAACGCATGGCCCGGCCATCACAAATAAAGGCGCGTCCAAACCAACTTCGAGGTGATTCGAAACAGAAGATAAACCACTTTTTCCACCCTTATCGGCGAGGCCGATTTTGAAATTTGTTTTACTCATTTCTCACCTCCAATAGCATATAGTATTTCTGCTGGTTATATGCCGTTGGTTTATTTCAACGTCCTTATAATTCTGGTTCTTATTCCTGCTGGCCTTGCCCCTTCGGGCACTAAGCAATTAACCGCCTTTGGAACCACCTTAATCTGTACAGGCAAAGGCGGCCCGGGGTCGCCATCAATTTCAGTTTCTACACTGTTACTATCGGAACTTACGGTTATGCTTTTTCCCTGACGATAAATAACATCACGACTGCCGGCGTGATGCTTGATAACGGTCATCACCGAATGCTTTAACAATCGCACTTGAGAAGCACATTTATAAATGCACACATCCAGCAGGCCGTCGGACAAATCGGCATAGTGCAATATCTGAAGTCCTAATGCATATCTCGAACTGTTTCCGACAAAAACCAGTCCCCTGCCGTTAAAAATTTCCTCTTCGTCCACCTCTACCTTCATCGCATCGAACTTATAATTCCAGAACGTTCTCCACATCGGCCAAAAGTAATCGAGATGATTTATATGCCCCCTTCTCTGCTCACAGACACTTTTAACTATTCGGCCGTCAAATCCAAAGCCGACCACAGAAGTAAAACATTTTCCATTTATATTTCCCAGGTCCACAGGCCTGGTGTAACCTGCTTCAAAAGTTTCTATTGTTGTTTTAATTTTTTCATCAAAACCCAATTCGTTTGCCAGCAGATTTTCCGTTCCGCTCGGGACAATGAGTAACGGCTTGTCACTTCCTTCCAGGCCGTGCGCTACCTCTCTGACGGTGCCATCGCCACCGACAACAACAACCGCTGCGCAATCATAATCAACCGCAGCTTCGGTGGCCAATTCACAGGCATCGTCCAAAGAGCCAGTCAAACCGAGCCTGATTTCGAAACCTCTTCTGCGAAGATACTGTTCGAACTGCCGACCGGCCAATCTGCTGCTGCCCGCGCCAGAGCCGGGATTTACAATATAGGCGATATAACCATCACTTGGTTTCATAATTACCAACCTTAGCTTTGCCGATGCAGTTTTTCGGCCACTAAAACCGCATAACCCTGTGGGATGTGCGGCAAATCCTCCAGTCCCAAAGTTTTCTGCAAATCATCGATTCTTTCGTCATCAGGGCCTTCTATTTCCACGAAGCTGCCCAACAAAGGTAACTGGTCGAGAGCAACTATACAATCGCCAAGCCGCCAGACTCGTCGCTTCTTCTCAACTTCAAGCACTTTCTCATACCCAAGAGCTGAAAGCAACCTTTGGGTCGAATCGATATCTGCAACCTCAATTTCTATTTCCTGCCTTTTCTTGAATTTATCTTTTTCTTTTTGGCCTTTATAAGTCAAAAAAAACTTTTCTTGCTGAGCAGCCATCTGGCATCTCAGCCGAAGGGCCCTGTCGGTTTTTATTAAGTTTGCATCCGAATTATCATAATAGCAATCTTTCTGTAACTGCTCCTGCAGAAACTCGGCACCAAGTTGAACCAGCCGTTCTTCTATTTCCCCTGTCGAATCAACCTTTAGTTTTGCTTCAATTTCGACTGTCATCAGCAAATAATCCGATAAGGCTAAATTACAATATTTACCAGTCGTGATTTAATAACGATGATTTTTTTTGGTTTTTTTCCGGCCATAGCGGCAATTACCTTTTCACCGGCCAGTGCCTTTTGCTTAATCTTTTCTTCGTCCGTATCGGCGGAAACCACTATTCTGCATTTGATTTTTCCATTGACCTGAACAGCCAATTCAATTTCTTTTTCCCTGATAAGCTCCCGGTCATATTTTGGCCACGGTTCGTAAGCCGAAGAATCGTTATGGCCCAGCTTTTCCCAAAGCTCTTCGGTGATATGGGGCGCAAAAGGAGAGAGAATCAGGACGAATTTTTCGATTATCCACCTGGGGCGAACATCAAGTTTGATGAGGTGATTAACAAGAATCATCATCGCGCTTATGGCCGTATTAAAATTGAAGCCTTCGATATCATCACCCACTTTTTTAATGGTCTGATTCAACAGGCGCAATGTCGTTTCGTCAGTATCAGCTTCTTCTTTTATTTGCTCAGCAAGATCGCCTGTGTCCTCATCCACGACCATTCTCCAGAGCCTTTGCAGGAACCGATGCACACCTTCGACTCCCTGCATACTCCAGGGCTTGATAGCCTCCAAAGGCCCCATAAACATCTCGTAAAGCCGCATAGAATCGGCCCCGAAATTGTTGATGACCTTGTCGGGGTTGACAACATTGCCGCGAGACTTGCTCATCTTCCGGCCGTCTTCGCCAAGTATCATTCCCTGATTGACAAGTTTATAAAACGGCTCTTTGGTGCTGACATATCCCAAGTCGTAGAGAAACTTGTGCCAGAAGCGTGAATACAAAAGATGCAGCACAGCATGTTCGGCGCCGCCTATATACAAATCAACACCATTCGGAGCCATCCAGTATTTTTCTATTTCACTATCCCAGCCCTGCTGATTATTATTCGGGTCGAGGTATCGCAGATAGTACCAGCAACTGCCTGCCCATTGAGGCATAGTATTTGTTTCGCGTACGGCCTTTGTGCCGTCGGACAATTTTATATCCACCCAACCGAGAGCATTTGCCAACGGCGGCTCGCCTGTCCCGCCGGGCTTGTAGTTTTCCACCACCGGCAGTTCCAAAGGTAAATCGTCTTCGCTCAGTCCGACAATTCCACCGTCTTCTGTATGGAGAATCGGAAAGGGTTCTCCCCAGTAACGCTGTCTGCTGAAAAGCCAGTCACGCAACTTATAGTTAACGGCCTTTTTGCCGAGGTTTTTTTCACTGAGCCAGTTTGTGATTTGCTCTTTGAAATCGGCGGTTGTCAATCCGTTGAACTGTGCAGAGTTAATCGCCCTTCCGTCACCGACAAAACACAACTTGCCCTGTCTGGCCAATTCAGCTTCTTCGGGATTGTGCGGTTCAACGACCTGGATAATCGGCAGGTCGAATTTTTTTGCAAATTCAAAGTCTCTTTCGTCATGTGCGGGTACGGCCATAATTGCACCGGTGCCGTAGCTAATCAAAACATAATCGCTGAGCCAGATAGGGATTTTTTCGCCGTTTACCGGATTTTTAGCGAAAGCACCGATGAAAACCCCTGTTTTTTCTTTTGCCAAATCGGTTCTGTCTAAATCGCTTTTTCGAGCCGCCTCTTCACGATATTTCTTAACAGCCTGTTTTTTGTCATCAGTCGTAATAAGGTCAACAAGTTTGTGCTCAGGAGCCATCACCATATAAGTTGCGCCGAAGAGTGTATCCGGCCGAGTAGTAAAGACACGAATGACTTCATCGAAGCCGTCAATTTTGAAATCAACATCTGCTCCGATGCTCTTTCCTATCCAGTCGGTCTGCAGTTTTTTTATGGATTCAGGCCAATCCACTTCGTTTAATTCGCTAAGGAGTCTCTCGGCGTATTTTGTTATTCTCAGCATCCACTGCCTCATCGGCTTTCTGATAACCGGATGTCCGCCGCGTTCGCTCACTCCGCCCACAACCTCTTCATTAGCCAGGACCGTCCCTAAGGCCTGGCACCAGTTGACGGGCACTTCGGCCTCGTAAGCCAGGCGGTTATCGTGTATATACTTTTGTTTTTCAGCTTCACTTAAACCATCAGGGAGCGGCAACTGCTCAATTGGTTTCGCCTTTTGCTCGGCCTGGTCAAAATAGCTGTTGAAAAACTTTAGGAAAATCCACTGCGTCCACCTATAATAATTCGGGTCGGTGGTATTAACTTCTCTGTCCCAATCATAGCTGAAACCCAGTGCTTTGATTTGCCTGCGCATGCCGTCGATATTATTTTGTGTTGTTTTTGCAGGGTGTGTGCCGGTCTGGATGGCATACTGCTCAGCCGGCAGGCCGAAGGCGTCCCAGCCCATAGGGTGCAGAACATTAAAGCCGTTCATTCGTTTATGTCGGGCGATTATATCGCTTGCGGTATAGCCCTCCGGATGACCCACGTGCAGGCCCTGCGCGCTGGGGTAGGGAAACATATCCAGGACATAATATTTCGGTGCCGAATCATCACAGTCTTTCGCCTTGAAAGTCCTGTGCTCCTGCCAGTATTGCTGCCATTTCTTCTCAATTTCACCGAAGCTATAAGAACCTTTTTTCGAACTCATCTATCTTTACCGTTTCCTTGTCATTAGTAATACAATCAGGCAGAGGCAACTCTAATCGGCGGCTTTTGGCTTCCAAATGCAGGCTGCAACCACATGGCATTTCTTAATGTACCAGACCTGTCTATTGTATAATAGCTTCGAGGATAATTCTAACAAAAATATCGGTTATGCCGATACGAAAGACAATTGTTCAATTGCCCATATTAAAAAAAAATAAAAAGATTAGCAATAACGATTTGGCAGATAAATCATCGCCCGTCCCATAAAACTGTTCCGGACGAAAAACTATGGCGACTCAATGGACAAAACAGCAATGTCCAGTCGATTTCGAAGTCATTTGTTTTTCTAAATTAAGCTTTTGATTTTTTGCTTTTGTCGTTTTTTACATTATAGTTTAAGTAGTTAAATAGATGGTGGTGAAAAGCAAAGCAAATTTCTTAATGGGGTTTTCGCATATTTGAAAAAATAAAAGAAAGAGCAGTCACCGCCTAATTGTTTGCGGTTTATCAAGGTTGAGAGGTTTAAGTTTTGACATATAAATAAAATTATGAGATTGAGAAAAAATGGAAGCTGTACAAAATACCCCCAATACTGCTGAATCTTCCAGAGTAAACACGGAACATTTGTTCGGTGAGCTACTGGTCTCGAAAGGACTCTTAGCCCGCAAAGAATTAATGGAAGCATTAAACGACCAGCGTGAGCACGGTGGTCGACTGGGCGAAGTACTGGTTCGCCTCAAAAAGCTACGTACCGAGGACGTTACCCGCACCCTATCTGAACATCTCTCAATGGAATATGTCTCGCTCAACGACATTTCTGAAATTGATATCAATATCGCTCGAATGCTGCCCGAGAGCATTGCCAAGCGATTTTGTCTTTTGGCTATCGGCGAAGAGGAGGAGAAGATTATCATTGCGATGGCCGACCCGCTTAATGTCATTGCAATAGATACAATCACGCTTAAAATAAAGCGTCAGATTAAAGTTGTGATTAGCTCACCTGAGGAAATCAACCAAGCCATAGAGGTAATTTTCCATGGTTCAGATGTTGAAGAACAACGGCTTCGCGACCTTGTAGAGTTCGAGGTTGAGACCGAAGAGCCCGGTGAGCACGAGAAAGTAGAAGAGGAAGAAGACCTCAGCAACGAAGCAGCGGCAAGCAGGGCGCCTGTGATTCGGTTTGTCGACCTGATGCTGAGCCACGCGGTCAAATGCAGAGCAAGTGACATTCACATCGAGCCTCAGGAAAAATCCATGACGGTTCGAATGCGTGTTGACGGAATGCTTCGCGACATGGTTCCACCATCCAGAAAGATGCAGGCGGCAGTTGTAACGAGAATCAAGATACTGGCGGAAATGGACATTGCCGAGCGCAGACTTCCCCAGGACGGTCGATTAAAAATGAAAGTCTCCGGCAGAAGCATAGATGTTCGTGTGTCAATACTTCCAACGATATACGGTGAAAAAGTCGTGATGCGAATTCTGGACACATCTTCAGTAAACCACAACGTGGATGAACTTGGTTTTGAGCCTGAACTTCTTGTAGAATTTAAGAGTATATTATCGCAGCCGCACGGCATAATAATTGTTACCGGCCCAACCGGCAGCGGTAAAAGTACTACCTTGTACTCGGCGCTGCAGTATCTCAAAGACCCCACGAAAAATATTACCACGGTGGAAGACCCTGTGGAATACCGCCTTGGCGGGATTAACCAGACCCAGATAAAGCCCGAAATCAAGTTAGATTTTGCATCCTGCCTGCGGTCCATCCTGAGACAGGACCCCGATATAATTCTATTAGGTGAAATCAGAGACAAAGAAACGGTTGAGATTGCTATAAAGGCATCTTTAACCGGCCATCTGGTTCTTAGCACGTTCCATACGAACGACGCACCCAGCGCTATAAGCAGACTGGTTTATATGGGTGTCGAATCGTTCCTGCTGGCATCGTCACTAAACTTAATCGTCGCCCAAAGACTGGTAAGAAAAATTTGCGACAACTGCAAAAAGCCGGTAGAGCTTAGTGAACAAGCCCTTAGTCATTTGAAGATGGACCCTGAAAAGGCCAAGGACGCTGTCTTTTATCAGGGGCAAGGCTGCAAACACTGTGGAGATACAGGATACCTGGGGAGACTGCCAATATTCGAGTTCCTGGTTATGGACAACGATATACGCGAAAAACTCATTGCAGGCGCCAGCGAGACAGAAATAAGAACGATGGCCCGTCAAAAAGGATATGGGGGGCTATTCGAAAGCGGTGTTAGTAAAGCTCTGCAGGGCTTAACCACTGCTGAAGAAGTTCTTAGAGTAGCGTTTACGGAAAACATAAGAGCATAAAGACCGAAAATAAATTTTCCGGTAAAAACTGTCGTAGTAAATGCGTGGATACGTCATTTTAAACGGGGAAGCAGTTTCTCTGCAAAACACAAAAAAATGGGGTTTAGGTACATTTCGAAGATTAGGATTTGATGAGCCGACAGTCATTTTTTATTAAACCAACGGTTTCCTGACGCCGATAAGAGGACGGGTAATTTGTAAGTGTAAACCGGCTCTCTTACTTTTTTAAGAAGCGAAATGTAAAAAAACAGTTTTTGGTTTTTCCTGAGAAAACGTAATTAGATGAAAAACTACAGCTATATTGCTCGTGACGGGACAGGGGTGCGAAAACAGGGATTTCTACAGGCGATTTCCTCCAATGATGTACTTAACTGGCTTCGTGAGCAGGATTTTACTCCGGTCTCCGTCAGCGAAATAGCTACGACCACTAAGAAAAAAAAGGTGAAATCCCGCCGAAAACGCATTAAATCATCGGAGTTGGCGGCACTTTGCTGGCAGTTGACAACCATGGTAGAGGGAGGGATTCCCATTACCGAAGCTTTAGAGACCGTTGCTGAAGATGCCGAGAATTCGCAGCTCCAGGGAGTTCTCAGAAAAGTACTTGAAAAAGTGTTGAAAGGTCAGCCTTTTTCGGAAAGCCTTGGTGAATTTCCGAAGGTATTCGACAATCTTTCCTGTTCCATCGTATTATCCGGTGAAACCAGTGGTAACCTGGCCGAAGCACTTCGCAGGATAGCCGAGTATTTTGACACTCGTGACAAACTGAAGAAAAAAGTCCAGGCTGCGACTGCCTACCCCACGTTTGTATTATCATTTATCGTCCTGATAGTGATATTCATAATGGCCTTTATTATCCCACGATTTCGGACTATATTCGACCAAATCGGGGGAGAGCTGCCTGGCTTCACACAGGCATTTATGGTTTTTTATGATTTTTTGCGATACAATCTGCACTACATTATCGGCTGTACTATTCTATTAATCGTTCTCGTGATTTGGTGCTCAAAAACTAAAAGAGGCCATTATTTACTCAGCAGAGCGGCACTTAGGATACCACTGCTGGGCTTGATATTCAGCCAGGCCTTTGTTGCGATGTTCTGCAAGACGATGTCAATGTTAGTTGCATCCGGCGTTTCAGTTCTTGAAATATTCGATATTCTCGGTGAGATGACCCGCAACGACATCATAAAAGATGCGATAAAAAAATCCAGGGAACATATCGTGGAGGGCTCAAGCATCTCGGCCAGTATGGCCACGACCAGCTTTTTCCCCAATATGCTTATCAAAATGGTGCAGGTTGGAGAACAAAGCGGCTCAATCTCGCCTGTTCTGGAGAGAACATCCGACTACTATGAACGAAAGGTTGATACGACTATAACAACCGTAATGAGCCTGCTCGAGCCGATAATGATTGTTACGGTTGGAGCAATTGTCCTGGTTGTAGTTCTTGCGCTGTATCTGCCGGTATTTACGATGTCGGACATAAAAGGGTAGAGTGAGCGAAAAAATAAAAAACTAATACAGTCACCGGCAGGTTTTGTCGATTGTGATTTTGATAAATTAAAGGTAATGGATGCCTGTTTGTGCAGGCATAAGTAAATAATTTCAAAATTTTTTTAGGAGAAATTAAGATGGAAAGCAGAAAAGGCTTCACACTGATTGAGCTGATGGTAGTGATTCTTATCGTCGGCATTCTGGCTGCAGTGGCCATTCCGATTCTGCGTGGCAGAATCGACGCGGCCAAGTGGTCGGAAGGCAAGGCTATGATGGGCAGCGTGGCGACCGCTATACGTGCCTATCATGCCGAAAAAGGCCCGACCGGGGCAGCTCCGACAATTCTCGGTGTTGGTAACACAGGTTTGGGCTTTGCAGCCGGCGACCTGACAGGTAAGTACTTTGCGGATGCCGACTTCTCTTTCAACGTAACTGGAATGAACCCACTGGCATTCTCAATTTCCTGTACACCAGTTACTCAGGCCGAGCGACCAGCGACTCCCGCTACAGTTACGCTTAATCAGGCAGGTGCATGGACACCATAAAAAACAAAGAGAAACAAGCGACATAATTTAATAAGGGGGGTGGCAGGTAATACACCCCCCTATATGCTCATACTAATGAGCATATCAAATAGGTTTAGGCTCTTAGCTTGAACCCACAATATTTTTAAAAGAAGAAGGGCGAAAATATTTGGGTACTCACAAGAAAAATGATATAGGTCGGGGTTTTACCCTCATCGAGCTGATGATAGTAATTGTTATCGTCAGTGTTCTTGCATCGGTGGCCATTCCGATTTTACGCGGCCGCATTAATGAGGCCAAGTGGTCGGAAGGCAGGGCGATGATTGGTACCATATCCAGAGCCATACGTGCCTATCACGCTGAAAAAGGCCACACAGCACCGGCGCCGACGGCTTTTGGCGGTCCTACAGGTTTAGGCTTTTTGCCCGGGGACCTGTCCGGCAAATATTTTATTGATGCCGACTTTACCTTCAGTGTAACTTCCATGGACCCGCTGCTATTCACAGTCACTGCTACACCAACTACTACAATTTTGGTTCCACCGTCATATACACTAAACCAGAGCGGTGTCTGGACACCATAGACCCAAAAGGCATAATTGGAGCAGAAAAGCTCTTTAATATGTTATATCGTTAAATACTATAGGACTTACGAAAATGAAAACTATAAGAAAAAAGCGAATCGCGGGTATGACATTAGTAGAGATAATGGTGGCTGCAGTTGTTATCGTCGTTGGTGTTTTAGGGGCGGCAGGCCATCGCTACTATTCGGCGCTGGACGCCCGCAAAGGCGACACACACATTACCGCCGCGAGAATCGGGGCAACGCTGCTGGAGACATGGAAAGCAACGGGAGGCAGTTTAACCTTCGACCCGACAACTGAACTTGCTTCAGAACTGACTATTTCAACGAGCAGTTTGGACCTTTCTACTTATGTAAATTCGGAGACTCATACCGGGGACAAAACATTGTTAAACCGTTATAAAGTAGTTACCAATAGTTCAAACCACAATTACAATGCAATGTTGTCGTATAAAGATATAGCTTCAACCAACCTGAGGCTTTTGCACGTTATTATTGCCTGGCAGCCCAATACCCTGGGTTACCAACCAGGGGCCGATGGTGGCGGCGGAAATAAACAAGACGAAACTGTACCAGGCAATCTCCAGACAGTCCTACTGACTACGTACGTAGTGCATTAAAAACATTATTTGGCGGAAACAGATTATGAAACATAAAAAACATATAAACAGGAAAGGATTTACACTAACCGAGCTGATGTTGACTACCCTGCTGTGTACTATCGTGATTCTCGGGATAGGGGTTGTATTAGCCGACAGTCACAGAGGGTGGAACAGAATGTACACTCGTGTTCACGGCGATGTGGTTACCGACGGCTATATCGCCAAAAAGGCCTTTGACGCAGTTGTCCGCAAGTCAACTTCAAAACGGTGTGAGCTTGACATCGACGGGCAGTTTGTCGAGGTTTACTACTACCAGAGTATTGCCTCGAAGGAACCCGACAGATACGCCATTTTTTTTATAAAGGGGCAGGAACTGTTTGTCAACTACGGGGAGCTGGAGGCAGGGACCTGGAACCCGACGTCGACCACAAGTACTGTCAAACTTGCCCAAAATGTCCAAAGGGGCAACTTTACCTTTACGGGGGCCTGTGTAAAAATGGTATTGGAACTTGATAACGGCAGCGAGGCAATAACGGTAACAAGCTCGGCTATTAGACACAATTAGTAAGATGTTAAAAGTGTCAACGAGAGTTTTTAAAGTGAGGACGAACTTTTTTTGAGTAAAAAAGAGTCCTGTTTAAGGAATATAAAAATGGTACAACTCAAAAAACAATCTGAAAAAAATAAGAAAGGCAGTATTCTGCCACTTGCCGTGCTGATGGTTGTGATTTTGTTTCTCATAGGTATTGGTTTGATGAGATTGGGTTCGAACGCCCGTCTTCAGGCTGCCCGGGGCAGTGCGGAGATATCGGCGCGGATGGCGGCCGATGCCGGAATTACCGAGGCGGTATATCTGATGAACAAAAAGCTGGCTGACGAGCTAACTTGGAACAACAGCACTCTGCCGCAGGCAGCAAATGTGCAGCTATCTAATTCCTACGCAAGCTACAGTTACACAAATACGGGTAACCCAACCAATGGTTTTCTAATCACCTCGACAGGTAAATCGGGCGTTGCCACGAAAATAATCAAAACTACACTAAAGACCGAGCCATTGTGGTTTGGCATCGGAGTCAAGGAAGGAATTGATGTTAAAGTCGGCGCCTCCTTCAGCACAGACCCACCCGGCAGTGATTTTTCAATTCGAACTAACAGCACTCTCCCTGACTCAATTATACTCAAAATGGGTATTACCATTCCGGGGGATGTAATTATAGGGCCTTACGGTGATGTCGACAGTGTTGTTAACACTAAATCGACAACCGTAATAGAAGGTGAGTCATATGCTGCTGAAAATAAGATAGAATTTCCACCTGTAATTGTTCCGGATGAACTAACTTCTCTGCCCTTAACAACATACGTGTACCAGCCCGGAGTGCCCATAACCGGAAAGGTCAAACTGAATACTATTAACATACCACAGTCCGGCGTGCAGGAAATCACAGGCGACTGTATGATTTATGTTGATGGTACGACGACTCTTGGCCAGAGCGCCGAGTTGATTGTTAAAACAGACCCAAATACGGGAAATGGCTCTTTAGTTTTGTATCTGGGCGGAGACATGGAAGCAAAGAATTCAAATGGGATAGATAACGAAACCGGCATTGCATCTGCACTTAAAATATACGGGACCGATGACTGTGAGAATATAGACCTAAAGGCCAAGGGAGATGTCTTTTTTGGTTACGTATATGCTCCGAATGCAGACTTGGATGTTTATGCTAAGAACGAACTGGCGGGAGCATTTGTAGGCAAGAGCTTTAACTTAAAGAGTTCCGCCGACTTTACTTTCATCCCTGCGCTCGGACCAAACGATATAGATGCCGAAGCTATGTATTTGGTGCAGCGTTGGTGGGAAGAAAACTAAAGATATAACCTGGCTGCGGGTACCCAATGGGGAACTGAAAATTTCAAAAGAAGTGTGCTATGACTTCCAGGCAATCAAGACGTTCGAGGGGTGTATCTCTTATTGAGATAATGATTGCAATCACCGTCATTCAGGTTTCGGTGGTCGGGGCAATGGCATACAGATACTACTCCATTATAGATGCTCACAAAGCTACGGCGCGGATAACGGCTGCCCGAACTGCACTTATGTTTTGCGAAAACTGGAATGGCGTCAAAGGTGCAGAAACCTATGATCCGACAACGTGTGCCGGTTCAGGTCTGACAATCACCGCCGGCGACGGTCCCGATGCACCTGAAGAATTTACCACACTGGGAAGTTACTCGGTTGCCTCCAATTATTTCAACTACTACGCCACTTTGTCCTGGAAAGATGTTGATACCGAATTGAGGGCATTGAATATTACCATCGCCTGGTCACAGAAATTCCAGGGAGAAACCGGCCTTGAAAATGCAGATAAATCTTTCGAACTAAGAACTTATACGCCTATCCCCTAATAAAATTTAAATGGATATAATCAGCTATGAGGAAAAAGAAACTTACAACTCAACGGGGTGTTTCGATAACCGAGTTGATGATAACTACGGCGGTATCAATCATAGTAGTCTTCGGCATAGCGGTCCTGCTGGTCGATGGACAGCGAGGATGGAACACAATATATAATTATGTGTACGCCGATGTAGTAACCGACGGTTATGTTGCGAGAAAAAAGTTCGATTTTCTGATGCGCAATGCAAGCAGGGAAATGTACCTGCTTGCCGATGACGGAAGCTGGATTGAGATTTATTATTACGTGGATGACGATTCGGTCGTCCTTGACCGGTATGCACGCTTCTATGAAAACAGTGGGAACTTAAATATCGAGTACGGCCAGTTGGAGCCAAGGCAGACATTGGAGACGGAGACTATCTGTTCAAATGTATCCAGTTGCACATTCAAGGCGGCAGGTCAGTCGGCTCAGATGACACTTACTCTCGATGATGGTTCGCAGGCGATTACCGTTGCCTCATCGGCAGTTATGCACAATAAATAGCAGAATATTTGATACAATATGCAGAGGCAAAGCGGAATATGAACACAACACGACACTCAAAAAAATCGGGGTCTGCATTAGTGCTGGTACTGTTTGCAGTGGTAATACTGTCGCTAATGGGACTGGGGCTGTTAACTCTTGGGCTAAACGGCCGTATATTCGCAATACGAACTTCCTCTGATATTAAAGCGCGGTGTTCCGCCGATGCCGGGCTGACAAAAGCGCTCTTCGCGATGAACGAGCAACTGCAAGCCGGTCCCTGGTCGGAGGATTCCCTGCCGGCAGCGATAGATGAGATTTTGCTAAGTAATGATAATACGACCTTTACATATACAGTTACCGGAGACATAAGCAGCGGCTATGTCATCGAATCCACCGGCAAATCGGGCCATACTCAAAAAACCGTAAGAAGCGTTTTGCAGCTTCAGGGACCATTTGAGTGTCCAATTTTCACGGAGAATGGTATTGACCTGAAAAACGGAACTACAGTAGATTGGATTAATTTCACCGAGGAAGATGGAAGTTTCAAAATCGGCACTAACAGCACCGAAGAGTCAGCGGTTGATGCCAAGAGCGGAGTAACAATAAACGGCGATGTGGTCGTAGGGTTCGGTGGAGACCCGGATATGGTTATTTCCGCCAGTTCCGCCACAATCACAGGAGACACCTATGCTATGACAGAAAGACAGGTACTTACCCCGGTAACAGTACCTGAGTGGCTTGAGTCTACGCCAAGTGCCGGAACCATAGAAAACGATACGACAATAGCCGTTTCCGGAAAATATGACGAAATTGACCTTGGTAACAGTGAAACAATTACAATTGACGGCGCGGTTACTCTTTATGTTATCGGTAACATAACCCTTGACAATTCCGCCGAACTGCAGGTGGTCGGCGAAGGCACAAATCCCAATGCCTCTTTGATTATCTATCTCGGCGGAGATTTCGAAGGCAAAAATGGAAGCAGTATTAACAATCTGGCCGAAGATGCAACAAAAGTCAAAATATATGGTCTCGATAGTTGCGAAAGTATGTCGTTCAAAAACAGCTGCGATTTATATGGAGCTATTTATGCCCCAAATGCAGATGTAATATTTTACAATTCCGCCGATGCATTTGGGTCTGTTGTGGCCGAGAGTTTCGAGCAAAAAAACTCTGCCACGTTTAATTATGATGCCAACCTAAGAGATGTAAGTGTAAATGACGAGGCCGTTCGTTTCGTAGTAAAACGGTGGAATGAGCGGTAAGTAACGCACTTTTCGGATATGAGGGCGGCTGTGCCAAAACAGCCGAAAACCACCTGCCTTATATCAGCCGCCGATTCAAAGCTTATGACCGATAACCACCCAAAAGCTCTTTTGAAATAATTATCACTTTTTTATTCTGCCGGTCCGGCTCTTGTTTAGCCCGTAAAAAGCTCAAAATCCTTATTCATCGCCACAAGTAACAATAATTATAAGACCCACCTCTTAAAACCATTCCTGCGTAGTCGGCCGGTCGATACATTTTAATTTCCAAGTAAAACCCCTGCTTTATTTAGCCGATTATAAAGTACGTATTGGAAGCTCAGGTTATATCTTAACGGGGTATTTAATATAATCAGAAATGCTTTTAACAAAGATTACATCCTGGAACTTTTTGAAAAAGCAATGCCATGATAGCATGCCAATATGGAAAGCCCGTATTGAAAGTCTTCTAAACTTGAACTGGAAAGAACTGCTAAACATCAGGCAAAGCGACGTCCTGGGGCTGGATATTGGCTCATCCACAGTCAAGCTGGTGCAGATGCACAAAGACAACGGCGATTACAAAGTTGCTGCGGCAGCCATAGCCGAGATTGAAAATGGGGCCGAAGACAAAAGCCAAATAGAAACAAACATCAGCAAAGCGATTCGCAAATGCTTCCAATCGGCCGGTGTTAAGACGAAACTGGCTGTTTGCGGCGTATGCGGCCCCGAAGTTGCCGTACGCTATTTTAAGTTTCCTTCATTACAACCGGAAGAAATACTGGGCGCGATACTGCTCGAGGCCGACCAGGTCTGCCCCTTTAATGTCAATGACAGTGCCGTTGAGTATCAACTGATACCCAACGGTGATGAACACATCAGCGGCATTTTTGTGGCGGCAACAAACAAACTGATTAGAACAAAAAGACAGCTTGTCAAAAATACTTCTCTTAACAGTGTTCTGATGGATGTCGACGGACTGGCACTGCTGAATTGCTTCAGTCAGTACGAAAACTCAGAAACCAAAGGAGCCACAGCCATTTTGAATGTGGGCAGCACTTATACAAATCTGGCCATTATGGGAGATAATTCTTTACCATTTATTCGCGATATGTCTTATGCCGGCAATGACATTGTTAAAAAAATTGCTGAAGAAAATGAAGTTTCCGAAGAAACCATCTGCAAAATTCTATCCGGCAAGGAAGACTCAAGCCAGTTGCAAAAGGAACTTACGGACTCTCTCTCCGATGCCTGCCGTAAACTGATTGACGATGTTGCAGATACGCTACGCTATTACACGGTTCGGGAAAAATCCGGTTTTATTGAAAAAGTGCTTGTCTGCGGCGGTTTTTCGCTCGTCAAAGGATTCGTAGAGCTGCTGGACAATCAACTTCCCGCCACTGTTGTGTTGTGGAATCCATTTGACAAAATCGCCCAGGATGCCGAATTGGCCGACAAAGAAGTTCTCAAAAAAAGCGGCCCGGCGATGGCGGTAGCAGCAGGTCTTGCTATGAGGTCTATCTAATCTGAAGCGTCAGGTAAAATGGAAAATAAGAACAATAAAATGCTGTTCACAATAGATTTACTTAAGGGCGAGGGCATTCCCATAAAGAGCAGACCTGAAAGTATAGTTGTTGCCGCAGCAACTTTTGCAGTGCCGGCTATTGTCGCAATAGTAATGTTAAATTGTTATCTAAGTACCAGTGTCGCAGTATCGATACAGAAGCAGAACATATCCAGCTACGACAAGAAAATAAGCGAACTGTCGGAAGCGGTAAAACTGTATAATTCATTCGAAAATAAAAAGGAGGTCATAAACAACTGCCTGTCGGAAGTCTCTTCTTCTCTGAGCAAACACACCCAATGGTCAGCTATTCTGGCGATGCTGGTAGAAAATATGCCGGATTCGATGGTCTTAACAGAGCTTGAAGTAAGGCAGCGTCCGGCAAAAAAGAAGGTGCCCCAAAAGGACAACCCGGAAACAATGATTGATGTCTCTGTAATTGTGGAAACACTGCATATGAGTGTCAGCGGAAATCCACAGAACAACTGCGACGAAGCAGTCAAGCAATTCAGAGACCGCATTCGCTCCTCAGAGTTGCTTGGGGCAAAGCTCGAAGATATCAGGGTTTCGCAGGAATTTAATACTCTTAAGAGTCAGGATTCCGTCTCTTATGACATAGATTGCGTTTTTAAGCCGAAATTATAGCAGGTTCTTTATGAAACCGATTCACAAAAAATATCTGACTACAGTAACTTTAATATGGGCGGCCTTTGCCGTGCTGTTTTTAATCGCCCATTCGTTCGTACTGGTTCCCCAAAAAAAGACCAGGAAACAGACAGAGCAACAGCTCGCAGAAAAGGAAAAAATGTACAACTCCGTGCGAGAAATGGCACAGGAAGAAACCAAAATTAAGCTGAACGCACAAGTCAAAAATTTACAAAACACACTGAAAGATTTTGTTATTGATTTCGAAGATTCGACCAATTTGACCTTCGACATAAGTCAAATTGCCAATGATAAAAATATAGACTCGCTCAGTATTAAAACAAAAGACAAACAAAAACGCAGAACTGCAACGGAATCAGATCCTAAATATATACAGGAAAACCGTACTGATATCAGTTTCGCTGCAGACTTTAATCAATTTGCCGCTTTATTAAATGCTCTGGAGCGACATCGGCCGGTCGTCTTTGTGGATAACTTTTCAATAAAGCATTCAAAGAAGAACATTACAGGCAATGAGGTAACTATGAACATCTCATTTTTTGTCAAAAAACGAGATGACGGTTGAATAAATTGATTACTGATAAAGAAAGATTGGAAAAGCATCAAAAATAATCAATAGAAAATAATAAACTTATTCAGTTTTACGGAATAATAATGAGAACGATAGCAATAGCAAATCAGAAAGGTGGTTGTGGCAAAACCACTACTGCTGTAAATCTTGCTGCTGCAATGGCTGAAAAAGGCAAGAGGACACTGGTTGTTGACCTTGACCCGCAGGGCCATACCTCACTTGGATTCGGCTATGACCCCGACACTTTGGAAAAAAGTGTTTATGACGCCCTTATCAACCAGCAGGTACCAATTTCCAAAGTTATAATCAGCACAAAATTTGATTTGCTGGACCTGGCACCAAGCAATGTTCTGCTTTCGGGTGCCGAACTTGAACTGGCTGCCGTACCGGGAAAAGAACTTGTCCTGGCTAAACAGCTACAAATGATAAACAACGAATACGATATATGTGTTATCGACTGCCCACCATCAGTTGGAATGCTGACACTTAATGCACTTGTTGCCAGCACAGATGTAATCGTACCCGTTCAGGTGCATTACTATGCAATGGAAGGCTTAAAACAACTGTTCGAAACTGCGAACATTATCAGAGAAAACTTCCATCCCAGTAACGTAAAAATTCTCGGCCTGCTGCTGACTTTTGTCGAAGACACAACTATTTTCAGCAGACAAATTCAACAGCAAATGCGGGAATTTTTCGGCGGTCTTGTATTTGATACTGTCATTCACAAGACCGTAAGACTGGCTGAAGCACCAAGTGCGGGCGAATCGGTGCTGACTTATGCACCAAAAAGCAGAGGGGCTGAAGAATACAGGGCTTTAGCGAACGAGATAATCAACGGTAGAGATTTGGCTTCGGAAGACATGATCGATGATAAGCTTATAGAGGAGAAAATAAACGCCGAGAAAGTTTTGGTCGAGCAGATGAGCAATGATGGGGCCATGGTCGATCAAATGAGCGATGATGAGACTGTGGTCGAGCAGATGAGCATTGATGAGGCTGCAGAGGAGAATATAAGCGCCGAGGAAGTTATGGTCGAGGAAATGAGCAATGGCAAAGAGTAAGACCGGGCTGCACAAGAAAATATCAACGATTTTCACCGGTGTATCGATTCCGCAAAGTAACGACACCAACCAGCCGATTACTGCGCCTAAAACAACAGCACCCAGTACAACCGTGCCAAAACCAATAGTACCTGAGCCAACCACACCCAAACCGACGGTAACTGAACCAACCACACCCAAACCGACGGTAACTGAACCAACCACACCCAAACCACTGATACCTGAGACAACCTCACCCAAACCAAAGCAAACTCAGTACGTCCCTCCGACAATTTTGGCTGCGAGCAAACCAAAACCTCAACAGCCTGTACAACCGGCCCCAAAAATCGCACCGGCACAGATGACTACAGTTGATACTGTCGTCAACACTATAGAACAATCAGGTTTGCAACAGATTCTGGAGAACATAAAAAACAGGTTCTTTGCTCCAAAACCCGGTGTCAATACCAAAAAGCAGGTAACAATTACGATATTAATTCCAATACTTGCTATCGTTTTGATATTTGTTTTAATGCGTGCTCTGGGCACATCTCCAGGCAATCCAATAGAGGCTTCGGAACTGACTACAACAGCCAGTACTGCCAATTCTGATATTAAAATCAACTGGAATATTCCGGAGCCTTATCCGACAACATTGCGTGACCCCATGCTGCCCGGCTCAGTAAGTACCAACATTGTGGATGGCAGACCCAGCAATTTAGACTTAAAAGGCATTCTCTATAGTGAGCAATCGCCCTCCGCTATTATAGGCAACAAAATCGTACACGAGGGAGAAAAAATATCGGACGTAACCATCTTAAAAATAAACAAAGACAATGTAGAGTTTGAAATAAACGGAAAAAAGTGGACACAAAAAGTTCAACGATAAACTTAGGAAAGGAACTATTATGAAAAGCCCTACGAAACTCAGAAAATTAAGAATTTTGATGGTTCTCGCACTTGTTACAGCAATCTGTGCTGTCACTGTTGCTGAGAATACCGAGCAGGGCCTGGAGAACCCCGAACAGGCCGCTGAGAACAAGGAGGTTCTGACCGCCCTTGAGCAACGAATGCTTAAGAAAATCAGCATCGACTTCAGGAATACACCTATCGAGGACGTAATAAGAATAATGGCTGAACAGGCGGACGTGGACATCGTCAAGAGTCCCGAAGTCACCGGCAACGTAACCGCCACACTGACGGATGTGCCGCTGGAAGAGGCGCTGAACAATATTCTCGCTGCGCACGGATACGGGTATGTACTAAGCAAGAATATGATAAGAATAGCACCGATAGCGCAAATTACTGAAAGGGCGGAAAGACTCGTCAGCAGAATTTATCGAATTAACTATGCAGACGTCAAGGGAGTCGAAGAAGCCCTGAAGAAATTTATTTCGCAGAGAGGCTCGTTATCATCCAACCCGGGCACCAGCAACATAATTGTTACTGATACCGAAACCAAAATCAAGGCCATCGACACTTTCATTGCAGAAATTGACCGTATAACACCCCAGATACTGGTCGAGGTAAGGGTCTATGATATAACCAGCCAGGAAAAGCTTGACCTCGGCGTCGAATGGGATGCGGGCCGCAGAACCACTTTTGTCGATAGCGAGCCGACGGCTGGCTATCGCAACCCGTTTGCGGTAGGCGCCTTTGAAGGCGCAACAGACAAAACCGCCTCCACTACCTCAGCGTTTTTCCGTTGGGGTATTCTTGGGAGTGGTCTTGATATTGATATGCAATTAAGAGCTGAACATGAAAAGGCCGATGCCAAACTGCTTGCCAATCCGAGAATATTGGTGCTCGACAACGAAGAGGCCCTTTTCGATATCGTGACTGAAGAACCTTATGCAGAACAAAACATAACAGGTCAAACCATCACAGAAACGATTAAATTTAAGGAAGTCGGAGTTAGGCTTGTTGTTACACCACATGTTACAAGAGATGGTATGCTAAGACTGAAAATCTCACCGGAATTCAGTGTTGTTGTCCGCCTGGCTGATTTTGCGACACAAGATATACCCGTTGTTGATAAACGCAAGGTCAATACGATAGCATTGGTCAAAGATGGCGATACAGTGGTTCTGGGCGGGCTGCGAAAGAAGGATGTCAGCCAGCAGGTTAACAAAATACCGCTGCTTGGCGATTTGCCTCTGGTCGGCGCACTCTTTAGGTTCGAAGGTGAAGATACTGCTGTAAATGAGCTGGTCGTTTTCATAACCCCAAGGATTATCGTAGAACCAGCTATGTCGGAAACCGAACAAAAAGCTTACGATGAAACCAACTTCTCCGGGCCGCAGGTTAATTTAACCAGAGCCGAAAAACCCGAGGAAGCCGACAAATAATTTTCAATAAATCTTCTGTGCTATGAACTTTTATAACAGGCCTTGGCACCGAGCAGTGCCGAGGCCTGTTCTTTAAATACCCGCCCGCATAGTCTCTCAAAACCATACCCGATATAAGATAACAACCAGAAGCAACCAATATTTTGTTGAAATTACCGCCAATCTATTTTTTTGAGAGTAGAAAGTAGATAGTTGACCGCAATCCCGACAAGTCGGGGCTGCTCTGATTTTGAGCGAAGCTCAAAATCGGGGAGACAAGATTTGAACTTGCGACCTCTGCGTCCCGAAGGGTAACATCTGGCTGTGAGTGCTTGTCAATAAAGCACTTACAGCCGTTTTTTTAGGTCAGGCACAGGTTTCCAACTCAAAACCAACTGGTTTCCAACTCAGTTCCGACCACCTACCCAAACAAAACTGACACTGAAATGACACTGGAAAAACAGTAAATCAACTCAGTTTTTGTCTGTCTCCCGGTAGCAAATAGCTACCATCTTTCAGTACATAATAATCTACTATGGTGTGGCTGGCAAGTGGTTTAATTGAACAAGAAGTCTTCTATGAAGCCAGGCCTGTCCCCGTGGCTGATACAAAGTTGATTCAGATTTCCCCCCCTGTTTAACGGATTTTTGCTGTGCAAAAATAAAGAGTTTGACAACATTTGCCGATATGGATAATATTACAACCACTATAGTGTAACTGGTAGTATATTTATCCAGAGAGAACAGATGTATACGAGCAAAGAAAAACTTGAGCAGGCAAAAGAAATATTCAGGAAGCAAGGAGGGATACTGAGGACTTCTGAGGCCATCAGGCATGGAATTCATCCAAGGACACTGTATTTTATGCGGGACCATAATTACCTGGATGTTCTGGCTAGAGGTACGTATCGGCTGGCAGAGCTGGAACCCGTAGATTATCGGGATATTGTAACTGTTGCTTCCAAAGTAAAAACCGGGGTCATTTGCCTTATCTCTGCTCTTTCATATCATGAAATAACAACCCAGATACCTCATGAAATTTATATGGCCATAAGCCGCAAGATGTCTTATCCGAGGCTTGAATATCCGCCAATTCGATTTTTCAAATTTTCTGAAAAGTCCTTCAAAGCAGGAGTAGAAATCCATAAGATCAGCGGCATAGATGTAAGAATATATTCGCCGGAAAAAACCGTCGTTGATTGCTTTAGATACAGAAACATGCTTGGGCTGGATGTGGCACTTGAAGCTCTGAAGTCCTGGAGAAAGAAAAAAAATGCCAAAATTGACAAG
>CAZECQ010000006.1:0-32508 GCA_964510545.1 uncultured Pirellulales bacterium | reverse complement strand
CGATTTTTCGCACCAAACGCGCAGGTTCGTCTAATTATGGGGAGCCATGTTTTTTAAAGCCCCCCCTTAGGAGATATTATAATGACCACCAAATCTCAAATCCACCAACCCCCCTTGTCCCAGCTATGCCTCTGGCGAAGCCGGATCACTTATACAAGCGCACAAAAATACTTAACTATGCAAAACAAACCCAATTTCCCCCATTTTTGGCCTAAAATTGATGATTTTAAAGAAAAACAAACCCAATTCAAACCCAATCAAACCCAATTTTTCGCTTCTTTCATCTTGCCCATGCTGCCTATTCCCCCCATTCAAACCCAATTTCAAACCAACCCCGCCTGTTCTGAGCGAAGTCGAAGGACCTGTTATGAGCGAAGCCGAAGGGCCTATCCTGAGCGAAGCCGAAGGGCTTATCGCACCCATACCACCGGCCAAGCCGGAGCGCTGCGATTCCGCAATCCGCTACCCGCAAATTTCCCGTTTTTGCTCGGCCAGCGTGTTTCTTTCCCAGAAACACCCCGCCGAATAACCCTGAATACTCTTGTCCGAGTCAGCCGATTTCAGGCGTTTCTCTGCAAGGCAGCAGTAGGTTTCCTCCACCTCAACCCCTATATAATGGCGGCCCAATTTTTTTGCCGCAACACAACTCGTTCCGGAACCCAAAAACGGGTCGAAAACAATATCGTTTTCCTGCGAGCTTGCAAGTATAATCTTGGCCAGCAGTTTTTCCGGCTTTTGTGTCGGATGCTCCGTATTTTCAGCCATCGACCAGAAAGGAACTGTAATGTCAGTCCAGATATTTGATGGATGTGTTATGCGGAATCGCCCATTGCCGGTTTCTTGCCAGTCTTTTGGTTTGCCGTCTTTTTGCGTATATGGTGCGATTACCCGCCGCCGAAGCTTGACCTGCTCAACGTTGAAGCGGTACTCGTCCGAAGCCGTACAGAACCATATATTTTCTGAGCAGTTCTTCCAGTTATTCTTGGAGCCGCGCCCTTTTTCGCGCTCCCATGTAATGCAGTTTCTAACGATAAAATATTTTTCCGCAGCTCTGTGAATAGCCGCCGAGCAGCGCCAATCGCCGCAGATATAGATTGAGCCGGTCTGTTTAAGCAGCCGGGCGAGTTTAGGCAGCCACGTTCCGAGCCACTTTTCATACTCGGCCAGCGGCATTTTCGAAAAGGAATTTTCGTTAAACGATTTATTAAGGTTGTAAGGCGGGTCAGCAAAGATAAGGTCGATAGAATCGGCCGGCAGCCAGTCGAGTATTTTGAAAACGTCCTGGCAAATGGTTTTGTCGATGATTTTATCCAGCGTTACCGGGCCGGTCAGCCGCAGCAGCTTGTTCTTATAAACACGTCGCTGGGCGCCCGACAGGGTAATTGTCCTGTTGCGAGGAGCTTTATGTTTTGTTTCGCTGTTCAACAGCTATCCTTACATCCCTCTTTATGTCTCAGTGTGCAATTGCGAGAAGGAGGCCACAATCCTCAATCCTTAAAACTTTCCAGATAATGGACCACCTTCACCAACTGTTCATAGCCCGCTTTGTACTGTCCTGCTTTGTTTTTTTCCTTTGCATCAGCAATCATTTCCCTAAGACCCGTAATATCCGGATACCTGTTTCTCATGCCCAATATCCCCTCGACTTTCTTTTCCCTGCTCAGCCAGATAATCTTCGTCATTACTAATTCGAAAGACTTCGTTGTAACCGCTTTGGAGTTGAGTTCATCAGCAACTTTATCTATAATCTTAAAGTTCTCGTCTTCATCGCTTAGTTTGTAAGTTTTGCGTAACATCCCCTTCAGCTTTCTTATATCCTCCTTGCTTATCATGTCAGACTCTCTGCGTTCCTGAATTAATAATTCAGCGATATTTCTGTAACGCTTATACATTCTGCCGCCATACCTTCCACCCATTCTGATACGTTCACCCTCAAGCATATCCTTCATATTAATTACTGCAGGGCCTTGTTTGCGTGCTGTAGAGAACTTTTTCAGAACTTCCGCGGCTTGCTCACTGAGTAGGTATTGGCTGATAGGACACAGCTTATGTTTTCCATGATGGCACGCAACATCGCCGGTCATACGTCGAATCTTTTCCATCTTCCAACAGTATAAATTAACCATCGCCGTGCGAACGTCGTCTGGTACTTCACCCTTTTGGTGCTCTGCTTCTTTGACAATGAATTCGGCAATTTTATTTTTTTTCTCTGCATATAACTCATCGGGCATACGCCGAACCATATCGAGCATTTTTTTTTCTCGTTTGGTCGTCGAAGCCTGACCTACAGCTACCGGGTCTCGCAGGTTCTTCGGTGGTATAAGACAGGGCTTAAAATCCTCGACGATTGCAACCTGTGCATCACTTAAGATTAACCTTGCTTTATCTTCCAGCACGCCAAGCTGCTCAACCAATTCTTGTAAAGGTTTTTTTTCCAGTTCTGCATGGGAAGCAGTTGCTTTTTGTTTTGCTTCGGGCTTTGGCCCTGCCGGCTGATAGAGTCCGTCACGCAGTTCACCAAGCTCAAGAAAGTAGGAATCACTATGCTTAGCCAAAGTATCCCTGTGCTTTCGACGCAGCTCGACAGCCTCCTCAGCCAGAGGTATCAACTCTTCCGATTGCTCATCCGAAAGATACAAACCATTCAGCAGATTCAGCAATGAAATCTCCGCCCTTATTTCTTTTATTTTTTTGACCTGTGTTTTGGAATCCGATTTGTATTTCTCATCGCCAAAACCAACCGGCACACAAACACAAAGTACACCGGCTGTTATGAAAGTCATTAGAATTATAGTTCTGACCTTAGTTTTCATAATTACTTTCCTCAATATTTTAAGTCCTCTTACTTGATTGTAGTAATATTCCTTCCAAGTCCTTTTCGTCGCGTAGCCGTTCAATCTTGAATAAACAGACATTATCCTATGCTTACATTATATATTTAGTTTGAACGCTAAACAACAGTTTTTTGTATGGACTATCGGGTAACGAAAGACAAGTGCAAGTCGGCAGGGGGGGCAAAATAGAAAAAAATAAATTTTGTTATTTATTTTGGGTTTGGATTGGCCAGCGGCCGAGTTGATTTTATTGGACATAGGAATTTGCTGCGGGCGGCCTATATCTGCTTTGTCCATATATTGTATTCGCAGCTGCGCCGGAGCTGCTATATAGTGGTTCAGGTTATAGGGCGTTGAACGCAGGGGCGTAGGTCGGGCTAAAGAAAAATCGTTTTGCCGGTCGATAGTGCGATAGGTTAGTTGTGATTGTTGTGGTTTTACAAGGATGTCGGGTATTATGACTAAAAGGGAATTGATAGACTGCATTTGCGAAATCAACATAAGTGCCAAGCCGGAATTTCTCGCCAATTTTTCTGAAGAGGAACTGAGCGATTATCTCGAGCATTTGATGGAGTTAAATTTAGAAGAGCTGCCCGTGTGTTCCTGAGGGTTTGCTTTTGCCTTTTAGGCAAAATCTCTGAGCGCCTGATTCTGCGTTACGGGGGACTTAAGGTTTCGCAGAACTTTTTTTCTTCTTTTTAGATTTTTTCTCGAAGGGCTCCGGCGGCGGAGCCTTTTCAGTACTTACCGGCAGTGGCAGCTCGGCTATGTTATTTTGCTTGAATTCAATGAGTACCGGCTGATAATTATTCGGCACATTAAATGCAAAATCCACCCATTTGACATTTTGATTCCTGCCGAAATCCTTGTTGGTTATTTCTATCATCTCGTTTAATTTCTTTGTTTGCAACTGGTCTTGTGTTTTAAGGTATCCGAAGGGATAAATGTTTATGCCTTTTGCGGTGGCTTTTCCAGCAACGTTTTTTTGGCGGCAAATAACCCTTAATTGTGAAAGCGTAAATTTGCCGGCATCTTTCAATGCGAATTTTTTTATTCCCATTCGCACAAATGTAAGGTTGTATCCGCTTTTTGGTTCTATCGGGATGTTGGGGTCTCTTGAGTCTTTCAGCCCATCTGTTGCCGGCCAAACAGCCGGTCTCGGCACCTCTATCGCTTTGTTGTTACCCGTGAGGATTGACACTTTCTTGATATTGGCCCGGTTTAGAAAAACCTGGTCCAGAAAATCAGGATGAACAAGGGCAAAGCTCCTTTCGCCGCTGAAGCTGCCACCACTTACAATACTAAACAGGCCGCTGACAAGGCCGTCGGCATTTAATAGTACCTTTTGCGGCCTATCAGCGAGGGGGTTTCTATCGTCAAATCGCTGGTAGGGAAGTTTGTTTGATAGAGGTGTCATTGCAAAGGCCGTAAGCAGCAGGCCTGATATGATTATTCCTGATAGAATTCCGCCGACAATCCGGCCGATGCGCTCAGGCAAAAATCCAAAATCAATCGGCTTGCGCATTAACTGAATGGTGATTGTTTCCAAAATGGCAAAAATCAAAGCAAACAGCAGCAAAAAGGAAAGCGGCTGCGCCCAGTTCACAAGTTTCCCACGCTTGATGAGGAGATTTGCAATAAGCTCAAAGTAACCGAATGCGATTATACCCGCACAAACAGCACTTATTATCATAACAAATGACCTGACAAGTGTGCCTTTCAAGTACTGATACACTACACAGCCGACGATAATTAACAATATAAGTAAGTTGGCCAATATCATTACAATGTCTCCGGTTTATCAAGGATAAATCTGGTTCTAAGTTTTTTGCTCCGGTTTTTCCGGTTTTTTCTTTTTTGATTTTGAAAATATTTGAACTACTTCGTTCATAGCTGTCGTTCCGTCGATGACCCTTTTCATCGCCTGTTCCTGCAGGTAAGGCATTTTAGCGCGTCTGAACTGTGAATCAATTTCCGACAACGACTTTGATTCTTTTATTCGGTTTCTTAGTTCCTCATCTATCATTATTATTTCGAATACGCCTGTCCTTCCGACAAAACCTGTTCCCTGGCAGTTATCGCAGGTTCTTGGTTTACCGTGTTTGCTGTACAGTACTTTGCCGGCGCGGTAAAGCACTTTTGCCTTTTCAGCAGGAATATTAAATTTTCTAAGGACTTCTTTTTTTGGCTCATACGCTTCCTTACATTTTTCGCATAGCTTTCGCAGCAGTCTCTGGCAGCTTATTCCAATGAGGCCGTTGATGGCGATGTTTCTGTCGCTGACCAGTTTCATCCATTTGCCAAGCGCTTTTAGCACGTTATCTGCCTGGAGTTCGACATAGACGATTTTTCCGTCGAGCGCCGCCTGGCCGGCAACCTGAGCTGTTTCGCTGTCTTCACAGTCGGCAACACCGACGATATCCGGGCCCATTCTAACGACAGACTGCAGCTTCCTGGCGTATGTAGTTGTGCCAGTGTCACTTAGAGAAAAAACATTTTGTACTATATTGGGCAGGTCCGCCGGCGGTCGTTTTTCAAGCGTACATATACCGTTAATGAAGGCATCGTGATTTCGCAGCAGCGAGTAAAATGTATTCGTTACACCGCTTTTTTTGGTGCCGGCTATAAGAAATAGTCCTTGTTTTAACCGGCCGATGTTATTTAGCTGTTCGTATTGCTTTTGTGTTAAGCCGATATCACTTAAGTTGGCTATATCTTTCTGTGTTAATTGTTTAAGTCTGATTTGCTCACCTGCAGTTGAGCCGGCTGTAACCACTTCCCAGTCAATAAGTTTTTTGCCCTGCTGGCTGATTGTGAACTTACCTTTTTGTGGTTTTCGTTTTTCCTCGACGCTTAGATCTCCAAGGTCCTTTAAGAAGCGAATGAGATATTCCATTTGGTCTTTGCCAATCGCAGGCTGTTTTAATGCTGCCCCATCAATGTAGTAAGTTACTTTATAGTTTTCAGGTGTTGGTGTAAACATAACGCTCTGGGCTCTTCGCCACATAGCATCTTCAAAAAGGTTACACGCTGATTTATATCCGAAAAAGTCGGGTGTTTTCGACTGGGGCACAGGAACTTCATTATTGTTGGCTGTTATAAAAACTAAACCTTTGAGTGTTTCGAGTTCTTTTTCTTTGCTTGCAAGGAGTCCTTTGATATGGTCAGCGGTCAGAACGCGGTCAAAAGCCGCCACTCTGGCATTGCGGTGCATCACATAGCCGATGCTCGAAGCCCCTGCCGCTATTAGATAAAACAGTACCCCGATAATGAAAAGAGGAACAACAAGCCATATTACCGCTGCTGCGGCCCACGCGCCCAGAACAACCCCTGTCCAGAGAACCTCGTTTGTTCCTATTGCTTTTGCATCCTCATAAACCCAGTTGAGCACCGGTAGCCATAGAAAAAACAGGACCATAAAAACAATGGCTTTGACTATCGATATATAGTTGCTGTATTCAATGGCTAATAATAAGTCCGGCATAAGTTACTCCATTACGAAATAAGAACAAAACCTTATAAGATACCGCTCGTGGTTGCCCTGATACCTTTTAGCGCCATCTTTAGTTCATCTATGTTTGGTGCATATTTATATGCTTCCTTCGGATCCACGCTGCCATTCTGCACAAGTTCACAAAGGCTGTCTGTAATGTCCGTCATACCTTCGTTTTTGCAGCTTCGTATTACACTGGGCAGGTCGGCCTCGCGCTCTTCGGAAATCAGTTTTTTAACAGTTGGGTTTGCAAGAAGAATCTCAACCGCCGGTATCATGTCCACACCTTCCCTGATGCTCGGCAGCAATATCTGGCTGATGATTGCCTTAATCGTCAAACTTAAAGTCTGTCTTGTAAGGTCTCTTTCGCTTTGTGGAAACAGGTCTAAAAGCCGCTGAATGGCCTGAGAAGCATTTGCTGAATGCATAGTGCCTAAAACAAGATGACCGGTTTCTGAAGCTCGCATTGCGGCGGTGACGGTTTTCGCATCGCGCATTTCACCGATGAACACAACGTCGGGGTCCTGCCGCATCAGGTATTTTAATGCATCGTCGAAGTCATGTATATCTATTCCAATTTCCCTTTGGGAAACGATTGCTTTTTTGTCCTTAAAAAGAAACTCGATAGGGTCTTCGACGGTAATTATATGGCAGCAGTGAGTATTGTTTATGTGGTTTATCATAGATGCGATTGTTGTGGTTTTTCCACAGCCGGTTGGGCCTACAACAAGAACCATGCCCTGATTGCGGTCGCATATCTTCTCAAGTACTGACGGAAGATTCAGCTTATCAAAAGGCATAATCTCGGTATTGACCCGTCTTGCCGCAAGACTAATCATATTTCGTTGTCGAAATATATTTATTCTAAAACGTGCTTCATCTCCGATTTCATGGGCAAAATCGAGAGTGCCGTTCTGCAGAAAAAATTCTTTCTGCTCGGGATTGATTAGCCCAAAAACCAGTTGTTCCATTGTTTGCCGGGTAAGTGCTTCGCCGGTGGTGTTCTTCAGCTCGCCGTGAACGCGTAATTTCGGTGGCTGACCGACCTTCAGATGCAAATCGCTCGCCTGAGTTTTGATGGCGGCCCTGAAATATTTGTTCAACTCCGGCTCTTGAACTGAACCGTGATTTAATCCACCTTCTGTCGTTGTCATAATTGCTTATTTAAATCCAAAACTTTGTAAGCTGGTAACTTACCCTTAAAATATTAGCTTTATTGCCAAAAGCGGCTTGAAAGACTGCTCTTCCATTACAATCCTGGCAAGGACAAACCCTTATATACCTTTATTATAAGAATTTGCTGCAAATTGTCAACCTTGATGTCCGGAAAATACTGTTATTTTGGGAGGCTATGATACCCAAACCGTCCCCAAAGACAAGAAAAAACAATAACCCTGGATTTGAAAAATTGCCTTTTCTTTGATATAAGTTAACTTTACCTGACAGGCAATTTGAAATATAGACTTTTTGTAAGGGCTCATATAATGAGCTTTTGAGGAGATTTATATATGAGAGTAAACATCCGAAACAGCGTTTTGGAGTTGACCGAAGGCGATATTACCGAGATGGAAACCGAGGCTGTCGTCAACGCCGCAAACGACCGGTTGGTATTGGGCGGCGGCGTCGCCGGGGCTATCAGGAAAAAAGGAGGCCCCGAAATACAGGAACAATGTGACAAAATAGGCGGCACATTCGTTGGCGGGGCGGTGATAACCACCGCCGGCAACTTGAAGGCAAAATATGTAATTCACGCCGTCGGGCCGCGAATGGGCGAGGGTAATGAAGACCAAAAGTTAAAAAACGCAACGCTGAACTCATTGAAACTGGCTGACGAAAAAGGCATAAAGAGTATCGCTTTTCCAGCGGTCAGTGCCGGTATTTTTGGCTTCCCCATTAAAAGATGCGCCGAAATAATGCTGCAAACCACAATTGATTATCTCAACGGCCAAACCGGCCTGGAGTTAGTTTCCTTTTGTCTGTTTGGCCGTGATAGTTACGAAGTTTTCGAAAATCAGTTGAAACAGGAAACCTCAAGATGAAGGCAGTTGTGTTGCAAAACATTTCACCAATCGAAAACAAGCCTTTGGTGATGATTGATTTGCCGATGCCTGTCCCTGACGATAAGCAGATTCTTGTAAAAGTTTCAGTTTGCGGGGCCTGTCATACCGACCTTGACCTGATTGAGGGCCGGTTAATGCCGACCAAACTTCCTGTTGTTTTAGGCCACCAGATTGTTGGCACCGTAGCCGATAGAGGAAAAACCGTAACCAAATTTAACAAAGGTGACCGCGTAGGTATTACCTGGCTTTATTCGGCCTGCGGCAAATGCAACTTCTGTCGGGCCGGTGCTGAAAACCTCTGCGACTCGGCAAAATGGACCGGCAAAGACGCTGATGGCGGCTATGCTGAATATATGGTTGTCTCTGAGGATTTTGCTTATTCGCTCCCTGGAAGATTTTCGGATTCGCAGGCGGCGCCGCTTTTATGCGCCGGCGTAATTGGTTACCGTGCCGTTCGGTTGGCCGAAATTACCGACGGCCAAATTATCGGCCTTTTCGGGTTCGGTGCTTCAGCCCATATAGTTATTCAGATAATCAAATACAAATTCCCGCGCAGCAGCGTTTTTGTTTTCACCAGAAGCGCCGAGCACCGCCGCTTGGCCAAGACACTCGGTGCCGACTGGGCCGGCTCGGCAACAGATACCCCGCCTTGTAAAATTAACAAAGCGATTGATTTTACCCCAGTCGGCCGGACCATCCCCGACGCACTGGCCGTTTTGGACAAAGGCGGCCGATTGGTTATAAATGCAATCCGCAAGGAAACGCCCGTCCCGCAGTTCGATTATGCTAAACACCTTTGGCTTGAAAGGGAGATAAAAAGTGTTGCTAATGTTACACGCGCCGATGCCGAGCAATTTTTACCTTTAGCTGCTCAAATTCCCATTGTCCCGCAGGTACAGCAGTTTGAATTAGACCGGGCCAACGAAGTTCTCATTTCACTAAAGCAGGCCAAAATCCGTGCAGCCGCCGTCCTGAGAATCTGCGATTAGATTTTTTAAGCACCATTGATAGATGTATTTTGCCTATTTTACTTGACTTCAAAGACTTTTCAGCATTTGCAAACTTCTGGCGTTTAACCGGCAGCGGCATGGACGCTGACCTCTATCAGGATGATACTATTAACGAGCGCGACTTGAAGGTCATTGCCGATTACTGGCTGTGCTACTGCCCGTATGCCTGGCCGTTAAAATAATAGTATAGATTAACTTGTTGACTTAATATGCACCGGTGAACCGGCTGCGCTTTTGTTGCTCAGTTGCAATGAGCCAACTTTTCGCTGTCGTAGCGGCCTCGGTGCAGTGATGTTGAGAAGAAAACAACAAAAAATAGTTCTCTACTGACCAATTTTTCTGTATTTTTTAGCCGAAAAGGGGGTTCGGGGGTTGCCGTCAGCAGAATGTCACATTGTATCGTTCAAATTTTCCTTGACTTTTTTGAAAAATCTGGTAAAGCTAATTATGAGTGCTACTCGGCCCTGTAGATAGATGAGCAAGGAGGAGTAATAGTGACGAGGTATCTTTCATCTCAGTTTTTGGTTTGCGGTATGAGGATAACAATTCAAAAAGCGAATAAGCATTTTTCACACCCGAATGCCCTTTATAATAGTTGCGTTGGCAGGAAGTTGTACAATTCTGTTTTCGCAGGCGAACAAAATAAACTTTTATTGTAGGAGGTTTTAAAAATGAGAAGATTAAAACATAGCTCTAAATGGTCGTTGGCGGCCCTGGTGGTGTTGGTGCTGTGTGGAGCCGTTGTTGGATTGGTTCCAGGGTACTCTGATGCGGTCCCTATAGCCACTACCAGGGTAACGTCACCGTCGGTCGAACTGGCGACCGTTTCGAACGGCCGGGTGGTAGTGAAACTGGACCAATTCCCACAGGGTGGCAACCCTGGTGACCCTTTGCTGCCATATAAGTTGGTTCGTGTTGTGGTCGCGCCGGACACAGACCTGGAAACGGTTAGTGCAGAATTAACGTCCGGGGGCTGGGAAGAATTGCCTGGAGAACATGAAGTTGCAGCCGCACCGCCTGCTGCTACTTGGGCCGATGGGAAGTATGTGACTGATTGGTGCGGTAAGGATGAATCGAACATTATTGATGGCCGGGATTTGGCTGTTTATGGCAACAACGCCTACTTCCCTGCCGAGGCTGCGGAGGTTGTATCAGTAGGCCGGTTTCGTCAATGGAAAGTTGTAGAATACAGAGTGTGGTTGGCTGCTTATAACCCGGTTAGTAAAAAAGTACGTCTGCTTAAGAACGCCAGTGCCGCATTATCTGCTCAGAAACTCTCTGCTGCCTCTTTGGATTCTGCGGCCCACTCGGCGGCTGGGGCCGACAAGTTTGCCGCTCAGTTATCAGCAGTGGTGGCAAATCCGCAGGATGTCCCGGCATGCTCAGGCCCCACCGAAGGCGCTCCCGGGTTGATACCCGCAGACTACGTGATTATTACCACCGACACGATTGTAGCCAACAGCACTCAGTTGGCAGCGTTCATTGTAGCAAAGCAGACTGCGGGCTATACAGTCAAAACGGTTACAGAAGCAGCAGTGGCTGATGACACACATTATATTTCAGGAGGCAACTGCGACCAGCGAGCCAACAATATCCGTACTTGGCTTAAGTCAAATTATTCCGCCGATGGTACCGAATATGTGTTGCTTATTGGTAATCCGCACCCCTCCAATTGGTCTGCGACAACTTCGATACCAATGAAGATGTGCCTTCCCAGGAGTGGTGCAGGCACCTACGAGTCGGCTCCGAGCGATATGTTCTTTGCCGAGTTGAGTAATACATGGGACCTTGATTCAGATGCTAACTACGGGGAATTCAACGGTGATTTCGGCGCCGGCGGAGCAGACAAGCAGTGCGAAGTGAAATTGGGTCGGATTCCTTTCTACGGAAGCTATATAGACCTGGATTCGATTTTGTTGCGGGCGATAAACTATGGTAGTGCAACGGGTGACCTGTCCTGGCGAGAGAAGGTTTTGATTCCCGCTGCGGTATCGAATTGGGGACCCCAGGACGACCAACCCTACGGAAGTATCGATAAGACAGTTGATGTTTTTGGAGACGATTGGGGCCAAGCCATCAAGACACTGGCCTCTACAGTGGCATTTAGTCCATATACACTTTACGAAAAAAGCGGAGTTTATGGCGCTGGAGTGGCGTTTCCGGCGACAGGGTGCAGTGCGCCCCTGACCAGGCCAAATGTCAAGAGCGAGTGGCAAAACTACTACGGCTTTGTCACGTGGTGGGGACACGGAAGCCAGACCGCAGCGTATCGTAGAGTCTGGTTAAATGATAGCTACGGGGCGGCCGCACCTGACAACATTACCCAATTCCCGGCAGAAACTTCGGATATTGCATTCTTTGCCAACACGGATTGTAATTCCCTGGATGCAAATTATCCGTCTTTTGTCGTGCAGATATCGTGCAACAATGCGTATCCTGAAAATTCCGGCAACCTTGGCTATAGCCTCCTCAACAACGGGGCGATAGCTACCGTCAGCGGAACTAGGGTAACCTGGTACGCAATTTCCGCATGGGATACGACGCTTGGGGGTACGGTTGGTGATAATGCTTCCTATGGGTACTACTGTTTCGACAAAATGGCAGTATCCGGTAGTGAGACAATTGGAGAAGCACTTGTTAACTGCAAGTCTGAATTTGGAACCGGATGGGCCAGCGGCTCATCGTGGATGAATATGGTCGACTTGACTCTGTACGGTGACCCTTCACTGGCTCTTGGAGTGGGCGGCAACATAAAATGGGAGCAAAAACCTGATGAGTCCGAAAACGGCATAGATATCCGATGTGACCGAATTGATGGTGGAACTCAGGTAATTTTGGCAGATGACTTCAAATGCACCAAAACTGCCCCGATTACAAAGGTTACCTTCTGGGGTTCGTGGAAATATGATAGCAAAGGAAAAATTAAAAAACTCCACCTGAGTATTCATAGCGATGACCCATGTGGTCCGGGTGGGTCCGACCCCACTAATACATACTCCATGCCGGACCAGTTGCTGTGGCAGAGGAACTTTACTGCTCGTGACATCAACGAAACTATCTATAAACAAGAGGGTGACCCGGAATGGTGGTGGGACCCGGCAAATGACCAAACACCCATCTCGCAGTGCGATTATCAGATATGGCAGTACGATATAGACATTGATGATTCCAACCAGTTCATTCAGCAGGGCGACGCCTGCAGTCCGGTCATCTACTGGCTCGATATTTACGTTGAGTTAGATGACTACAACTATCCGGGAACCGAGTTTGGCTGGAAAACCTCACTTGAGCACTGGAATGACGACGCAGTCTGGTCAGGTGATGACGGCCTCACCTGGAATGACCTGCACTATCCACTAGGCCATCCCTATTGCCCCAACACAATCGACCTGTCGTTTATGATTATTACTTCTGCGCCGGAAGAAGAGCCTAATTATGCCAAGCCGTTGGCACCACATACGAAGTGGTCTCAGCCCCCTATTGAGATCAACCCACCTGGGCAACCGACATCTGGCCAGTTGTACGCCATTACTTTTACGACACGCCAGTTGCTTTCCATTAATCAGATTACAGGAACGGGAACACTTATCGGTAACACGACTACAATTACTCCATTTGGTCTTTCAGACAGAGGTACGCAATTGTATGCATTTGACCGGTTAGATAGCAACAGTATCATAGAGCTGGACCCAGCTAATGGCAACACACTGCAAAAAATCGCTATCAACCCAGCAGGTGTTACAGGCGAGGGTGCAGTTGCTTTCCGCAGTGACGGCATCGGTTATATGGGCAGTGCGTTAGATCCCGCAGGTAAGTTGTGGAGTTTTGACATCACGGTTCCGAGCTCGACGTATATCGCTGGATTTCAGCCCAGCATGGATGGGATGGACTTCGATGGAAGCGATGTGTTATACGGTCTGGAGCAGGGTGAGACCCTCACGGGCACCGATACTTATGAGCTGTACACAATTAACCAAACAACCGCCGCAACCACGTTGGTCGGTGATACAGGTGTTGCGACAGGTGACGGTGTTGCCGGACTGACTTTTGCGCCGGATGGAACGCTGTATGCTGCGATGAACGGTTCATTATACACGCTCAATCCACTGACCGGCGCCGCGACTCTGGTAGGGGCAATTGGTTTCTCCGACATCTCAGGACTGACCACCTTGGGTGCGGCAACCGCAACCGAAGCGAACTATCCGACCTACTGCGGCTGGGATGAAGAATCACACAATAAGGATTACGCCCACGACCCGTGCGAGTGGAAAATAGTTGCAGATGACTTCCGTTGCATCGGCTCTATGCCGGTTACGAGTATACACTGGTGGGGTTCGTTCTACGGTTGGGAATGGCCCGTTGGCCCTGAAGAGCTACCTCCGGTTCTGCCGCAAAAATGGTGGATTGCTTTCTGGAGCAATGTGTCTGCATTTACACCGCCGGAGGACCTGCCGTATAGTCGTCCCGATATGTTACTGCACGAGATAACAATTGACGCCTCGCGAGTAATATGGGAGGTCGCCGGCAGGGATGAGTACTACGGGGAGCATCCTACTGACATTTGCTTCCAGTATTATGTTGATTTAAAACCAGAAGAAGTATTCTGGCAGGACGATTTTAACGAAACGACTGAGGATGATATTTATTGGATAAGTATCGTAGCCGAGTACAACGACCTTGACCAGCCGAGTTCTTATAAATGGGGCTGGAAGACACGGTCGTGGCACTGGATGGACGACGCCGTAACCTTCAACCTGCAGTCCAAGCCCACAGAAGGCATATCAATTCCAGAACCAGAGGATATCGAACCGATTAAAGATGTGGTATGGCAGGAAAGTATGGATATGGCATTTGAGCTTGACACCGACCCGAACTACATCAAGTGGGAACAGCTCTATACCGGCATCCGCCACTGGCGGCACTACGAAGATGTCAATTCCATGTTTGATTTGAATAATGAAGATGATGCACAAATGGTTGCCGATGATTGGCGCTGTTTGCGAAGAACACCTGTGACTGCCGTTGCCTGGTGGGGCTCTTATATTGGCTATGGTTACCAGGCATGTAGTCCCATCCCTACGACTCTGCCGGTTCCGCCGGACCGCTTTGAGCTGAAGATTTGGACGGACGTAGCGGCCGACGACCCGTGCAATACCTATAGTTTCAGTCATCCAGGAGAGGAAATCTGGCAATATGATGCTGTAGAGTTTGACGAGGTGCTGGTCGGGTATGACAAACATCCGCATGGAGCGCCTAATGAGCCGGTCTTCCGCTACTCGGTCAGACTGCCGAAGGATGAGTGGTTCAACCAGCCCGATTACAACGAGGTCTTCTGGCTCAGCATACAGGCTGTGTACGAAAACGAGGAACCGCTCTATCCCTGGGGATGGACCAACCACGAGCACGTCTTCAATGATAATGCCGTTAGACGCTATAAAGACCTTGCGGCTGGCGACTGGGTATGGGAAGAGCTTTATGACCAGACTGAGAACAGTGAGGATATGTCGTTTATCCTCTTTACAGACCCCTGTGAATGTTCTACCTGTGCCAATTACAATACTGACTGGATAATCAACTGCATAGACTATGCAGACTTTGCCGATGACTGGTACTGGACCGGACCGGCCGGTGGTTACAACAACTCAGACCTCAACTGCGACGGGGCTGCCGACAACAATGATTTGAGGATATTTGCCTTACAATGGCTGACTTATTGTCCGTAACTTAGATTTTGACATATTTTAATTCACAACCAAAAGGGCTGCAAGCATAAACTTGCAGCCCTTTTGCTTTAGCGAAAGATAGTCGTAGGTGAACCAAATCTAAAAGCAGACTGCAGCGGCATCGGTGTTCATGGTGGTAATTGCTGACAGTACAACCCTATCATCGACAGCGGATGAGTTGTTCATTTTCGTATTGAACGTGAGGAATTTTCTTTTTCAAATCCTCGATGAAACGCAGCCCGTCCTTCCAGTAACCCGCCGTAGGCTTCAATTCAGCGTCGAAACCGCTAAAGTAGCGGTTAATATTGTCAACCAGAAGTTCCCTCAGATACTTGCTGACCATTGACGCCAATGATACCGGCAGAAACCGCTCGTCGGCCCCGACTACGAAATGCAGCCGCACGCCTTTGCCGCCGGCTTTTAATTCGTAACTGCTGGCCCTTGGACTTTCCAGGAGAATCTTCAACTCCATATCGGCGAAACTTCGCAAAAGCTCTCTGCGATAGTGAACTCGGCCTCCCTGTCTGTCAACTATTACCTGCAAATCATCCCCGCTGAAATCATCATAAGCCTTTTGTATAAGCTGCGTGGTAGCGCCAAAAAGAACCCTCGCCTTATTTTTCACACTGCCAACCATTTTGTTGTAGTAGGCGACATCAAGACAGCAGCTTTTCAACTCCAGCAATTTCATTTTATTCGAACTCAACTCGTCTTTTAGAACTTCTGAAGCAATTTTAATATCGGTATTGTTACCTGCAATCTCATAAGCAGCGGCATTTTGATACCATGGATAGCTGCTTAATCTTTCAACGCAATCCGGAGACAGCAGCCCTAATAGTTCGGTTAGTGTAGCCGGTTGTTTATCGAGGTATCTCAGACACGCCAATATTGTGCGCTTGAGGTGCTTGGTTCCATCTCGTTTGTTGTGGGCTTTTTTGCTGTCGGCGATAAGTAGCCGGCCGGCAAGGTGTTTTCTCTTTTTGCCGATACTCTTTCGTAAAATCTCCCACAGGTCGGCTTCTAAAAAATCTCGCGGAAGTGAAAAACTGCTTGATGATACTACCAGCGGGCCGAGAATTGGCCCAAAACCAGCTTCGTCAATACCTACTAAAACCGCCATCCCTGTAAACCTTTCCTGGAATCTTTAGCATATAACCAAAGTCCAAAAGTTCCAAAGCCAAAAAGGTGAATTTGCTTTATACTTTTTGCCCTCTCTGGCATCCGATATTTACTATCCCCGGTGCGACTCGAACGCACAACCTCTGGCTCCGGAGGCCAACGCTCTATCCAATTGAGCTACGGGGACAATGGCCTGTTCCTGATATACCAGAAAATCGAAAGAAGTCAAGCCTGAATGCCCGATATACCGCTCAGCTGTCCTGTTTCTTGATTTTACCGGTTTTTGATTTTACCAATTTTCTTGACGGATATCTTCTTTTAGGTTTTAATAGTGTTTCTTGAAAAACAAAAAAACGAAAGGTAGAAATATGAAAATCAGCAAGCGAGCCGCTCGGGTTCAGCCGTCGGCCACCATAGCAGTTTCTGCGCGGGCAAAAGAATTAAAGGCACAGGGTATTGATGTAGTTAGTTTCGGGGCTGGTGAGCCGGATTTTGACACACCTGACTTCATTAAAGAAGCGGCCGTAGAGGCTATGAAAGCGGGCCAGACCGGATACACCGCTGCTGTCGGCGTGATTGAGTTAAGAACCGCTATCGCCGAAAAACTCCTAAAGGAAAACGGCCTGAAATACAGCCTCGACCAAATCATTGTTACCATTGGTGCCAAGCACGCCGTCTATGAGGCGATGCAGGCGGTTCTTGAGCCCGGCGACGAGGTTATTATGCCCGCACCGTACTGGGTAACATATCCCGATGCCGCAAAGCTTGCCGATGCTGTACCTAAAGTCATTCAGACCGACAGGGTTAACGATTATAAAATTGCGCCTCGGCAGTTAAAAGATGCAATTAGCGAAAAAACCGCAATGTTGATTATTAATTCTCCCAACAATCCAGGCGGTTTTAGTTACTCGCCCGAAGAACTCACCGCTCTGGCAGAGGTGCTCGAAGGAACAGATGTAACTGTACTTTCGGATGAAATTTACGAAAAACTCATTTATGGCAATACTAAATTTATCAGCTTTGCTTCGATAAGTGACGATGCATACAAAAGGACACTGACGGTAAACGGTTTGAGCAAGGCCTTTGCGATGACCGGCTGGCGCCTCGGCTATGCCGCAGGGCCTTTGGATGTTATAAAGGCAATGGGGCGATTGCAGTCTCATATGACTTCCAATCCCGTAACTTTTGTTCAGCAGGCGGCTGTTACCGCATTGACCACACCCACTGATGTAGTTCAGGAAATGCGGACAGAATTCGAGCGAAGAGGCAAATATATGGCCCAGCGTCTAAACAGCCTCAAAGGCGTCGTTTGTCCTGAGCCTACCGGTGCTTTTTACTGTTTTCCTGATGTTTCCAATCATTATGGCCGAAATATTAACGGTGCTCAAATCAATGGCAGTTTGGATTTTGCAAAAGCGCTTTTGGAGCAGGCCAATGTTGCTGTTGTACCGGGCCTGCCCTTTGGCTGTGATGATAATGTCCGATTGAGTTTTGCCTGCTCACTCGAACAGATTACAAAAGGATTGGATAGAATAGAAAAATGGCTGAATCAATAGAAACAAAAAAACGTCCTGCTCTTTCCGGCTGGCCGATGATTTTCGGCTGGCTCGCTATGATAATTTTTGCCCTGCATTCCTCTACCCATATGGTCGGTGCCGGTGATACCTGGGTCGCAATGGCCTGTGGCAGACATTTTCTGAATCACGGCGTCGATACCATCGAGCCTTTCAGTGCTAATTCACACAAAGCCGGCCCTACTGAGGAAACGATGTCTGCTTATGCAAAGCAGCTCTACAATTCCGTAAAGAATAAGTCAGGCGTCAAAGCGTCTCTTGCGAGATGGTGGGCAGACAAAGCGGTCAACTTCGGTCAATGGCCCGAATGGCAAAAGTCGTTCGCGAAATGGATACATCCTACCGGCTGGGTAAATCAAAACTGGCTCACTCACGTTATCTTCTACTGGCTTACTCACGAATCGCCTTTTGCAGATGCAGATACGTACTCATTCAATACTCTCGTTTACTGGAAGTTTGCGATTTACATCCTCACTGTTATTTGTGTTTACTATATGGGCATCAAGTTGGGTGTTAATCCGGCACTTTCGGCTGTTTTTGCCTGTTTTGCAATGTTTATTGGGCGCTCCTTTTTCGATATAAGGCCGGCTGGATTCTCAAATCTCCTGGTGGCGGTCTTTTTGCTTATATTAATCCTCGCTACATACCGAAACATACTATACATATGGCTCATCGTCCCCATTACGGTTTTCTGGTGTAATGTGCACGGCGGATATATCTATGCCTTCATTGTGCTCGTGCCGTTTGTGGCCTTGAATTTTATAACGATTTTTTCGAAAAACTTGTTTGTTTCTATCGGCAAAAAAGGCCTCTACCACACTATTGCCGCCGGCTTCGTTACTTTAATTGCCGTTATTTTGTTCAATCCGTTTCATTTAACGAACTTAACTCATACTTTTATCATCAGTGTAAGTGAACACGCCAAGATGTGGCGTACCGTCAACGAATGGCATCCCGCTTTCGAGTGGAGCAATCCCGTCGGTGAAGAAGAATCTTTTTTGGTAATGTATATTCTTGCCTGGGTGCTTCTCGTGGCCTGGGCTATAGTATTGATACTCACTTCTCGTTCCATTAACCGTCTGCCGAAGCGTAAAGATAATACCGATGAGTATTGCCGGCCTAAAATAGATTTGGCTTTGATGGCTATTGCTGCTTTGACTATTTATATGGCCATTCGTTCTCGCAGATTTATACCGATAGGGGCGATAGCGGCCTGCCCGCTTTTAGCTTTGTTCATCGACCAGATGGCCCGTGCAATTTCGGCTCTGCGAAACTTCCGTAAGAAAAACAGACTTGCTGTTCCTGCGATGGCACACCGCCTCCAGTCATGCTTTATCATAGCCGGCGCTCTTGCTGTTGCATTTTTCGGCACATGGTGGGGGCTTAAATTTAAGTATGTTTATCTCGACCCCTGGCCTACCGATACGATACTCAATTCAGTTTTTATGAGGATGACTGCCTCCGATGCCAAGCCTTTTTGGGCTTTGCAATTTATTAGAATGAACAAACTTAAAGGAAAAATGTTTAATTACTGGACAGAAGGCGGGTTCATCGCATGGGGACAGGACCCCGACCCTGAAACCGGCAAAACCCCTCTACAGTTATTTATGGATGGAAGGGCACAGGCCGCTTACGAGCCCAAAACTTACAGACTTTGGTCAGAGATAATGTTCGGAGGTCCCATCGTCCAGATTACCAAAACCAGAAGGCAAAAGTTTACCTCTGCTAAATATGCCGAAATCGGAAAATGGTTAGATAAAAAGCTCAAAGACCACAATGTATGGGTCGTCTTAATGCCGGCAAAAGAGTTTAACGGCCATTTCGTAAGAGGCATTGAAAGGCATCGTGACTGGCTTCTAATCTTCTCTAATAACAAGATGAAACTTTTTGTTGACAGCTCAACCCCTCAGGCCAAAGAGCTTATAGAACGAGTAGTGTACCCCGATGATTTCACCAGATATATTATCGAGGCGCGTAATTATCTTTTGTCCGGGCCTGATTTGGATGCAAGAAAGAAGGGATTTGAATTGGCTATCAGGGCTTTCCGGATGCACCCCTCCGGCGCCGCTATGCGCAACATTGTAGTCTCTGCAAAATTGCCGGAGCTTGAACCTTCTGTCACTAAGTTTTGTAAAGATTATACCGACGACTTTATTAAAAATAAAGACAGTTATCTCAAAGAGCACGGCTACCACCACAGAATGGTGGCAGCGTTTATGGCGATGGACCACCTGCAGAGAATGGCCTCAAGGCAAAAAAACTTTAAAGACGTAAAATTGTATGCAGACAAAAGAGGTGAGTTTTTGAGAGAACAGTCGCAAATGATTAAAAATAAAAGGTGGTAACCAGTGTCGGATGACAAATCGCCGCATATAGAAATCGATTCACAACGGCAGAGACCTGTTTCTATAAGCGTTTTTTTCCCCTGTTATAATGAGCAGGACAATGTCGCCCGCACAACCGAACAAGCATTGGCAGTTTTGGAAAAGCTCAATGCCGATTTTGAGGTAATCATTGTTAACGACGGCAGTTCCGATGCCACCGCTCAGATTGCCGACGAAATCACCGCCAAAAATAGCAGGGTAAAAGTGGTGCACCATCCCACTAATCTCGGCTACGGTGCCGCTTTGCAGTCCGGCTTCAAAACCGCCTCTAAAGAGTTGGTCTTTTATACCGATGGTGACGGCCAGTTTGATATTAATGAAATGCCGCCGTTACTGCCAATGATGCAGGAGTATGATATTGTTACCTGTTATCGTTTGAACCGTCAGGACAATCTGGTTCGTAAAATCAATGCCTGGTGTTGGACAAAGCTGGTTTGCCTGCTGTTCCGTATGAAAATCCGTGACATTGATTGTGCTTTTAAATTATTCAAACGGGAAATTTTTGATAACATTGAAATGGTAAGTGCCGGTGCCCTTATCGACACTGAAATCCTCGCTCGCGCCATCCGCAGAGGCTACAGATATACTCAAAAGGGTGTCCATCATTATCCACGAACGGCCGGGACCCAAACCGGTGCGAAAATAACAGTAATCCTCCGCGCATTCAAAGAATTGTTTAAACTACACAGTCAAATCAAAAAGCAAAACCCGTAAAAGCAAAAGAAATAACATTGCTAAAGTTTTTTTAATTTTATTCTTTGCTTACTGACGTTCAGCCGGTATATGTTTTTCTTCTTTAATTTTCTTATAGCTACTTTTGCTGCTTCATTATGGTCGAACGCCATATCTTTCGGTAGCTTCTCTATGTCGAACCACTTCGCTTTGGCTGCATCATCTCCTGCTTTTATTTTGGTCTGCCCTTTTTTCGCAATACCGATAAATGCGATTGTAATTTGTCTGCCCCTTGGGTCTCTGCCTACTTTGCCGAAGGTATGCATCTGTTCGAGTGCTACGCCGATTAGCCCGGTTTCTTCCGCCAGCTCTCTTTCTGCAGCGCTCTTAAGTTCCTCATCAAGCCCCACAAAGCCGCCCGGCAGCGCCCATTTGCCCTTGAACGGCTCAATCTTACGATTGATAAGCAGAAGGTGTGCTTTGTTTCTCAAAAAGCAAAAGACCGCCGCATCAACGGTAACCATCGGCCTCGGCCAGTCATAAATATATTTACCCTTTTTAGCCAAAGTTTACCTTTCGCCGCCTGCCTACTGATAGTTATTGATTCAAAACACTCATTCGACAAGTAATTTCACTGAAATATCAAATCTCTTATTGAAACGTGATTATTATAGCATCTTTCTTGGTTTTCACCAATACCACTTTTAATAATCCAATAATCAATTGCTCATTAACTCTCTATGCCTTACAATATCCCAAAAATGATTTTATCAGAGAAAAATTCCGTTAAAGAAACCGAAACTGTTTCGCTCAATCTAAGCAACGGCTTCAGCGGCAGGGCGGTAACCTGTGTGTCCGGCAGAAACTTTTCGAAAGCCGATTGGTCCGAATGTCTCTCGCAGCCACTGCTGCTGTTTGAAAATGTCGAAAAAATCCTAAAAAAAGAAGGCCGAAATTGTGTCGCAATAAAAAAACTTACAATTGCCGGTGAGCAACTAAAAGTTCTCTTAAAGCGCCACTATCCCAAAGCTTCGCTTCGATGGTTCTTTCGTTCGCTTCGGCCCGGAAAGGCCCTCAGAAACTTCAAAATCACCGCCGAATTGCTCCGTTTGGGCCTGCCGACAGCAGCGGCCTTTGCGGCTTTGCAGCAAAAACGGGGGTTGCTGACCAAACAAAGCGTTTATATTACCCAGTATTTTGATGACAGTCTCGATCTTTATAATTTTGCTTCGCACCTTGAAGACCTCAGTTCCGCCAAAACTGCCGCCGACAAACTTGCAATCAGAAAGACCTTATCTGAACAGATTGCCGTTATCTTGGCGTCACTGCACAAAAACGGCCTGTGGCACAGGGACTCAAAAGCCACTAATTTCGTCGTTCACAAAAATGCTCAGAATCAATACAAAGTAATACTTGTTGATGTGGACGGGATAAAACGATACTGCCTGCGGCGAAGGTGTTTTCAGTTTCGCTCATTATGGCAGCTTGCCGCATCATTGCTTGGTAATTGCACTGTTAACCGAACCGATTACTTGCGAACATTTAGAACTTACTGTAATCTTCTCGGTATCGAGACCTCTGAGCGTCGACGCATCTTCCGTGAACTTGTACTCCTTGCCGCAGCCAAACGGAGGCGTTCTGTGTTAAAAGCCGCCGCATTTAAAAAGTAACTATGAACAAATGTCTAAAAAACATCCTGATAATAAAGCCCAGCTCACTCGGTGACATAGTTCTGGCGCTGCCGGTGCTTTCAGCACTGCGCAGAAATTTCCCTGATGCTCGTATCAGTTGGCTCGTCAGAACTGAATTCGCCCCGCTCCTTGAAAATCATCCGCATTTGAACGACATCATTCTTTTCGACCGGAAGTTTCTTGGCAAGGCCTGGTACAACCCCGAAGCGATGGCTCGTTTGATGGCACTTATTCGTCTGCTTCGCCGCAGCACCTTCGACGCTGTTATTGATTTACAGGGCCTTTTTAGAACTGCCTCTTTGGGCTGGCTTTCCGGTTGCAAAAAACGTTTCGGTATCGCCTCGGCAAGGGAATTCGCACATCTCTTTTACACGCACAAAGTTACCCAGGACCGGCAGTGTATTCATTTGGTTGACTATTACTTAAAAATCGTCAAAGCCGCAGGCGCCTCTGACTTGGCCGTAGAGTTCGTATTGCCGAACAACCCGGCCGCCTGCGATTCGGTCGGCAGGTTGTTGGCCGATAATGGTATTGACCCTGACAACTATGCCGTCCTTGTCCCAAGTTCCGCTCACCCAGACAAGTGCTGGCCTGTCGAAAGGTTTGCTGCTTTGGCTGATAAAATTTCGTCGCAGTTCGGCCTGGCAATAGTTGCTGTCGCAGCAGCAGCCGAAAAGGGCCTTACTCAAAAGTTAAAAACCATAGCCAATGTCCCGGTAGCGAATTTCGCAGGCCTGACGAATCTCAATGAGTTGATACCTTTGCTCAAATCTGCTAAAATTGTGATAAGCAATGATACAGGCCCTGCCCACATCGCCGCAGCTTTGGCAAGACCGCTGGTCATAATATTCGGCCGTTCGAATCCTGCCAGAGTCGCACCATATCGAAGGAGTGAATGTGTGGTTGCGATTGACCCTTATGGCAGGGGATTTGCCGCAGACTCCGCAGACCCGAAATGCGACATTAAAGCCGTAGCTTTTGACGATGTTTATAAAGCGCTCTGCCGCCAGATGGTGCAGCAAACCCCGCAATCCAATGACGATTAGTTTTGTTTAATTATCTCGACACAGCGCTTGCACAAATCAGAATACTCACTGTCGGCCCCTACACTTGGCCAGTAATTCCAGCATCGTTGACATTTTGGGAAACTGCTCTTTTGAGCTGCAACCGTTGTCTCAGATGCGCCTTTTTGCAGTTTTACCTCGCTGACAATACAAAGTGCTGCAAACTGCTCGGCCCCAAACTCCTCTAAGAGGTCTGCCGCTTCTTCCGAACAGTTAATAGTAACACTTGCCTGCTGATTACTTCCGATTTTTTGTTCCTGTCTCAGCCCTTCCAGAACCCGAAGCACCTCATCACGCAGCCCCATTAGCTTTTCCCACTTTGGTTGCTGACTTTGCCGGCCAATAGAGTCATCGACTTTTGGCATTTCAGCTAAATGCACGCTCTCAACCGCCTGCGATTTGAATTTCATCGCCGCCCACGCTTCTTCTGAGGTATGTACCAAGATAGGTGCGAGTAACCTGACCAGGCAATCCAATATTTTGTGCATTGCCGTTTGGCTGCTCCGCCGCGACAGGCTGTCAGGCCCATCGCAGTACAGTCTGTCCTTGAGCACATCCATATATATATTGCTCATCTCAACTGTGCAGAAATTATAGACCAGCGAGAAGACCTTATGGAAGATAAAGCCCTCGTATGCTTTTGTTACATTTGTAATCAGCTTTTGTAACTGCTGCATCGCCCACTTATCTATCTCATTCATTTGGTCGTAGCTAATCGCATTTTCATTTGGGTCGAAGTCATCGATATTACCGAACAGATATCTCAGCGTGTTTCTGATTTTCCTGTAGGCATCCTGTGTCCGTCCAATTAACTCATCGGTGCACCGCACATCTTCCTGATAGTTTACACTTGCCACCCACAGCCGCAGAATATCCGAACCGTATTTTGCCCCCTCTTGTTGGGCGTTAACATAGTTACCTAACGATTTCGACTGCTTCATTCCTTTTTCATCAACGGTAAACCCATGCGTCAGCACATTTTTGAACGGCTCTTTTCCGATTGAACCAATTGCCGGCAGAAGTGACAACTGAAACCAGCCCCGATGTTGGTCCGAGCCTTCTAAATACAAATCGACAGGCACTTCCCAGCCGGCCTTCTCTGCAACGCTGTACCAGCTGCAGCCTGACTCGAACCACACATCGAAAATGTTTTCTTCCTTTTGCAAATCATCAAAATCAAACCCTTCAGGCAGTTCAAAATCCTCACCCAGAATCTCGCGAGCCGAATCTGTGAACCAACTGTCCGAGCCTTTCTGCCCGATGTGCTCGGCCACTGCTGATACGGATTCTTTGGTCAGCAGCGCCTGCCCGCCCGAGTTCACAAACACCGGTAAAGGCAGGCCCCAGCTTCTTTGCCTGCTGATGCACCAGTCCGGCCTCGATTCCAGCATTCCCGCAATGCGCTTTTCGCCCCAGGCCGGTATCCATTTGACTTTCTTGACCCGTTCTAGCGACAAATCACGCAGGCTTTTACCGGTACCGGGCATCTCTTTGTCCACGCTGACAAACCATTGTTCTGTCGCTCTGAATATCACCGGCATTTTGCTCCGCCAGCAGTGTGGATAGCTGTGCACGATTTCTTCCTGCGAAAAAAGCAGACCCTTCTCTTTTAAATAATTATTTACGACACCGTCAACTTCCAGCACATTTTGTCCCCGCAACCACGCCGGAACCGTCTCATCATAGCGCCCGTCGTCCATCACCGGCGAATAAATCGCCAGCCCGTATTTTTGCCCTGATATATAGTCTTCGATGCCGTGCCCAGGCGCGGTATGCACCAGTCCCGTACCATCCTCGGTCGTAACGTAGTCAGCAAGAATTACCATAAAGGCGTCTTTATCTGTTGGGTTTTTCTCTACAAGCGGATGCTCGTAACGCAGCCACTCAAGTTCGCTGCCTTTAACTGTTTTTTCGCTGATACTGTATTGTCCTTCGCTTAGTCCGCCTGCTGCGACCACCGCATCGAGCCGCTCGGTCGCCGATATCGAGATAAACCTGCTGCCGTCTTTTTCAAAGCTTATCGTGCTGTAATCTAAGTTTGGATGTACCGCCACCGCCAGATTGGCTGCGAGCGTCCACGGCGTTGTCGTCCATATCATAAAGCAAACTTTTGTGTTTTCGACTTCACCTTGTTCAACCAGCCCTAATTCCACCAGTCGGCCGATACTTTCGGCGGCAACCGGGAAATTCACAAATATACTTGGCGATGAAATATCCTTATATTCCAGTTCCGCTTCGGCCAAAGCAGTCCCACTGCCGATGGACCAGTGTATCGGCTTTAATTGTTTATGCACCAGTCCCTTCTCAACTAATTCAGCAAATACTTCCAAAATCCCCGCCTCATATTGCGGCTTAAACGTAAGATAAGGGTTCTCAAAGTCACCGAATATCCCCAAATCCTGAAACTGCCTGCTTTGCCGCTTGACGTATTTACTGGCGTATTTCATACATTTTTTGCGAATATTGAGCTTACCCATCTGTTGTACTTTCTCACCCAGTTCCGCCACCACCTTTGATTCGATAGGCAGACCGTGACAATCCCAACCCGGCACATAGGGCGCATCAAAACCTGCCATCGTCTTATACTTGACAACGAAGTCTTTAAGCACCTTGTTGATAACGTGCCCCATATGAATATCGCCGTTGGCATAAGGCGGCCCATCGTGAAGTATATATAGAGGTTTCCCCTGCCGGGCCTCTCTGATTTTGGAGTAGATTTTTTCTTTCGCCCAGCCTTTGCGCAATTGCGGCTCACGCTGAACAAGATTGGCCTTCATAGAAAAGCTCGTTTTGGGCAGGTTCAGCGTTTCCCGGTATCCTTTATTCTTCTTATCACTCATTCAAATAAATCCTACAGCTAAACAGCAAAGTTAGTATAAAACATATTGTTTTTTCTCGCGACAGCCCCTCTGGCGCCCGAGGTGCTCTGTATATTTGAAAATCTCTGATGATAGTACTTTTCGTGTTCTGCCAGAAAGAATCTCATTCCAAAATAATTAATATAAATTGAAATGACAAGTCCCGCTATTAATACAGCTTTAAATATTTTGCTTTTTCCCCATATTTTCAGAATAAACAGGCTGAATAACAACATCATAAGCTGGTAATCCAGGCTGTATCTTGAAGCAAACTGGGACCACCCTGTTGACATTACCATAAATATTACCAAAGAAATCAATATCCCTGATATTGCCGCCGCAGACATTACAATCACATCGTTATAAGAAAGGACGGTATTGGCCCGCTCTTTTAAAATATGTTTATTAAATCCGTTTTTGTAATAAAATGCTGCGGCAAATATAAAGATAAATATCGGTGATACCCATAGAAGCCCGCATCCCTTGGGGTCGAATTCAAAATAAGGAAATTGTGTTGTAAAGGGCGGCGGCATAATAACTTCTCTGACAAAATTACTGGGCACATAGTGCAGTGACATATATCCGTAGATTGAGAAATTATTAAGAAAATACGGATTCAACCGATGGTAGTTTATTCCATTATCAAATGCATTTCCAAATCTCGCCCAGTTATATGCCAGATTTGCCAGTGAAAACACCACAAAAGGCATTAAGAAAATTGTCGCCTGTTTAATGAGAATCTTTTTGTCCCCAACCTTGTCTTTCGTAATGTAAATAGCGACGACTAAGAATATCGTAAAAACCAGGTTGTTTCTGGTATAGACTGCCATGGCATAAAACAAACCCGACAGGAACAATGTCGTTAATGATGTATGCATTAATATGCATACCAGCGAGAGCATCAGAAAAGTCTGTGCCATTACCTGAGATATATACCAGACCGCTCCTACCATAGACATATAAAAATGTACGGTCCCCAGCCCCCAGAATAAAGCAAGAAAAACTATGCCCTTATGGCCTAATTTCAATTCATATCTTTTGGAAAATAAGTTTAATAAAATCATCAGTAGAAAAACATTTAAGGCCCCAAAGCAGCCGACAATAAATGTATCAGGAGTGTTTTTCCCGCATAACGCGGTCAGTGGCATATAAACCAAAGCCGGGACCGCAGGCCAATACAAATATTTTTTGCCTTTGAAAACACTCAGGTCACCGACGTATGGATTGTCAATATCCAGTCTGCCCTGTCGAAAAGACACCGATAAATCCTTAAAGTAATTCAACCTGTTCGGGTACATGTGCAGCCTGCCCACGCCAATCCCCGCATAAACAGCCCATACCACAACTGGTGTTAAAAGGAACACATACCAATATTTTCCATTTAACACTTTAGAAAACACTTTTATACCTTTCAGTAATGCTATAATATCAAAATCTGCCCGAAACCACAGCTTAGGCAGCGATTTTTCTGTACTTAAAGTCTGTATAGTAAAATCACACCAGCTGGATGTCAAGAATATCGATATCCAAATATATGCTCTTACCGGTCTTTGGCTGCCTTGTATAAAACTCGATTTAATGGTATCATAAAACTAAATGAACGAAAAGTCTCAAAAACCCAAAAGCAAAAAGCTAAAAGGCATTGAGGGCTTGACACACACAGTTATCAGTCGGCAGGGCACAACACTTTCGCAGCGTCCGCCTTTGAATATCAGGTTGCTGGCGTGCCTGCTTATTGTTATTTGTGGTGCTGTTCTTATCGTGCATTGGCCGGCCCTCTCAGCCGAGGCACTCTCTTTTGACGATGACCAGTATCTTACTAAGAATATATTGGTGCAAAATCCCAGCTGGACATCAGCAAAGCGTTTCCTTACTGAAGTCCTGGAGCCTTCAACCGTTGGTGGTTACTATCAGCCGTTGGCGATGATTTCTTTGATGGCTGATTGCGCATTAGGCGGGCGGGCAGATTACCTGCGTCCATTCCACCGCACAAGTTTGGCGCTGCATATCGCTAATACCGCCCTGGTCATTGTCCTGCTTTACCTCTTATTCCCTGTGCCGTCCGTAGCAGCAGCGGTGGGTTTGCTATTTGGCCTCCATCCTCTCACAGCCGACCCTGTCTGCTGGGTCGGCGAGCGCAAAACCCTGTTAGCGGCATTTTGCGTGTTATGGTCACTGGTTCTTTATGTGCAATATGCGCGCAAAAGTGATTGGAAACTTTATCTCGGCTCTATGGTGATGTATCTCCTTGCATTGATGTCCAAGCCCACCAGTGTACCGCTGCCTGTAATGTTCCTCCTGATGGATTACTGGCCTCTGGGACGGCTGAAGCTGCGGGCTGTTCTTGAAAAACTGCCTCTTTTTGCAATTGCCGTTGTTTCTGCGCTAATAACGTATATTTCGCAAAACCGCACCTGCATAGCCGTGCTGCCCGGCGAATTTGGTCCCGCACGTATCCCGCTGATTCTTTGTCACAACATTGTTTTATATCTCTGCAAGGTAATACTGCCGGTCAACCTCTCATTGCACTATGCTTTTCCGGAACCGTTCGCATTCTCAAACCCAATCGTGCTCCGCGGCCTCGTCGGCACCTGCATATTAATTCTTTTCCTGCTGGTTTCACTTCGCTGGACTCCTGCATTCTTGATAAGCTGGTTGTTCTTCTTTATAGCAATGCTGCCGACAATGCAGATTATAAGTTTCAGTAATGTCATCGCCGCAGGCAAATATGCTTATCTGCCTTCGATTGGGCTGTTGTTTTTATTGGCATATCTTTTGACCTGGTTCTGCTATGCTGCTGATATCGGCAGGCCCGTCGCAAGGGCCGCCGCAGTGGTAGTTTTCGTCTTGGTATTAGCTTCTGCAGAAGCTATCGCAACACGCCGTTACATTGTCCACTGGCGAGATTCAATTACTCTCCAGAAAAGTATGCTGGCCGTTGAACCCGATTCGGTACTGTTGAATAATAACCTCGGCATTTTACTGGCGGCCCGGGAAAACTACGATGAGGCGATTACTCATTTTCGCAGGGCCTTGCGGTCTAATCCTCGAGATGCAAAAGCCCACAACAATATTGCTATGTCGCTTAAGTCTCAGGGCAGACTTAGCCAGGCTATCGGCCACTTTACCGAAGCCGTCAGAATCGAACCCGATTTTGCCCTGGCACACTACAATCTGGCCGATACCTTCTTTCAACAGGCCGACTTTGCAAAAGCCGTTGCACACTATAAAAGCGCTCTGAGAATACAGCCCCATTTCCCTGGCGCACACACTAAACTTGCATTTTCTCTCGAAGCCTCAGGCGAATATGACCAGGCGGTCAAATATTATACACAAGCGCTGCGTAACGAACCCGAAAGTACCGGCATTATGAACAACTTGGCCTGGCTTATCGCTACGCATAACAAAGCAGATTTCTACGACCCTAAGCGGGCAATTGACCTTGCCGAACGGGCCTGTGAGCTTACAAAGTATCAGGCCCCGAGCTTGATGGATACGTTGGCTGCCGCTTATGCTGCTGCTGGCAATTTTACTCAGGCCGTCCGGACCGCCGAAAAAGCAGTCAAATTATCCGTTTCGGCTGGTAAAGAAAAAATGGCTGACCAGATTAAGGCCCGGCTGAAACTCTATCAGGCTAAGCAACCTTTTTTTATTGATGATTGATGATTTGGTATGGAGCAAACGTCCAAAAAACATAATGTCCTTTTGATTTACATTGCCCTGGCTTTAGCCACGCTTATTGTCTTTCAGCAGGTGCGTCTGAACGGCTTTGTCAATTATGATGATGGTATTTATGTAACCGAAAACCCTAACGTTAAAAGTGGAATCACCGCCAAGTCGGTTCTTTGGGCCTTTGGTGCGCCGCATATGGGTCACTGGCACCCGCTTACCTGGCTAAGCCATATGTTGGACTGCCAGCTTTTTGGCCTCAACCCCGCCGGCCATCATATAACCAGTTTGTTATTTCACATAGCCAATACGTTACTGCTGTTTTGGGTTCTTAAGGAAATGACCGGTGCCGTTTGGCCAAGCGCTTTTGTTGCCGCCGTTTTTGCGCTGCATCCTATTCACGTTGAGTCTGTTGCCTGGGTCGCTGAGCGCAAGGACGTCTTAAGCGGCCTTTTCTGGTTATTGACATTGGCCGCCTATATTAAGTACGCGCAGCGTCCCGGCATCCTCAGGTACCTGCTGGTATTCATCTGCCTTTCACTCGGGCTGATGGCAAAGTCTATGCTGATGACCCTGCCCTTTGTACTGCTTCTGCTCGACTTTTGGCCGCTCAACAGGATTCGCTCCAGCCCGCTAAGCAGAACTAAACCATCGAATCAAACCGAATCTCAAAGAGTCAATTTTCAAAGCTCATCGCTTCGGCATTTAATACTTGAAAAGCTTCCTTTATTCATACTCGTCTTGGCCTTCTGTGCGATGGCCTTTATAGCTCAGCGCACTGCCGGCGCAGTTGTACAGATGGAAACTTCCTCTCTCGGTTTACGCATAGACAATGCGATTGTCTCTTATATCAGGTACATCCTGAAAATGCTCTATCCTGCCCGGCTGGCGGTTTTATATCCTTTCCTGGGAGATAGAATGCCCAGGTGGCAGCCGCCGGTTTCTCTTTTACTCCTTGTTCTTATATCGGCCCTCATACTTTATACTGCCCGGCGACGCCGGCGTTACCTTATCACCGGCTGGTTTTGGTATCTTGGAACTTTGGCTCCGGTTATTGGTTTGGTGCAGACCGGCTCCCAGGCCATTGCTGACCGATATACTTATTTACCCTCGATTGGCTTTTTTATTATCGTTGCCTGGGCCGTGCCTGAATTTCTTGCAAAATGGCGGTATCGAAAAATTGTACTCACCGCATCGATGCTGCTGGTGCTTTTGGTTTTATCTGTATGCACCGTCTTTCAAGTGCGCCATTGGCGCAACAGCATAACACTTTTTGAGCACACAGCCAAGGTAACCAAAGACAATCATATCGCCTATGATAACCTTGGGTGTGCTTTGGCCCAACAGGACAGACTCGACGAGGCGGTCGAAAACTTTACCAAAGCGCTGCGAATCAAACACGACTTTGGCGGCGCACACAACAACTTCGGCTGTGCACTTCTGCAGCAGGGCAAATTAACCGCAGCCGTTACTCACTTCGAAGAAGCATTGAGAATCAACCCGAATTTGCCTGGAGCACATAAGAATCTGGCCGATACATTGTTCCAGCAGAGCAGTTTCGCTAAAGCTGTCACGCACTACAAAAAAGCCCTGCAAATCAAACCTGATTTTGCTTCTGTTCACGCTAAGCTCGCCTATGCTTTGGAAGCAATGGGCCGATTCGACCAGGCCGTTAAATATTATACCCGGGCCCTGCAAACCGAGCCTGACCGCCCCGATATTTTGAACAATCTTGCCTGGCTCCTCGCAACCCATAAAAATGCTCAATTTCATAATCCCCAACAGGCTGTCCGCCTTGCCGAACGGGCCTGTCAGCTTACAAAATTTGAAGACCCCAATTTGCTCGACACATTAGCTGCTGCTTATGAGGCCGCCGGCGATTCCGCCAAAGCAACTCAGACTGCAGAAAGAGCAAAGCAGCTAACATCATCCTCTTCGCAAAACCGGGACTCAAAAAAATAAGAAGCCTCTGACAAAATGAACCGTTGTACCAAAAGAGACCCATTTTTCATTTGACTACAGGCCGAAAATTCCTTATTATCTTAATTTCTGTTTTATGCTCACAGAAACATTTTATTACTGAAAGGAAAAACCGCAAATGGCAAAGAGACTTATCCACAACAATCCTAATTGCGACAACCAAAACTACCTCTTCACAAGTGAGTCCGTAACAATGGGTCATCCCGATAAAGTGGCCGACCACATATCCGATGCTATCCTTGACGCAATGCTCGCTCAGGACCCTAAAAGCAGGGTCGCCTGCGAAACTATGGTAACGACAGGCCTCGTTGTCGTTGCCGGTGAAATCACCACAAAAGGATATGTTGACATCCCCGAAGTCATCAGGAACACAGTCA
>CAZECQ010000005.1:0-35383 GCA_964510545.1 uncultured Pirellulales bacterium | reverse complement strand
TAAGGGTCAAAAGATTCGGCCTTAAAAATACTCCACACGGTAAGAAGGAAATAAACAATCAATAGAAACAGGCTTGTCTTAAATAACCTGCGGAATAAAGCAAAAGCAAAAACGGCAAAAAGGATAGCAATTAAACCATTCGTAAGAACGATTGGCATTAAAAGGTCGTGTAGGACAATGGGGTCAGATAACTTGTCGCGAGAAATAAATACAAGAATCATTATACTTCCCAAAGTTCCAGTCAGTATGCAGAATGCTGCCAATATGCCAGACATAATAAGCGTTTTTGGTTTCATATTTTCTCCTTTCAAAAGATTGCTGTTACCGCACCATTTTAACGATTGCTTGTCTTACTGTTTTGGTCTTCTTTTGGGTCTTTATCCTTCTGCCTTGATAATGACTTATTATTTGATTCGTTTTCTGCTTTGACAAGTTGGCCTACTCCGCTTGTCCCTATCCAAAGTAGAACAGTAACTAATAAAAAGCAAACAGCACAAAACAGTTCAGCACAAAACAATCCATTATCAATAAAGTTAGGGTGCCAAAAAAATATAAACACATCAAAAGGCCACACCAGCCAATTCAGGTTTAAGGCATACTCAAAAAACATTGAAAAAAAATAGTATTCTTCTACAATCAACGCGATTATAAATAAAAATGACGTAATCCAAAAAACACAAAATATCAAAAGAGCTATTCGCCCGAGAGTTAGCTTTTTCATTATGAGGGCAAAAACATAAACCCCTAAAATGATAAGATAAGCGAAAACTCCCAAGTAAGTAACTCCAGTGTCATATTCCGCAGCTATGGCTTGACCCATTATAAATATGCCAATACCGACAACTATGGCAGCAAAGAGCCCTATTCCCATTTGTATTTTCGCCTTCACGCTATTTCCCTTCAAAACCTCACTCCACCATTTTAACCGCAAAATTAGACAAAGAAAAACATTTTCTGACTTTTTTTGCTTGTGCTTATAAAGCACCGTTTAGTCCGTTTTTTCTTTGACTTTTGCCTGAAAATCCGTTATAATACCCGCATGTTAGGTAGAAACCTAACGCAGGGAGTTTACCCTCGATGGTAGCTTCCTCGATTCCCTGTCGGGGGCCGGCAGGCGATAGATATAGCGGAGAACCGCACGTTTTCGTATCAGCAGATACACGCCAAAAATCATCGTTCGTAAATAGTCTTAGAGCAAAACGGAAAACCTTTAGGAAAATATTCAACATACAATATTCAATCAGAAAGGCTTTTCCTTATGACTCCCGAACCTCAAACCCTGAACAAAGAACCCTGTCGATGGGTCTCTTACCAAGCTCCAGCCAGGCCCTTCACTTATACGAGCGCACAAAAATACTTAATTATGCAAAACAAACCCAATTTCCCTCGTTTCTGCGCCAAAAACAGCTATTTACAAGAAAAACAAACCCAATCCAAACCCATTCAAACCCATTTTCAACCCAAATATGCCGAAAACAAACCCAATCAAACCCAATTTAAAACCACCCCCACTTGTCCCGGCCAAGTTTCTGCCAAAGCCGGACCCAGCAGTTCCTTTCGACTAAATATTATTCACCAGCGACCTGTGACTAAAATGCGTTTAATAACAAATAGCCTATTGACCAATCAGGGTTTTGTCGGCATAATCACTATTTCTGCATTGTCGGACCGGCCGATATTAAGAATGCCTCAGACAAAGGCCCGAATAAATATTGTTTACAGATATGTCTAAAGCTAAAACTGACAAAACCGCTTCTCCGAAAACCGCTCGAAAAGACCGCGCCGCCGAAATTGCAAACACGCTTGAGTGGCTGATAACCGCTTTTATGCTGGCTTTTATCTTTCGGGCCTTTATAATGGAGGCCTTCCGCATACCTACCGGCAGTATGGCCGATACCCTCAAAGGCGCACATTATCGTCTGCGATGCTGCCAGTGCGGATATAAATATGATTATGGTTTTGAGCCGCAAAGATTCAATTTGCCGCAGGACACAATCCCGCACGGCTATATCAAGCCATTTCACTCTCGCTGCTCAAGCTGCGGCTATTACCAGCCGACCGGCGGAGCAATGCAGATAATAAACGGCGACAGAATACTCGTCCTCAAATGCATCTACCAGTTCTTTGAACCGCAGAGATGGGACGTAGTGGTGTTTAAGAACCCGCTCGACCCGTCAATAAATTATATCAAACGATTAATCGCCCGCCCGGAGGAGACTGTGGAGATAATCGACGGTGATATTTACATCGACGGGCAAATCAGCCGAAAGCCGCCTAAAGTCCAAAACGAGTTGTGGATGCCTGTGTACGATAACGATTATCAGCCGGTTCGGCCGAGAGAAGGTCTGTTTAACGGTCATTTTTGGCAGCAGCCGTTTAATATCGCAGGCTCAAAATGGGAAATTGACAAGGCCGACAGGAGAAAGTTTCGCTTGAGCAGCCCCTCCGACCAAATCAATTACCTCAGCTATGACAGCTCTGCCGGCAACAATTTCAGGGCCACCTATGCTTATGACGAAATTAAAGAATACGATTATATGCCGTATTGCAGTGACCTGATGGTGCGTTTTTACGCCGAACCAGCCGGGCAGAAGGGCGTTATTGGTATTGAACTTAGCAAGTATAAAAGCCGTTACAGGGGCTGGGTTGATTTGGCCGCAGGTGAAATGGTTATTGAGCAGCTTTCGCCCGGCACAGCAGCAAATAAATTAAAGCGCGAATTGGTAAAACAGCCGATTGCAGGCAGACCTGCCCTGGTGAAATTTGCCAACGTTGACCATCAATTGATTTTTCAGTTCGGCGATGAGAAACTGGTCTTTGATTTGGGGCGGTTGCCGGACGATGCCGGGCCGAGAGATACGAGTATTGAGTCGGAAGTAAAAATCTTCGGTTCCGGCAAACTGACGCTCTCGCATATAGCGGTTTTCAGAGATATTCACTACACCGCAGCGATTATTAACAGCGCCTACCTGAGCAGGGCGGCAGAAGGCAATCCTTTTACGCTCGGAAAAGACGAATTTTTTGTGCTGGGTGATAATAGTCCCAGCAGCGCCGACAGCAGGTGGTGGCAGAGAGATGGTATTAAAAATAACCATCAAACCTATCGGAAGGGGATTGTTCCGCGTGATTACCTGGTTGGCAAAGCACTTTTCGTTTATTGGCCCGGCGGCTTTGAATTTCCCTGGCCGAAGGAGGTAAAGATTTTTCTGCGTAATAACAGCCGCAAGAACGGATTGTTGAGAGTGGCTTATGCGCTGGTTTCCTTGAATTGGATACCTGATGTCGGCGGGATACGTTTTATCTACGGTGGCTCGGATAAACAAATAAATAAAAAGTAAAAATCAAAATTAAGGACTGCTGCGCGGGGGTGGTTTATGAGGGGGCAATGTTGGATTGTGGGCTAAAAAGAAAGATTGGGGTGTGTGCTTGGGGCATATAGGCGAAATGGGTAAGAAAAAAATTGGCAAAAAGAGCAAAAAAACACAAAAAAACACAAAAAAACGTAAAAAAAGAGTCAGAAAGCTAAAGAAAGAACGAAAAAACAGTAAGAAATCAATTATTCACCACCTATGAAGAGCTCAAAGTCAAGTGATAAAATTTCTTTTCCCTCATTTTTTTGTCACAAGTGACACGAATTCTTAATTACTGATTTCGCAGATATCAAGACAAGGATTTGCTGGGGGGGAGCTTACGAGAAAAGCCCTAAGTTTGAGCACAATTTCCTTGACAAATATAACGTATCCTGTTAGAAAAGAAGGTATTAGTTGAGTGGAATGGAGGGGTGAGAAGGCTATTCTGTTGCCTGTCGAGCTTTTCCAAACAAGAAATTGTCATTTGCTATGCATTTTTAAGATGACAATTTTGAATAATCCATATTTAAACGCTTAAAAGGAGGCGGGAAAATGAGACCTCAAGTAACAATTAAAGCTGTAGTTTTTGTGTTGATTGTAAATCTTGTCCTGGGCGCCTCGGCGCCGGCTGTTGACACCATCTGGCAGGCTGATGTGAATAACTGGAGCATCGCAGCTAACTGGAACAACGGCGAGCCACTTGCCGATGTTAACGCTATCGTCAATAACGACGGAACGGTAGAAATAGACCAAGCGGGAGAGGTCTGTTTGAATCTGATTCTTGGCAACCTTACAGGTTTCGGCGGGACAGTCTCTATGACAGCAGGGGCTTTGAACGTTGCCGAGGATGTCAACGGTTTCGGACCCGGGACCAGCAGATTAGAACTCGATGGTGGTACGCTGACTGTTAGCGGTGACATCCGGCTTGATCGAATGTTTCTCGGTATCAGCAATACCGGCGTTGTTTACATCCAGCCGAACCCGCAGGTAGTTGACATTACCCGCCTTTTCATCGGAGATGAGGCAACCGGCGGAGGTACCTATACCAAGAACAGCAACGGGTTGCTGGATACCGGTGAGTTGTATGTCGGCCTTGATGGCACAGGTGTATTCAACCACAATGCCGGCAACGTTGATAATTTTCGGCTCGACGTGGCTACTCAAACCGGAAGCACCGGAAATTATAATCTCAACAATCCCGGCTGTGTACTTGAGTCGGGCACTGAAAGCATCGGCAGGTCAGGGATTGGCACTTTCACACAGAACAACGGCACCAACAGGATTTCAAATCTCCTATACCTCGGCGAGTTTGCCGATGGCAACGGGACCTATAATCTCAACGCCGGCAACCTCGAGGGAGCTGGGGGAGGAGCTGTGAACCGCGAATATATTGGCAATCTTGGTATAGGCGACTTCAACCACGTCAGCGGAAACAATGCAGCAAATGCGCTATATCTCGGCTGGGGCGGTTCGGCCACTGGTACATACGACCTTCAGGCAGGGTCACTCACAACGACTCTTGAAGAGGTCGGTCGCAGCGGCAGGGGCACATTTACTCAAAACGGAGGTACAAATAATACACAAGAACTGTTCCTTAGCCTTAATACAGACAGCAGAGGGACATATAACCTCAATAACGGGACTCTATTGGCTGGCACTGCTGAGTATGTAGGGATAAGAGATTTTGCCAGCTTTGTGCATAACAACGGCGACAACACAACCGGCTCGCTTTACATCGATACAAACTCTGTCTATACGCTTGGTGGGGGACAACTGACAGTTAATGAGCGGGAATATCTGGAGACAGAGGGCAGATTTATACAGAACGGCGGGGTGCATAATGTCAATGACATTCTCTACCTTGGCAGGTCGGGCGAGCCCAATGTAGCCTACGAACTCACCGACGGCAGCCTGACCGTCGGCGACCCGTGCGCAGTACCATATCCCGGGACGCTACATTGGGCCAGTCCCGGCAGCGAGTACATCGGGTTTCGGTCTCTCGGCCTGGGAACCTTTACGCAAACCGGCGGGACAAACACCGCTTACAATAATCTCTATGTCGGATACCAGCATTATTCTGCGGGCATCTACGACCAGAGTACTGGAGATGGAGACACTGTCGTCGGCAACGACCTTTTTATAGCACTGAACGCCTGGAGTAGAGGCGAATATCGGCTGGGAGAGACATCTGATGTTATCGTAGGCCGTGATGAATACATCGGCTGGGGCGGAAATGGCAGGTTTATACAGAATGGAGGAGAGAACAACTGCAATAAACTTTCCGTTGGTCTGCATCTTCCTTCCAGCGGTTTATATACCCTGAACGAAGGTGACCTGGGCGCAAATGAGGAATACATTGCCCAAAACGGCCATTTCTTACAGAATGGCGGAACTAACACGACCGGAAAGCTCTATCTTGGCAGATTTGTTGGCTTTAAGTGGGGGTTAACCTGGGGCTGGCAACCGACTGCGCCACCTGACCCTTGGGTTAACTTCAGGATAGCCAGATACACGAAAAATGGCGGTGCATTGTTTGTTACAAACCCAGCGTGTGCCTATATCGGTTACGAGGGCACCGGTGCTTTCGAGCACTATGACGGCAACAATGTCATCACCGGCAGTCTCCATGTAGGCAACGCAGCAGACTCGGCAGGAAAGTATGTACTCGATATAAACAATGCCGGGCTGCTTGAGGTTGAAAATGAGATACGCATCGGCGCCGACAGCGGACTCGGACGATTCGAGTGGTTTAATGGTGATATTAACGTGCCAAATTGCACCCTTGGAAACAATGGTACTCTGGCGATGGGGTTCGACTTCAATGTGAATGACCTTGCCAGCGGAGCGCTGTTTGTAGGGGGAGCAACCAACGTAACCGGCCTGGATGAGGGAATGCTTGAAGTAACCAATGGCGCCACGGCAACCAACAATCAATCACGGACCTTGCGGGCTGTGCGAGTCGGTTCCAATACAGGCGCCGGTACGTTTATGCAGAATGGTGGTTCGAACAATATTATAAACTATCTTGAAATCGACCCCAATGGACGATACGTGTATTCCGGCGGTAATCTGGACATTTATGACGGCGGGCTACACATAGCTGGCGAATTTGATTTCACTAATAGCTTTCGTACCTTGGATGTTGGAAGTAGTTCGCTGGTGAACTTAGTCGATGCAAATTTCACCAACTGCTCCAATGCGTCGTTTAATATAAATAGTTCGGACTGTCTGACGATTCTGCCCGTCGGTTTCAGTCCCGGTCAGTTCTACAGCTACACCAACTACGGTAGGGAACATACCGATGGCAACACCCTGGAGTTCAGCAGTTCGGATTCTTACACCTTCCAGGGTATAATCGGCGACCATGTCAAGTGCTTCGGTAACAGCTCTCTCAGAGCAACAACTGATGGTTATCTTAATCTTTTGGATGGGCTTGAATTGTCTGGCTTTAGTGATGTGAATCTTGGAAGCGGCGTAGTTGCCATCAACGACAGCAACTCCGGTATCGATAGCGCAAATGCTAAACTGGCGGGCGACAGTATGTTTGTCGGCATAGACGGCGGCACGGGCAGCTTCGTGCAGAATGACGGCAATGCTGTTATCAGCAGCGATGTACTGCTCGGTTACGGCTCCGGCAGCAACGGCTACTATTCGCTGGATAACGGCGGCAGCCTTGAGGCTGGGAGCATCTACGTAGGTTTTGATGCAAACGGAACATTCGACCACAATGTCGGCAACGTGAATGCTCGTCACGACCTTTTCGTCGGCTACGGGCCTGATTCCAACGGCCTGTACGTTAGTTGGGCTGTGACCACCAACATAATCAGTGGGTTTGTCTGCTCAACGATAGGTTATGAGGGTACCGGCCAATTTATTCAACAAAATGGAACGCACAATGCAGGGGGAGCTCTCAATATGGGCGTAAAGGAAGGCTCAAGTGGCACCTACAAGATTTACAAGGGCAATCTCGAGACAGATCAACTCAATGTAGGTCTGATGGGCGATGGCAGGTTTGAAATTCTGCAGGCACCGGACCCGAATATCACGGTTAAGGAGTTGTTGAATTTCGGCCCGAACAGTATCTTTGTAGCAGTGGAAGGCTCGACCATCCATATGAATAGTGCCGCATTTGATAACCAAAACATCGACCCCAACGACCTTGAAGGCCTGAGCAACCTGATGCTAATATTCGAGGGCGGCAGCGCCGACCCTAACACGTACCAATTCGAGGTCTCCGGAAAGGACATAGGGGCAGGCCTGATAGGATTTGAGACCAACTTTGCTCTGGAGGCATTAGACATTGGCGGTACCGACATCGGGCGAATCCAATTGGTTGACCGGTATTATAACCAGATGGACGGCGATAGCAATGAAGCGTTATATGTCTATAATCTCAATATCGGTCCCGGCTCATATCTGGACCTCAACGGCCTGAACCTGTATTATGTCAACAGCTCAATCGATGGAACAGCCACTATCGATGAAAACAGCGGTACGATAGCTGAAATTCTATTAGGCGATTTTGAGCCAGACGGAGATGTGGACCTTGTAGACTTTGCCAGTTTTGCCCTTCGATGGAAAGGTACAGGCTGTGGTATCTGTGGCGCAGCCGACCTTACCGATGACGGAAACGTTGATATTTATGATTTGCAGAAGTTTACCGACAACTGGCTTGCAGGCAAATAACTTTTTATGTGGGATATCTGTTTTACATTCCAGAGATTAGCACATTGACGGGCAAAATTACTCCTGTCCGGCAGGCTGGGGAAAAGAAACTTCCAATGACGGCAGAAATAGTTATAGAGGCCCTCATCGTCATTAAAACCAAGATATTCACCTACAATTTCCATAGTAATTACCTTGCTGTCTGCCAGCTTTGGCAGTGGACACCTGGCTCACATTTTTTTTTGTGGATAGTAAATTTTATAAAAATCAACCGACTGTAACGAAGACATTGACGATATAATCAATAAGTTTCATTTTCGACCTCTTTGCCAGATAAAGGTTATTGTTGATTTACCTTTATTATCGTCGAAGAGGTCTTATTTTATGCTATACAAAAAAACTCGCACAATGCGTTATTATTTAGTTGAGATTGCCCACGCACCAATTGGATTTTAATGTTAGTGTAATTGGTACGGGACTTACTCACGAGAAAAAAGGCGGAGGATTTATTTTTTTTTAGCAGCAATGCAACGGAGGGTGAGGACGAAAGACCAAATCTTTTACCGGCAGGTGTTTTTAGGTCATCGAGCAATAGAGACCTTATAGATTTCTCCCGTGGGATTTATCCAAAACATAGTTTTTCTTCTCTCTGTAAAATTTCGAGGCGGGTAATATGCGGTATTTGCCGAGCCATACTGCCAGCCGTAATTGAAGGGATAAATTCCGCCGGATGGTTGTGTCGCTACGTATCCGGAAAGCGCAAAAGATGCTGTTCCAATATATGTGTAAATTTGACCGCCAAGGTCATCATCCACTATCCGGTCCGGGGTTCCTTTAGCGGCAATTAACGTGTTGGAGTCTTTGCCAAGCCACTGCTGCTCTAATTGTGCGATTTGCGACGTGCACCCTGTTATCAACAGGCAAAAAGTCAGCAAAATCAATCTTTTCATTTTGTCCCCTCTCAAAAGATTTCACCCAATTGATTCAGGATAATTATATGTTTCTTGCCGCTGATAATCAACTAAAAAAGTGTTAAATTTTGGCTTTGAAGCCGACTATACAGTTACGAAAACGGCTTAAGATGCGGTTTTTATCGCGGCCAGTCTATACCCTTTATGCCGTTTTTTGTCAGGTTGACATCGGGGAAGCCATCATTTGCGGGTCGAATGTCTTCTGCCTTGATTGGGCGGATTTGGCCATCGGCGAAGAGGTAGTTTCGTTTGCCCTGCCAGCACCACCAACCGGGGTCTTCACCTTTTACTGGTGTGTGATTGCTGAGCCATTCTCCGATGAGGATTTTTCCTGACGGCCTGGCTACGTTCGTACTTCGCTGCGGAATAGAAGGGACGGCGGGGGGGAAGCTTGACCATGTGTCGCTTTTATCGTTCATATCATCGATTTGCTGCGGGCTGTGATAGAAAGCCATCGAGTAGGCGTAGCTGGTGGATTCGAATACCTGTTTGGCCAGGCGGTCCTGCGGACAGAAGAGGACGGAAGGATTATTCGCATCGATATCGCCTCCCAGGTACGGGGTGACGAATCTGCGCCAGCCGCGACCCATCCACAGACAATAAAACGGAGATGGCGAGACGGGGTCATCGGCGCAGGGATAAGTCTCGTTGTTCGAATCCAGGTAAAAGTTTATGGCCAAGTTGATTTGTTTGAGGTTGTGTGCGCAAGTGACCTGTACGGCCATAGCTTTGGCTTTTCTAAGCGCCGGGGTTAGTATCGAGAGCAGCAGTGCGATAATCGATATGACGACGAGCAGCTCTATGAGAGTAAAGCCCGTCGTAAGTCTTTTTTCAAATTTTTTCCTGATGTATTTCATATTTTTTTGCTGTTAGAGATTTTATTTACCTATACAGAAACGGCCGAAGATATTTTCGAGTATCTGCTCGTCGATATTCTGCTGCTCGATATTTGAGATTGCCTGGTAAGCGGCCCTTAGCATCATTGCGGCGACCTCATCATTGCCGGCGTTTACTTGTTTGACGGACTGCTTAATATTCTCGATTGCTTCTGCGACGGCCTGCTTGTGCCGGCTGGTAAGCGCGGAGACCCCTGTTTCGGCCACGTGTGAAAACTCAGAATCAGCCGATATGGGCTGAACTGTGGTTTCTTCGATTAGTTTTTTGTCTATTTCCTTTCGCAGTGTTTCTATGCCGAGGCCGGTCTTCGAACTTGTCGGAAGGAAATCGGCGTCGAACGATTCATTTAATTCGTCAAGGCGTTGGTTTAGTTTGTCTTCGCTGAGCAAATCCGATTTGGCAGCGACTGCTATCAGGGCCTGCGGTTCGATTAGTTTGAGGGCTTCGATGTCGCGGGCAAAGTCTGATTTTGATATATCGACGCATAATATAACTATGCAGGCATTTTTTAGAGCTTCGGTGGCGGCCTGGCGGGCGAGTTTGTCGAGGATATTGTCCGGCGCGATTATCAGTCCCGCGCAGTCGAACAGTACGCACCGGCAGCCGGCCAATGTCAGGATGCCGGTCAGCACGTCGCGGGTGGTTTTGAGCCGGGCCGAGACGATGCTTCTTTGCCTGCCGAGCAGTTTGTTAAGGAGACTGCTTTTTCCGGCGTTGGGCAAGCCGGCAATTCCGACTGCGGGCAAATCGACCATTGACTCATAGCTTATACTGGAGGAGAGCAGTTTATCAAGTTCGCTTAGTATTTGCTCAAGTCTCCGGAGGGCCTGTGGGCGGGAGATAAATTCGATGTCGTGCTGGCTGAAATCAAGACCTGCTTCAAGGAGGCTTAGAGAATCCATTATGTCGGAGCGGATTTTGGATGTTGTTTGGGCCAATCGCCCGGCCAATAGTTTTTCTGCGGCGGCCAATTGCAGTTTGTTCGAGCTTGTAATGATTTCGTTTACGGCTTCGGCCTGTGCCAAATCTATTTTGCCGTTAAGGTAAGCCCTTGCGGTAAATTCACCGGGCCCTGCGGCCCGCAGGTCGGCGACAGTGCCGGACAACAATTTGTCAATAAGGGCCTCGGTGACGGATGAGTTTGTATGGAGATGGATTTCGGCGAGATGCTCGCCGGTATAGGAGCGCGGGGCCGAGAAAAGATACAGCAGTGCATCGATTTTAAGCCCGGTGTCGATTGCGACTGCGCCTGAAAAAAGGCCGGCTGCTGCGGCCGGATGAGGTTCGAATATCCGGCGGATTGTGTTAGGGACCTCGAGCCCGCTGATACGGACAAGCGACCTTGCGCCCGAGCTGGTGGAGCTGAGAGCTACTATAGTATCAGTAAGCTCATACATTTGAGTATTCCTGAATCCTGTCGCCACGAAAACGCTGCGCGGCAAATCGAAGAAACGTTAAATCCGCCGAATGTACTGCTTCGTCATTTTTTACAGCGTTTAGTCTGCGCATAAAGTTTGTGGTTCGATTTTTTAGGCCAAAGCCCTCCTGTTTCTACAAGTCAATGAGTTTTGTAGAATGGTTTCGGTTTTTTCTTTTTGACTTTTCCGCCGGTTTTGCTCGTTGCGGCAACCATACCCGTTTGCTGCTGCTGCTCTTTTTCATGGATATGCTTTCGTATGAAGTACTGCTCGAAAACGCCGGCAAAGACGCTTGACATAATATAGAGATTCACTCCGGAGGGTCCTTTGTACAACATCAACGGGAAGAGAACAGGCATCATAACCATCATCATTTTCTGCTGCTGTGCGGCCTGTGGATTTGCGGCGGCTGCGGCCTGTTTCGGCATCAGCTTCTGCTGCAGATAGAACGCCACACCCATCAGGATGGGCAGCAGGTTGAACGACTCTATCTTCCAGCCCAGAAGCGGGACAATTATCGGCTCGCTGAATCTAACCAAGGCGTCCGGCGCCGACAGGTCGGTAATCCAGAACGGCAGAAACGCGGCGCCGCGGAGTGAGATGCTGGCGTACACCGCACTCCATAGCGCAATCCAAAGGGGCATCTGGGCGAGCATCGGCAGCATTCCCATAACGGGAGTTGCGGGCGATACACCCCTTTCCTTTTGAAAGGCCATTATGCGTTTATTCATTTCGGCCTGATTTTTTGCATATTTCTTTCTTATTTCCTGTACTTCCGGTGCGCTTAGAACCTTGGAGAATTTGTTCATCGAAACCTGACTCTTTTTGCTGAGCGGATGGAGAATGATTCGGACCAGGAACACTAATATAATAATGACGACGCCGTAATTGCCGATAAAGCCGTACATCCATTCCATCAGCGACAAAATTCCGAAGGCGAGCGGTTTTATGATAGCGGCGGGACAGCAGCAGCCGAGAAAATCTATTGTCTGGACAAAACCCAGATTTTTGTACAGGTTATTTTTGTCGAAGAGACGTTTGTCCTTGGGGCCGAGATAGAGATGGAAATTATATGTTTTGGCGTTGTTTGTCTGTCCTGCAGGTGAAAGTTCTGCGGCCGAAAGTTTCAGGTCCACTGAGACGGTCTCATCACCACTGTCGCATCGCTGATCTCTGTCGGGGTTGTAGAATGTGCCTGTTTTGTTGCTTATCCAGTCGCAATAGTTTTTGCCCTCGTCCGGCAGAGGTACCAGGATAGCAGCGAAGTATTTATTGGTTGTAGCGGCCCAAAGGAATTGGTTGCCTGGTTTTGCAAGCGGTCTTTGGTCCAGGCCGTTAGACTTGCGGAGCTGTTTGGCGCTGAATTTTGCTCTTTCGCTGGTAATTTGGCCCTTCGAATTTCTATAGCATGCGATGGCCCTTCTCATATCGGTCCTGATTCCTTCTCTGCCGAAACCGATGGGCCCGGTTAAATTGAATCGCACTTTTTGTTCAGTTTCTGCGAGGTTTTCGACGGTTATGCTGCAGTTCAGCATGTAGCTGGCGGGGAATACCTGAAAGGTTTTAGTTAATTTCATAACCGGCTCGGCGGTGTTTCTGGCTTTAATGACGGCCTCGAAGCGTGCTGTTTGGGAGCCGTCCGAAGAATGTTCAACTTCGTAGCTTTTCCAGTGCAGCCCATTGAGGCGTAATTGAAGCTCCTGTTCAACAAATATGAGCTCTTTGTTTGCCATTGACAGAATTTCGCTTCCATCGGGCTGCAGCAGTGGTGAAAGTGTAACCAGCGGCTGCGGGTCTTTGTAGTCGCGGTCGTCAAAACCGGTCGTTTTACCGCTGTAGTCGGGACCGTTACTGAAAATGGCTTTCTTTATAGAAGCCCCTTTCGAAGTTAGTTGCAGTTGGAACTTATATCCATCATCAGCATTTTCGGTTTCCGGGTCGGAAGCTCCAAGTATAATGGCGGCCTCTTCGGAGTGTTCTGCGTCAAGAGCGCCAAAGTCGGCAGCTTCCAATTGTGCGTTTTGCCCGGTGAATTCTTTTGCGGTATTAGTGCTTTCGTTGGTCGCTGTGTTTTGCAGGAGAATAAAGGGTGCAGGTTTGATTGTATGGCTGTTGTCGGCGGTCTCAAACAGACCTGACTGCGCCACAAGAACTCCGCAAAGAAAGACAAAGCCGATTACAACCAAAGCTAAAATGTATTTCATATTCATTATCCTGTGCCTAAAAACATTGATAACTGATTTTTGCCTTTGGTTATACAATCATCAATACATAATCAATACTAAATTTTTTATTTTCCGTCCCTCAGCCGTTCGGCGTGGAAGTTGTCCAGTTCTTCGATGGCTTTTATTTTTTTTATTGTGGTTTCAAAATCATATTCCAGCCGGACGAAATGGGCCTCGCTGTCCTCAACATACACGTAACTTGAGCGGTTGTCTCTGTCCCTCGGCTGTCCGACTGAACCGATATTGATAATGGCTTTTTCCCCGGGGATAATCGGATAGGCACCGCCTAACTCTTCGGGTAGATAGAAGTCCGGCTCGTCGAGAAAGACACCCGGCAGATGGGTATGTCCGACAAAGCAGATATGCTTGAGGCGCTCGAACATAAGCCGAACCTTGACTGGATTGCTATAAACGTCATCGGGGAAGATGTATTCGTTAATCGGCTTTCTTGGGCTTGCGTGAACAAAATCCACTGTTGCCGCGTTTGTTCCAAGCTTTGTTTTGAAGGTCCGGCGCATCGGCAACTCACCCAGAAAGCGCCAGCGTTTGTCGCACTGCTCTTTTTCGTTTTCAATTTCCAGAACTTCGCGTGTCCAGAAGCTTGCCTGTTCTGCAGAGTAGTTAAAATTTGTCGGTTCGTAAAGTGTCGCATAATCGTGGTTGCCCATAACACACCACCTGGTCTTTTCTATAATCAGGTCAAGACATTCTTTTGGGTTCGGCCCATAGCCGATGACATCGCCAAGGCAATATATTGTCTTTATGCCTCGTTTTTCAATGTCCTTTAAGACCGCAGTTATGGCTTCAAGGTTCGAATGGATATCACTTATTACTGCAAACATAGCTTACCTTTAATAAGAAACGCCTATTTTTCTTACACAAAAGACTACTTAATAGCAAAAAGCCTGCAAAAATTCCAGAATATTTATCAGCATTTGCAAAAAGGGCTGTTTCAGGCGTTTTGGCGGGGGTGCAAGTGGCTGTTTGGTAAATTTGGCAGGGCGTTTCGGGTTGTGCGCTATTTATTTGCTTTGGGCGGTTGTATTGTTATAATACCGCATACGTAAAACGCAATAAGGAATACGGGAAGTCAAAATGGATGATATGACTCTTCTTGAAACCCGCGGGCTGGTAAAGAAATACTCCGGCAGGGCCGTTGTTAATGAGGTTTCCATTACGATAGCTCAACGGAGTATTGTCGGGCTGCTGGGTAGAAATGGTGCCGGCAAAACAACCACTTTTAGAATGATTATGGGTATGATTACACCCAACGACGGCTCAGTGGTTTTTGAGGGCAGGGACATTACAAAGCTGCAGATGTACAAACGGGCACGGCTGGGGATTGGCTATCTCTCGCAGGAGCCGAGTATCTTTCAGCGGCTCAGCGTAAGTGACAATCTCTGTGCGATTCTGGAGACGATGTCTATTACCACCGCAGAGCGCAATCGAAGAGCAGCCAGACTTATTGAGCGTTTCGGGCTCGGTGAGGTTGCGAACAGTCATGGGAGGTTTTTATCCGGCGGCGAACGAAGAAAACTCGAAATCGCCCGAGCCATGGTAACCAACCCTTCGTTGATTTTGCTGGATGAGCCGTTCAGCGGTGTTGACCCTATTGCCGTTGAGGATTTGCAGCACGAAATCCGCCGACTCGTTGCTTCTGGGGTGAGTATTCTAATTACCGACCATAATGTCGAGAGGACTCTGGAGGTTGTTGATAAGGCCTATATCATCGACCATGGCAAGGTGATAGGGGCCGGTGCGCCGTCCGAACTTGTCCGCGATGAGACCGTCAGGAAACTCTATCTGGGCAATACTTTCGAAGGTGATGAATTCGACGAATGATTATCAGAAAGGCAAGTATCGCTGACGTTTCAATTCTGCTGGCGATTATTCGCAAATCATTTCTTGAAGTGGCGGAGAAATTTGAGCTTACAATTGACAACTGCCCAAAGAGTCCGGCTTTTTATACGACAGAACGGCTTAAAGGGGATTTTGAAAAAGGCCTGACATATTACATACTCGAAGAAGATGGGCGGGAGTGCGGGTGCGCAGCTCTTGAGAGGGCAGGCGCCGATAAATATTATCTGGAAAGACTGGCTGTTCTGCCGCAGCATAGAAGAAAGGGGTTTGGAGAAACGCTGGTTCGTTATATATTTGAGCAGGCAAGAAAAGTCGGTGCTGAACGGTTGGAAATCGGTATTATCGCAGAGCAGAAGGAACTTAAAAAATGGTACGGCAAATTTGGCTTTGTTGAGAAATATACAAAGAGATTCGAACATCTACCGTTTGTGGTGGCTTTTATGTCTGTGGAATTGTCATAAGTTTTATAGCGGATAAAATATGGCGTATGGTGGATAGGAAAAAATTAAAAGCGGAGATGTTGAGGAGGGAGTAACAGAGAATTAAACAGGTTAAAAACAGTCCCGGCAATACTATCGAGAAAGGAATTTATGGATTACCTCCCTATCGTGAGATTCATTAGACTCGGTAAACCTGTCAAAACGTTCTTGGATTGGTTTCGATATAAACGCAAGACAGAGCAAAATAAAGATAACTATGACAATAATCAGCTTCTTCATTTGGTCCCCCTTCCAAAAGGCTTCTATTTTTGACTGAATACTTAAGGGCTGTAATTGCTACCAAACAAAAAAGTCCGTCGATGTTGTAACCCCCATTTCTAAACTGTTGACTATATTATAGCAGCAATCTCGTTTCAATTCAAGCAAAAAACCGTAAACCTGCCCTTAATAGATGATTTACAGCCATTGGGTGGGAAAACGAGATGTTTTATCGGCCGGAATCTGAAATTACCGGGTACAAAGATATGCCGCCCGCCGTTGTCCCAACAGACGTTTCCATTATTCCCTTTTATTTTCTTTAGTGCCAAAAAGACCCAGCGTATCATTAATGACCGGCAGAGTTCTTGTCGTCACATCCGGCTCGTAAAGACTACCGCCGACCTCCATCCGCACAACTCCCTGCCCAAGACCCTCCGTTAGAGACTGCCAAATTGAAGGCTCCGTGGTGGCAAGCCGTCGGCCGCGGGCAGTAAGGGACAAATCAACCTCCTGCGTTCGCAAATCCATCCATCCTGAACCGTTAAAAGCCACAGACTTACCGGATAAATCGAACTTCTCAAAAAACAATCTGTCCTGTTTGATGTACGAATCAACGAGCATCTGCTCGAATGCATAGTCTTTCGTCTCCGAGAGTTTCAGTACCTCCAGCAACTTTGCCAGCGGCGAGAGCTTGCCGACCTGCATATCGGTTATCTTCAGTCTGCATCTGCCAAAGCGTGAGTACTTATCGCCCATCCGCCCGCTGACACATAACGAGCCGTCCATCCGCCCGGTAGTGATGCGGCCGTTGAAATCCTCTTCACCTCGTCCATTCAAAGAGCTCGCCTCGTGTGCCCGAAGTTTCGTCACATAAGATTTGTCGTCCTGAAGAAACTGCTTCAAATCGATACCGTCAAAACAGGCTTCGAGAACATAATCGAGCTGTTCTTCTTCAGATTTTTCCAATTCGAATTTAGCAGCCAGTCTGCCGTCATAGCAGTTTGCCGTAAGGTTATTAGTCAGCCAGCTCTGTCCATCGGGCTCATAACTGATGTCCGCTTTCAGGCCTCTTAAGCATTTTCCCGCCACCCGCAGACTCTCAGCCGTGAACTGAACCCGTCCTTCACAGAACCATGCGTCCGTTTTATACAGACCCTCGGCCCGCAACTGGGCATCACATTCGCTTACAGCAGGTATGCTGTTGAAATTGCAACTTTTGAATCTAGCGGTACCGCTAAAGTCAATATATTCTTCGCCGTCTGCGGCATTGAAAATTCTCAAATTTACTTCATCCAAATCAAACCGGCCGGTAGGCGAGAGCTTTGCGTAATAATCCCGAATGTTCTCCGGAAGGGCGATACCGAGCCGTTCATCCAGGTAAATATCATCGGCATCAAAGACAAACCTGCCCTGACCAAAAGCACTTTCGGCAAAGTTGATTTCACCGTTTATTCTCATCGTCGAACTGCCCGGTATGACCCGAACAGTGTCTGCCGCTGTTGCTCTAATCTGCTCCAATTTGATACTCTCATTATCTATCAACAGCCTACCGGTAACATCTCTTAAAGGGTAAGGGAACTTCTCAAAGTTGATGCTGTTACCAAGACAATCAACAACTATCTTGTAGTCAATTTGACCTGCGCCTGCGCTGCTGTTCAAATCTGCATGGTAGTTGATTTTTCCCTTCGCCTGCGATTCGGAGACGGTCTTTCTCAGCAGCTCCGGCAGAACGCTAAACAAACCATCATTCAACTCATTCTCTTTAGCATCTACCGACAGTATATAGCTGGTTTGTTCGTCTTTCCGGCCCGGTCTAATTTGGCCCGTCAGTCCCACCGAACCGCCGCCGTGCCGGCCGTTGAATTCTTCAACCCGTATCAAATCAGGCGTAAAAACCGTCCTGGCAGATATATCAGTAATAACCATTTCGGTTTGACTCACTTTCAAAGAACTGTCCTTAAAATACACCTCAGCTTCAAATGTTGCCGGGCCAACGTTTTCTTCAGGCGTAAAAATCTTCACATCAGCCCCTGCTGTCCCTGTCATTTCAAGCTGGTTGTAAAGACGTCTTTGTTTCGCCGAAAGGGCCGAGGCAAGCGTCGAATCCAGTGGAATACTGTCTGCCTCGATTGAAATATCGTATGTCGGCCTGTCCGTCCTGCGGCCTGTTACTTTGCCGTTCATAGTTATTTTGCTTTCGCCGGATTGTGAGGTCACTTTTGAAACATTTATAGTATCAGGGTTGAATATCAGCTCCCCGGTAAGATTTTTCAAAGGATAAGAAAAATTCCTGAACCTCGCATCAACACCAAGCAGCTTAACCTTCAGCGTTCTTTTTTTGTCTGTTTGTGACTTTCGGCTGATGTGATAATCCATCGCCACAACTCCAGCCGGCGAAAATGACGACCAGAACTTCTTCGTTCTCGTACCAAAGGCATTATACAGGTCGCTATCCAAAAACATATTGTCGCTTGTAATACTGATTTGGTATTGCCACTTCGCTCCATAGTCTTTTGAGAAGCCGTTAAAGAAAAGCTCGACATCACCGTGTCGGCCGGTAAGATTGTTAAGTGTAACACTACTTTCGGTAAAGTCTATTCGCCCGATAATGTACTCCACCGGATAGCGGAATTTGCGGTCGCAAATTGAAACTTTCTTACAAAACAACTTACCGTCCACCCTACTTTCGACCAGCCGGTCCAGGTTGCCCGCCGCTTCAAGTCTGATATCAAACTGTCCTTGCGGCCGGTATCGACCAAAAAACCTCTGCAGGGCGGTAAAAGGACCACGCCTTTCAACAAGCGAAAGCTTTTCCGATGCACTTGTGTCATCGACAAGTCTATGTATGCACAACAAATCTTTTATGCGGAGCTTGAACGAATAATCACTGTTTTTTTCATAACTCAGCTCAGCAGCCATAGCTTTTATTATCCATCTCCTCTCAAACGCAGGTATGTCCGTCGAGGAAATCCCGCCGGTAATTGTGATTCGCCCGGGCTGACATATCCCGGTTAGTTTGCTTTGCCCAAAGCCGCCAGCCATCTTCGCCGTGGTTATAACAAACCCGTAACAGCCCGGCATCTCTTCGGCCGGTTCAAGTGTGGCATCAAGAGGTATTTGGGCGGTAACTTTGTGCGCCCCTTCTGATACCTTGCTGTATCGCAGGGTCCCTCTTTCAAGGTGAATGATGGGTATCTTTCCGGAACCGCCTTTCGGAGGCGCGATTTTAAGCCCGGCAAGGTTCCATTGGCCCGTGTCCATATTCTGCTGCGCGTCGAAGACAAAATCTTTGACACTTATTTCCTTAAGTCGCGGCCTAAGCAGCAACAAGCTGCCAACACCAAAACGCGCATATACCATCTCCGCCGTCAGTATCGTATCATCGTATTCCGATTCGCCGCGGGGCCTGATTGTAAGCTTCTCGATAAGAACCGAGCCGTCAAAGTCAAAATCAACAAAGCCGGTTTTGATTTTTGTGTTGGTAATTTCGGCAATCTGAGCAATGGCGATTTTTTGCAGAGCCCTTCCCCCAAGGATAGTAAAAACCCATAAAAGAACAGCCAAAAGCAGAAGTTCCACCGCCCGACGAAGATAAGTTTTCCGTTTTCTTTTGGACTGACCGGATTCGTTTGAATTCGCCGTCGTTTTTATAGCGCCTTCCCTTTTTATTTTTTTATCGCTTTATCTGCAATATCCCGGCGGCAATAAGCACCGTCGAATTTGATTTTATCCACGGCTTCGTATGCCCTTATTTTTGCATCTGCTATACTTGCCCCCATAGCGGTCACACCCAGCACTCTGCCGCCTGCGGTAACGATATTGCCGTTTTCTTTTGCCGTTCCCGCCTGATATACGACAACGTCGCCGAGTTGCTCGGCCTCGTCCAGACCTGTTATTGTCTTGCCCTTTTCGTAATCACTCGGATAACCGCCCGAAGCCATTACCACGCAGACCGCCGGCCGCTGGTCCCACTTAAGGGTAACCTTGTCCAGTTTGCCTTCACAAACCGCCAGAAAAACCTCCAGCAAATCACTTTTTAGCCGCATAAGAATCGGCTGGGTCTCCGGGTCGCCGAACCGTACATTAAATTCAAGCACTCTCGGCCCGGCGGCTGTTATCATAATGCCAGCATACAGAACACCCTTATAAGGCGTGTCGTTGCGATTCATAGCATCAACTATTGGCACAAGGACTTCACGCGTAATCTGGTCCATTAAAGCATCGGTAACCACAGGTGCAGGACTGTAAGCGCCCATCCCGCCGGTATTAGGCCCGGTATCGCCGTCGCCGATGGCTTTGTGATCCTGCGAAGATTCCATAACATAGATATTTCTGCCGTCCACAAAAGCCAGTATCGACGCCTCTTCGCCAAGCAGTTTATCTTCAACGATGATTTTTTCACCCGCCGCACCGAATATCTTATCGCACATCATCTTTTCCGCCGCCAAAATACCGTCCGACGGTTCGTCGCAGACATACACACCTTTGCCTTTTGCCAGCCCCGCCGCTTTTACAACCACCGCTTCATCTCTGCTTGCGATATAAGCTTTAGCATCACCGAACCTCTCGAATATTCTCGCCTCAGCAGTGCTGATGGAGGCTGACCGCATCATCTGTTTTGCAAATGCCTTATCCGCTTCCAGCTTCGCCGCTCCCTTGCAGGGGCCAAACGCTTTTATCCCTTCCTCTTCAAACGCATCGACCACTCCTGCCGCCAATGGGTCTTCCGGCCCAACTACTACCATTGAGATACTTTTTTGGCGTGCGAAGTCTATCAATTCGGCTATATCACTTCCGCCGATTGGAACATTTTCACCGCATTTTGCCGTGCCGGGATTGCCGCCAGCAATATAAAGTTTGCCCAAGTTTTTCGATTGGGCCAGTTTCCAGGCGATTGCATGTTCACGACCGCCGCTACCGATTAATAGTACATTCATTTCCAACCTCAAATTAAACTTTATCGTTCCTCAGCTTCGTCGTTAGCTATGCACTATACCCAAATAGCAAAAAACAATCAACATCCATTTACCATACGCCTAAATGAGGCTTTAAGCAATTTGCTATCATAATTCGGTTTGTGGTAAGCTTAGGTGTCGGCTACGACAGTGAAAGCAACAATCTTTTCTGCCGTGAGATTATAGGAATATATTATGTAGTTATCGCATACAACCATCACAGAACCAACAAGCTTGCCGGTAGTAGATAGCGCAGGCAGATGGGTGTCAATTTTGACAGGCGAGCGTATAACAATCGTTGGCAGGTTGAGAGTAATTTCTTCATAACGGCGGTATTACAAGAAGATGAAAAAAAACGTAAAATAAAAAATTGGGAGCGTAGAGATTCTGTTATCGGGGTGTTTTGGGGGTTAGTGCGGAGCGGATGATTTTAGCGCGGAGGGCGTCCCTGCCGGCCGGGTCGAGGGCTTCGCCATGGTTTAACTGCAGATGGGCGGGGAGTGTGAGCATAAAGAGACGATTAATAGTGCGAATTGAGACGGTCTGATTTTTAGCAGCATCGGGGCCGACATCGCTGAGGGTGCAAAGGCGCTCTATGGCGGGGGTGGAAGCGCCCATAGTATCGTGCATATTTATGCCGAGGCGCAGGTGGCTCAATAAGAAGATTGCTTCCTGGGAACTAATGAGACTTGCGTTTTTCAACAGTGCCATTGCGCGAGAGATTTTGTCGTCGAGGACGTTTAGCTGCTTAGAGAGTAATTGTTTTCTTGCGGCGTTTTCATATTCGACGATTTCGGGTATGACATTTTTTTCGAACTGGGAGACTATTTGTTCTTCCGAGAGACCGAGGGTGGCCTGATTTGAAAGCTGATAGAAATCGCCCGCTGCGTCGGAGCCTTCGCCGAAGAGTCCTCTTACGGCCAGACTCAAAGATTTTGCGGCGTTAAGGAACTTTTCTATATGTCCGGTCATCTTCAGGGCGGGCAAATGCAGCATAACCGAGACCCTGATGCCGGTGCCGAGATTTGTCGGGCAGGCGGTGAGGTATCCGAGCCGAGGGCTAAAAGCATAGCCGACCTTTTTTTCTATCGTATCGTCGATGCTGCTAATCTGCCCGGCACAGGCCGAGAGCTGCAGACCGGCCTTTAAGACCTGGATTCGCAGATGGTCCTCTTCGTTAATCATAGCGGTAAAGAATTCTCGTTGGGCGATGACGGCGCCTCTCGGGCCCTTGCCAAACGCGTGATGGCGGCTGATGAGGTGTCTTTCGACGAGAAAATTTCTATCGAGAGCTGGGGCTTTGTCAACGCTTATGTAGAATACTTTGTCGCCGAGGTCGAGTGACATCAGGATTTCTTTTAGTTTTTTCAGGATTTGCGATTTTTCAGCGGCTGAGCATTTGCTGAGGAATTTATAGCCTGCGAGGTTTCTTGCCAGGCGGATGCGCGATGATATTACGACATCAGCTAATGGGCCTGAGCCGTTAAACCATTCGTTTATGTCACTACTTATGTCAGTAAGTTTCATTTTTCGTTTTGTATTAACTTTCAAGCTGGTTTATTTTGTCGCGTAACTGGGCGGCCTGTTCGTAATCTTCGGCTTTTACGGCGGCTTCGAGCTGCTGGCGCATTTTTAAGAGGTCCATTTGCTTTTTAGAACTTCGGGAGGTCTTTGAAGGTATTTTGCCGGCATGGTATGTTTTGCCATCGTGGGCTTTGGCAATGAGTGGCAAAAGTGACTTTTCAAAAACTTCGTAATCATGGGGACAGCCAAGAAGGGCCTCTTTTTGGAATTGCTCGAGAGTAAAGCCGCAATTAGGGCAGGAAATGTCTTTCTGTGAAGGGCCAAGCATTTCTTCGTCGTCGGGCTGGGAGGCAAGTAAATTGCTGAGCAACTCGTTAATAGACATCTGGCTCTTGACGGCGATGCCCTGTTCGACGGCACACTGCTCACATACGTGCATTTCCGTGCGCACGCCGTCAGTTATCTCGGTCAAGTGAATAGTCGCTTCGTTTGTGTTACAAATCTGACACTGCATATTACACTCTCTTATATATTATTATATTATACCAAATTTGTGCATTAAGTAATTGCTAAATTCAGAAAACAGTTACAGGGCGGTTTCTCTCGCACCTCTTCCATTTGCCTTTCGCAAATCCCGTAGAAATAATCGTCAAATTCACCAGGCCTCTGAAGAAGGATTTGGGTTATCTGCGATATTTTGCCGAACAGCCCGGTTTTTCAGCAACGGTAACAGTCTGAAGCTTCACATCATCAGGCAGGGCGGCTATCAGCTTTTCATATACATATTTTGCTACATTTTCGGCTGATGGGTTGTTCCGGTGGAAATAATCGTTTTCGTTCAATGATGTATTGTCAAAGCCGGCGGCGATATCATCGAGCATCGAGCGCAGGCGGTCGAAGTCAATAACAAGTCCTATACTATTGAGTCTGGTGCTGCTGACATCAGCAACAATCACCCAGTTATGGCTGTGCAGAGGTTCCTTTGAGCCATCATGGAGGAGCAGCTGATGCGATGCTTCAAATTTGGTTTCGACACTGACTATAAACAAAATACAACTCCCATTGGCCGATAACAACGACCGCAGTCCTGCCGGGGTGGTGGTATAGTCGTTCTTTTAGCTTTGGCCTTTCAACCTGTGAAGGTGCTGCTGGAGACGGCTATAAACATTTTTCGGAATCAGGTTCGAGATATCACCGCCGAGCGCGGCTACCTCACGAATCAAGGTTGAACTGGTAAAGCCGTATTTTTCGCCGGTCATAACAAAGACCGTTTCAATGCCGGCAACAGCCCTGTTTGTCATAGCAAGCTGAAACTCATACTGAACATCGGTAAGGCTTCGCAGTCCTCGGAGAATGACATCGGCTTTCTTTTTGGCGGCGTATTCGACCGTTAAACCTTCAAAGCTCTCGACCGAGACGCCGGGCACCTCAGTTATCAACTCGGCTATCATCTCCACCCGTTCTTCGGGTGTAAAGAGCGTGTTTTTGACAGGACTTCTGCCTACAGCAATGATAAGCTCGTCAAAAAGCTTTACGGCCCGGCCGATAACGTCCAAATGTCCGTTTGTAATCGGGTCGAAAGTACCGGGGAAAATCGCCCTTACAATCTTTTTTCTCATCAGAATACACCCTTTCTTAACAGCAAACAATTATACCTTAATCCGGCGGCAGGTCAATTTAGTTTGTGCTGTGTATGGCGTTTTGCAAAAGGGAAGGGGGTATTTGTTAATTTTCACTACTTTTTTGAGGCGATTTGCTGCTGGTTTTGTTCTTTTGTAAGTGTAATGGGTATATCAAGCCAGAATGTTGAGCCTTTTTCGAGTTCGCTTTCCATACCGATAGTTCCGGCGAGCATAGCCGCCAGTTCCCTACTGATGGCCAGTCCCAAGCCGCTTCCGGCCGATTCGCGGGTAATTGAGTCGTCGGCCTGGCGGAATTTTTCAAAAATCTTTTCCTGGTCGGGCTGAGCGATTCCGCATCCGGTGTCAGTTACGGCCAGTCGTACGTGCTTCTCGTCGAGCATATTTACTCGAATTTCAATTCGGCCGCGTTTGGGTGTGAATTTTACGGCGTTACTTAAAAAGTTATAGAGTATCTGCTGGACCTTGCCGGCATCGGTTGAAAGGTCCGGTACATCGTTGTCGATATTCAGTTTTACTTTGATTTTGTTCTTCTTTGTGAGGGCGGAAAAGGTCGATATCAAACCATCGCACAGCTCGGAAACGGAAACGTTTTCTACATGAAGCTGCATTTTTCCAGCTTCGGTCTTTGCCAAATCAAGCAGGTCGTTAATCATATTCAAAAGCCTCTTTCCGCTGGTGATAATATTCTCGGCGTATCTTCTGCCTTTGTCCTTTTTGAGCGTGTCGGGCTTTTCCCTCAGGATTTCGGCAAAGCCGAGTATTGCATTCAACGGCGTTCTAAACTCGTGGCTGATATTTGCCAGGAATTCGCTTTTTATTTTGTTTGCCTTGAACAGTTCGATATTCCGTTCGGAAAGCTCGGCTATTTTGGCATCGAGCTGTTTGTTTGCATCGCGCAGCTTCTGCTGGGCGGCCTGAAGTCCGTCGAGCATGTGATTGAAGGCATTTGCAAGCTTTTCATATTCGTCTCGGGTTTTTATGGAACTTCTTATATCAAGATTACCCTCGGCAACGTTGTTTGCCAGAGCCCTTAACTGACGAATAGGGCTCAGGATTACGCGCTGAGTTATTACATAAAAGGCGACAATGGCACCGGCGCCGGCGATTAAGCCAGCAATGAATACGCAGATACGGTTCATCAAAGTCATTTTTTTAAGTTCGCTACCGAGAACTCTTGACTGGATAAGGACGGCCCCGATGGGCTCATTGCGGGCGAATGTCACGGCGGGGTTCTGCGGTTCATAATTTTTGATAAATTTATCGGTTGCGCGAATGATTCTGATGTAATTACTCTGTAGGACGCCGTCTTTTTTGGCGAAACGAATGTTGTCATTGCTGGTTTTTTCGTCTTTTAGAGACTCGAGCATTTTTTTCTGCTGAACGGTAAGGTTGTCGAGCTGCTGCCAACCCTTCATGAATCGAAGCCAGCGTATTTCAGGGTCGTTCGCATCCAGCACGACACAGGCCTTGTCCAAAGGTGGCAGCTTTATTTGGCCGGTTTTTTGGGCTCGAAAGTATTTGTCAAAAACTATTTCAGACTTGGCCCTCTCGGAATCAAGAAAGCACTTTTTTGTAATCTGTCCCATCCAGATGTAGGGCAGAAAAAGGGCAATAGTCAGAACAAAAACCACGGCGGCACCAAAGGCAATTCTGCATTTTTCCGCCAACGAAAGAGGCGATAATTTGAGAAGCTTCAGTAGCTTTTGCCAGTATTTCTTTAATCTTATTCTCATAAGTTCAGAGTGCCCTGCCCTCATAGGCCAAAAAGACGAACATTAACCAGCTTTATATACCAAAAAAGCCGCTACGATGGCAAGGATTGTTTTTTGCGGTCTTGATATACGAGTGCATTGGTAGTTGCGGGTGGATTTTTCAGCTAAGCCAGCCAAATCCAAGAGTACCTTAAGGCAGCTTTTGTCAGGCTCTACTATCGTAAGAATGCTTTAGTGGGTGCCGAGTTGCTGTGGGCTCCAAAACGCGAAATAATGCGTTTGCAGAATCCCTCAATAATCGGGTTTCGTTCTTTAAGGAACATGGCGTGGCGATCTCCTCCTCTTCTGCGTGCGCAGCCAGTTCACCGGCGCCTGGTCGTCAGTAAGCACTTTTGCGTGCGAGTCCGGACGTGTGCCAGCTCGCAGCCGCTTCGCAACCGTCAGCATATCGAAGAACAGCTTGTGCTTGCGCTGCAGGATCTTCGCCCGGCTTACAGCCTCTTTGACGGTGAGCATCCGGCCGGTCGGCCCGGGCGCTGCCAGCATTGCATTGTCGGAATAGCCTCCAAGAAACACCTGACAACGCCCGAAGACAGCCAAGAAGGTCCTAAGCTCCGCATCAAAAAGACGGTTCGAGTAAAACACATTCGCAATGACCACGCCGTCCTCAGCGAGAACACCCTTTACCTCCTCAAGGAACTCCTTCGTCATCAGGTGGAACGGGATATAGTCGCTGTTGAATGCGTCCAGGATAACGATGTCGTATTTCGGCACGGGGTCACGGCCCAGCTGCCTTTTAATAAACATCCGGCCATCGGCAACGTGCACCCTTAGCTTATCGTCCTGGCGGAAGCCAAAAAACCGCCTTGCTATCAGCGGAACCTCGGGGTCTATTTCCGCCACATCAATTTCAGTCTCCGGCAGGTAATGGTGCATCTCTCGCGGGATTACTCCGCCCCCCAGTCCTAACACAAGCATCTTTTTCGGCTCCGGCTCATACAGCAACCCGCAAAAAGCCAACTCGGTGTATTCCAGCATGTGCTGCCGTAAATTATCCAGGTCAACCTGGCTCTGCATCTGCACGAGACGCCGCCTGCCGAATTGAAGAGTCATAACAGGCCCGCTTCGGTAAACGGATATACGATGATAGAGTGAATTCTTCTTGTGAATCAGCCGACCCAACCCGCGAGCGGCTACGACGCTAACAAACAACAACTGCGAGTAAGCCGCAGCGCAAAACAACAAAATCAGGGCCGCCTTGCGCATCCTGTTTCCCATCGTCAGTCTCCTACCGAGTCACCTTGTTATTGCAGCACAGCAAACAGCGTAAAATCTTACATCCGAACGGGCGGTACCCGTTACATATACCCAGGTCATTATACCTTTTCTTCTTCGAAATCATACCGGCTTTCCGGGAGCTGCTCCTCTGTTTTGCCTTCGGCTTCGCTGCCCGGGCCCTTTCCGGCCTGAAAGGCCGCCTGCAGCAGAATCGCTCCGCCCAGGGCCGCCAGGACAACACCCGAGGTACAAATTGTAAGCCGCATAGAAAGAAGCACAAGATAAAATGCGGTTACCACACAGCCTGCGAAGCTCGCCGCGGTGGAAAAGGCAAGCACCAGCCCGGCATTAAGTCCGGAATCACTCGCCTGCCTCGTCAGCCATCGCACCGCGGTGGGCGAGGCCGTACCAAGCAGCACGGTCGGCGCGCCGAACAGAACAAAGGAAGCCAGAAGGGAGCCCCATTTCTCGTCCAACCCAAAATTGAATATTCCGTCGCACACAGGCTCTATGAAAAATGGCATAGCACACAGCCATGCGCCGGCCGCCATCAGGTTGACCCCCAGCGTCCGCTTGCTGTTGGCTTTTTTGGAAAGCCACCCGCCGAGCATATATCCAGCCGAAAGGCTGAGCAGAAAAACCCCGATTACGCTGCCCATTACCACGTACACAGCACTACCAAAATACGGAGCGAGCACTCGCACTCCCAGGACCTCCAGTTCCATCACGAACCAGCCACAGCCGCACGCGATAAGAATTATCGCTGCGGTTCGGAGCTTTCGCCGGGATTTCTTTAATCTGGTTTGCATAAGTTCAGAGTGTCCTGCCCTCATAGGCCAAAAAGGCAAACTTTAATTAACCTTATATACTAAAAAAGGTTCTCCAATAGCAAGGATTGTTTTTTGCGGCAAGATTGTTGTATTGAGTATGCCATCTATTTTGCTTTCACGCCAGCGTTAACAGCAGAACAAAATTTATTGAAAGAAAATAATATAATGGTAAAATGACAACGGAAGGGGTTTAAATCGTCCCCAGTTAAAAGCTTGATTTTTTGTCATTTTCGCTGAAGATGTATATTAAAAAGCCAACAGGAGAAATTGAAATGGATGAGAAGACTTTGGTCAGGCTGTCAGAAATGGCGGAAACTTCCAGCATGATTGAACAGGAATTGTATGACCATTATGATGTAAAGAGAGGCCTGAGAAATAAGAATCATACGGGTGTTTTGGTGGGGCTGACGCACATAGGAGATGTTATCGGCTATTCTATGAAGGACAACAAACCTGTCCCTATGGATGGCAAATTATTGTATCGGGGTATCAAGATAAGAGACATTGTAGACGGTTTCCAGAAAGATAAAAGGCAGGGTTTTGATGAAACAGTCTTCCTTTTATTATTTGGAAAGCTGCCTACAAAGCACGAGTTGAAGACTTTCTCCGCTCATTTAGCCGGCCTCAGAGACCTGCCCGAAAATTTTACTGAGGATATGATATTGAAATTAAAGGGAAAAGACCTGATGAACATACTCGCCAGATGCGTCCTTGCATTATATACCCTTGATGAAAATCCGGACGACACCTCTACATTGAATGTATTAAAACAAAGCATCAAACTCATTGCCAAGTTTCCGACAATAATCGCATATTCATATCAGGCAATGAGACATATTTACCAGCACAATCATCTTGTGATAAGGCACCCGAGAAAGAAATATTCTACTGCAGAAAACTTCCTTTATATGCTCAAAGGCAGTAAGAAGTACACTTCTCTCGAAGCGGAATTGCTTGACCTTGCACTTGTTCTTCACGCCGAACACGGCGGCGGAAATACCTCTACTTTTACAATGCATGTTGTAAGCTCTTCCGCAACAGATACATACTCTGCTGTAGCTGCGGCATTAGGCTCTCTTAAGGGGCCGTTACACGGAGGAGCGAATTTCGGGGTCAAAGAGATGATGGATGACTTAAAGGAAAATGTCAGGGACTGGAAAAACGAAAAAGAAATCTCGCAGTACCTGCTCAAAATATTAAAGAAAGAAACTTACGATAAATCAGGCAAGATTTATGGCTTCGGACACGCTGTCTATACCCTGTCAGACCCAAGGGCGGTACTCTTAAAAGGAAAGGCAAAAGAGCTGGCTAAAGAAAAAGACAGTACCGATGAGTTTGAGCTGTATGAGTCTGTGGAAAGATTAGTTCCGAACGTTTTTTGCCAGTTCAAGAAAACAGGCAGAATAATCTCCGCAAATGTCGATTTTTACTCCGGTTTTATTTATCATTACCTGGGAATACCTAAAGAAGTAAACACTTCTCTCTTTGCTATGGCGAGAATTTCAGGATGGTGCGCCCATCGCATTGAGGAAATAATCAGCTCTAGGAAGATAATTAGGCCGGCATATAAAAATGTGGTCGGGACACGCTGCTATAAACCCTTAGACAAGAGGGAATAATCAAACACTTTAATCTTTATTATTTTTTCTCTTGTTATTAATTTTGTGTCATTTTTGCTGAAGATATACATTTTCCGGTTTGTGGTTTTTCATTTAGGAGTTTCAATTAGGAATTCTGTGCCAATAATTTTACGTTGGTTTTGCTTTGTTTTCGTCGTTTTCGGTTTCGCCCTGAATTTGGTCAAGCTGCAGGCCGAATCGGTTGAGCCTGCTGTCACCTTCTTCATACTGACTTTGGGCATTTCGTAAATGCTTGCCGAGAACATCCCAGGTGCCGCCGAAAGCGGCAAAGGAGGAATTGAGTTTTTTCAAATTCTGGCGGATTTGGGCGGCCTGCTTTTCTATCTGCAGCCCGTGCAGGCCCATCACCACCGTCATCAAATAGGCATATAACAAATTAGGTGATACCGGTATTACCTTTTTCCCGAGAGCATACTGCACAATGTCTTTTGTATCATCGGCGTATTTTACAATCGTTTCGTAATAAACGTTCTCAGCGGGTATGTACATAATCGCAAAATCCAGCGTGCCCTCAGCCGGACGGATATAACTTGATTCGATTTTGTCTATATGACCGATTATGTCCCGTTGGAACTGTTTGCGCTGTTTCACTTTTTCATCATCGCTTTCGGCTTTGAGCAATCTTTCGAAACTCGGCAGCGGAAACTTCGCATCGACGCCGACAGAGTAGTCGGCCATCTTTACGAGGGCATCGACCTTTTGGCCGTCCCTGAAAGCATATTGCAGCTCGTAGCTGTCTTTGGGCAGGACCTGGCCAAGCAGGTTTTCCAGCGACCATTCTCCCATTTGCCCTCGCAGCTTCGGGCCGGATAATATATCCTGCAGTCTCCTGACCTCGGTCCCGAGAAGGAGCATTTGTTTGCTGGTTCCCTGTAGCTCGCCGATTTGTGTATTTAGTCGGCCCAGCACCTGTTGGCTGGACTGCATACTCTGGTTTATGGTCTGCTGGCCGGCCTGAAGCGATTTTTCCAGGGTGCTGCGCGTGCCGTCTTGGGCGGCCTTGAGGGCTTCGAGCTGCTGCTGGAGAAGGCCGATGCCAACGGCCTGACCGGCAGCTTCGCGCCTGCCGGCAGATATTGTGATGATGAGCCAGATTAATAACCCAACAAAAACTAAAATCAAAACACCAAGTACCGCAATTATTGCCCACTGCATATTTCTGCCCTTAAAAACATTTTGATTATAGATTCTTTGCAGGCAATCGTCAAAGCAGTTGCTATTTATTGTTGAGGTTTTTATGATGAGCCAAAAAACTATGGCAAATTATCACCCGGTAATCTTAAAGAAGCCCTATTTAGAGGCGATTTTAGTCGGCCGCAAAACCATCGAGTCGCGTCTATTCAAAACAAAACACAGTCCTTTCGGTCGGGTTCGGGCCGGCGATACACTATTCCTAAAGCAAAGCAGCGGGCCTGTGTGTGCTATAGCAAGAGCGTCAGCGGTGAAAAACTTCGAAAACCTTACACCGGAACAGATAATCAGGCTAAAAGAGCGGTACAACGGCCAAATCAAAGGCAGCGATGAATACTGGCAGAGCAAATTAGAGAGTAAATTCGCTTTTTTAGTGTGGCTGGTGAAGGTCGAAAACATCGAGCCGGTGCGAGTCAATAAAAAAGACTGGAGGGCCTGGGTTATTTTGACACAGCAGCAAAATTTCAACCTTTTAAGCCCTAACTGCTCGGATGCGGCCGAAAGCATCGAGCCAGTGCGAAGCAATAAAAAGAACGGAGGGCACAGGTTGTTTTGACAGAGCTGCAAAATCTCGACCTCTTGAGCCCCTAAGTACCCGTAAGTCCCCGGAAAGAGCCCAAAATTTGAATATTCTGAACTATTTTTGCAAATTCTGGCCAAAAAACGCAATAAAATCGGACGGCAAATCCGTCTGTACCCTTGAAAACCCAGCATATCGAAAAAAAACAGGGCTAAATAAGGAATTTGCAAAAATGTTGAAGAAATTTACCAGCGAAATCAAACCAGCACTTGCATTGATATTAAGTGAAAATCTTGCTGTCCTGCGGACACTTCCGAAAAATGTGACGAATTTAGCCTTTAAATGCGGTAGTATTGTCAAAAATACACAACAGAAAAACAGGTCTAAATCAGAAAGGAGCAGGAAATGTTGAAAAAAGTCATTCCGATCATTTTGGCGGTAATTTTTCTAACAGGGGCTGAGGGCTTTGCAGTTGAGGAGAAAAAAGGCAAGCCTAAAGGAAAAGCCACACAAAAACAAAAGCAAATACAGCAACAAAAGCAAATGCAACAGCGCCGGCAACGAGTTGCAAAAGAAATCGAGCGGCGGCTCGAACGGGCTGAACAAAGAGTGGAAGAGATTATTGGGAGCGCTGAAAGAAGAGCCGAAGAAATTATCGAACGAGCTGAAAGAGAAGCTGAAGAAATCATAGAACATACCGAAAGAAAGGTGGCTGGACGTGCTGAAATGCGAGGCGGGTATCCGCGTATCGAAAGGAACATCGAGAGGCGAGTCCGAAGAAGAGGCGACAGGGGAGAAGTCGAGATTCGCGTTGAAAAAAGAGGCCGCGGCAGAGGTGGAGATGTAGAAGTTGAGGAGCATTTTAAGGCGATGGGTCCAGAAGCAGCACATATGCGGGCTGGAGCAGGAAAAGGGCGCCCCGGACGGTTCCGCAAAGGTATGGGCCGGATGGGCCGAGGTATGCAGCGCCGAGGGATAGGTCGATGTATGAAATACCAAGATATGAACAGGGGCATGCGATGCCGGAAGATGGGTCGAGGAATGAAAGGCCAAGGGATGGGCAGAGATATGCAACACCGATGTATGTGCCGATGTATGCGAAGCAGAAGAATGGGTAGAGCAGATGCAGATATGCCGCCCAGAGGTATGGGACGAGGTATGGGTCAAATGCGTCGAGGAATGGGCAGAATGCGCAGAGATATGGGTGAGAGAAGATGTGATGACGAGCCAGGATACGGCGAACGCCCAAGAGATGACGATGACGAGCCGAGATACAACAACTGGTAAATCGAAAATATAAACAATAAAGTTAAGCAATTGGCTGTGCCTCTAATTGGCACAGCCAATTGCTTTACACAGTTTTACCCTTACTTTCCGAGCGCAGAGGCAGCCGATTGAGATGTGCAATTTGCGGTTTTTGGCACTAATACCAAGCTTTTTATAGGGCTTTGCCGCTATCGCCAATTAGCGGGATAGTAGATGGATTCGGATTGAATGTTAAACTTTCTGCAGAGCGCTTCTATGAGCGCTTGTGCTCTTTTGAACTGGAAGTCTGTCGGGCGGGCAGTTTTACCATCGGCAATGATGCAAATACGAATGGTCTGGCCGGTGCCATACCAGGCACCGTCCGGTATCGCCGACCACTGTCTTTGCCATTTTTCAGTTGATTGTATTTTTCCATCTTCACCGCCAAGGCCGTTGCACAAGCAGAAGTGGCAGTTAATATCTTCAGGGCCGAGCAGTCCCCGCAGGGAGGCCAATTGCTCTATGTTTCCGGCCTGGGTGCCGCTGTAGTAAATCTCGATACAATTCCAACGGTGAGGATATTGAGCGGCTCGTGAGATAGCAGCTTCCTCGACAGGGTCAAGCCGATAATATGTGGAGAGATTAAACGGGCCTGCAGATGGGGGATTATCATTCAGCGTCATCAAGACTATCGCCCCGACTGTCATCGAAACCAGCAGAACTGCTAAAACCTTTGCCACCCGTGGCTGATTCGACATAGCTTCATCCTTGAAAACAGCTCAGACGACCCAACGAAGATTGTCCAAAGCAGATATGATTAATATATATAGAGCACATCGGCGTTTGCCAATAAATTACTCCAAATTTTGCTGAAAATTTTGTAATTTATCTTCACTTTCAATTTCTTCTATCCTTACCGAGTTCAAATGTGATTATTGTAGATTTGTTTGGGGGGATTCATCCCTATCGTTTTTTGCTCAGATGAACTTAAAGCCGTAAAGACAGATACAAAAATAACATTAACACTGTGAATTGTTCGGGGTCGGCTAAAAACCTGTTGAGGCGAGCTGCCGCAAAGAGGGTATAAAGAACTTGATTTATAGGACTGAGCCCTTTATACTTTTCTCACCCTGATTAGGTATTGGATATTTAGAATTTCTTTGACGGGACAGAAATGGAAGCTACTATGTTAGCGGCGTTGATTAAGAAAAAAGGCCAAAATTAACAGGAAAAAAGAAATGGCATCGAAATTTCGCTTATTATCCAGCCAAGAGACAGAGCAGTTGAGGAGCCAGGGATGCAGTTGTGACGATTGGTCAAACGTCCAAGTGGCTGAAGGTTTTGAGGCATCAAGAATAAAATCGACACAATTCAGCGGTAAGATAAAATTAGGCGTCTTTGAAAAGCAGGTATCGTTTTCAGGCGGTGTCATCAAGCCAGCCGGTATCAGCAATGCAACAATCCATAACTGCAGAATAGGCGACAATGTATATATCGACCGAATCAGAAACTATATCGCCAACTACGTGATAGAAGACGATGTTGTTGTTGAAAACGTTGATTTGCTTGCCGTTGAGGGTGAAAGTTCGTTCGGCAACGGTACCGAGGTTAATGTTGTTAACGAGGGCGGCGGACGAGAAATCCCGATATACGACCATTTGTCGGCCCATACCGCTTACATAATAGCTTTTTATCGTCACAGACCGAAAGTAATTGCAAACCTGCAGAAGATGATAGCCGACTACACCGCTTCTGTTACCTCGTCGATGGGGCTGCTGGGCTGCGGCTGCAGACTTATCAACTGTAGAACCGTCAAAAACGTCAAGGTCGGCCCGGGCGGCATCATCGAGGGAGTTGACAGACTGGAAAACGGCTCAGTCAACAGTTATCCGGAGGACAGGGTCTATATTGGAGCCAGTGTTATTGCAACAGATTTTATCTGCTGCAGCGGCTCTAAGATTACGGACGGTACTATAATATCCAAATGCTTCGTCGGCCAGGGGACGGAATTAGCAAAGCACTATTCAGCGGAGAACTCGGTTTTTTTCGCCAACTGCGGCGGTTTTCACGGTGAGGCCTGCTCGATATTCGCCGGTCCTTACACGGTGACCCATCATAAATCCACATTACTGATTGCCGGTTTGTTTTCTTTTATCAATGCCGGCAGCGGAACAAACCAGAGTAACCATATGTACAAGCTTGGGCCTGTTCATCAAGGTGTGGTTGAGCGCGGCTCCAAGACGGCGAGTGACTCATATATGCTCTGGCCGGCAAAGGTCGGGGCGTTTACCGTCGTGATGGGCAGACACTACAGAAACTCGGATACTTCGGATTTGCCATTTTCATACCTGATTGAGCACGAAGATGAGAGTATTCTTGCCCCCGGCGTTAATCTTCGCAGTGTAGGAACCGTTCGAGACACCAGAAAATGGCCAAAGCGCGACCGACGCAAAGGCCCGGTGAAACTAGACCATATAAACTTCAAACTTTTGAGTCCCTATACCGTTCAAAAGATGCTCAACGGCTGTGAACTGCTTGAGAGGCTTAAGACGACCTCCGGTGAAACATCGGACTACTTTACCTACCACAGCGTAAAAATTAAGAACTTATCATTAGACCGCGGCATAGACTTATACCAAATGGGTATTAATAAATTCCTGGGCAATTGTCTGATTAATCGACTAGAAAATAAGCAGTTCAAAAACATTGACGAACTTCGCACGGCGTTGTCTGCGGAGACTGAGACAGGAGCAGGCAAATG
>CAZECQ010000004.1:0-35810 GCA_964510545.1 uncultured Pirellulales bacterium | reverse complement strand
AGAGCTCTCTCGGTGTTCAATTGCCAGCAGCAAATAAAGTGCCGAACACTATTGCACTTTTTGCCACTTTTATTCTTACCCAACTTGCCCAAACACCCCAGACACACATTCCAATCTCTATTTTTAGCCTAAGAACGAGGATTTGTCCTTGAATCTGCTTAAATTTTTCCCCCAAAAATCCCTCATTTTAAAAAAATCTCAAAAATTATGGTGCGAGGAAGGAATCGGTATCGCAGGAGGGAACTTCAACACCCTGGTATATATGGGTGTCCTGAAGTGTGAATATATCATCCATTTCGGTGCCGAGCCGGCGGGTTTTTACGAATCTAACGCTGCCGTTATAGAACAAAACGTTTTGGCCGCGGCGATTGTGATTGATACTGTTGATGCTTGCCAATTCTTTGTCCAGCTTGAGCTTGAAGGAAATAGCATTTTTGGGACGCAGGTTCTCAAAAAGTGGATTTAAATCTGACATCAGAACTGTTCGTCCGGCCTGGCTTTTGTTTTTAAGTTTATCGCACATTATTTTAAAGCTGTAGGTTATGTGTTTTCTTTCGGGAAAATCGTTATATTGCAACGGGTCATATCGCAGCAGCTTTTTCTGTGGATTGGCCGGGCATACAAACTTAATCGGCTCAACGTAATTGTTTTTAACCAGAAGCCAGATATGGCGGGTATTGGATTGATTTTCTTTGCCCTGGTTGCCTATCTTCCACCACGGAGCACCGGCTGCAGTTGCAACATAGGGCATTTGGCCGTCATGGTCGGAGCTGTAGTTGTTCAGCCCCTGCCATATTTGCGACAGGCGCAGTTGGCACTTGCTCTGTTGGTATTTTTCACGAACGAACCTGAATGATGGAAAAGAAACCCCCGTCACAAATAGAATAACTGCTGCAATGGCAGCTACTTCGCTGAAGTTTCGCCAGAACCGGCTCTTTGTGGTAACTTTGCTGGTTTGTTCGGCGGCAAGGAGCTGCTCGAGTTGCAGTTGACTTGAGCGTGCGGCATTATTGAGTCTCAGGATTGTGCGTTCAGCTAAATCATCTGGACAGGATTCGGCCTCCAGATTTTCGAGTGGTGAAAGGGCGGCTTTGAGTTCTGAGTGAATTTTGGCGGCTTCTTCGCTGGACGATATCAACCGACGGGCTTTGTCGGCCTGGGCCTGTGATGTCAAACCCATACAATAATCAAATAATAGCTGTTTTTGGTCCTCACTTAACGAAGTCATTTACTTTCCTTGCTCCTGTATGCGGCCTTGTAGTCATTAGCAAAACGAGCTACGGCTGTATGCAATCTGCTCTTAACTGTTCCAATTGGTATACTTAAAATCTGGGCCATTTGTTTGTAAGAAAATTTGTTAAAATAGGCCAAAATTAATATTTCGCGAAGATTTTCCGGCATATCCGCTATAATCCCTCTAACCTGGGAGGCAGTTTCATCCTTTATTAATTCCTCATATGGTCTTGTTTCATCAGAAGTTAGGGCGTTGAGCATGTCGTCAAATGACATTTCTTCCTGGTCTGTTACAGTGCCTATGGGAATGGCAGCGGTTCTTTTCTGTTTGCGAAGAGCATCTTTTGCTTTGTTTGCTGCTATAGTAAACAGCCAGGGGCGTAAAGGGCGGTTGATATCGAAACTTTCGCGGCTGTTATACAGCTGTAAGAAGGTCTCCTGAAAAACGTCTTCAATGAGGTCGTGCTGATTTAAGAACCGCCTTAAAAACACATAAAGACCGTCTCTATAACGGTTTACGATTTCACGGAAAGCGGCTTCGTCGCCGGCTGCGTAGCGGGTGAAAATGTCGGTATCGCTCTGGTTTTTCGAAATGTGCTTCATAGTTTGAAAATAAGTAAAAGTCGTTCGTAATATCGTCATTTTACGTGATTCAAAGGTAAATATAAATGTTTATTTGTGGAAATTTGAAATAAGATTAGGGTGGGGTTGTAATAATATGGTAATATGGGTAAGATGAAAGAAGCGAAAAATTGGGTTTGATTGGGTTTGATTGGGTTTGGATTGGCTTTGAATTGGGTTTGTTTTTCTCGTAAAAGTGAGTTTTTGGCGTAAAAACGCATAATATTGGGTTTGTTTTGCATAATTGATTTTTTTTGTGCGCTTGTATAAGTGATCCGTCTTCGCCAGAGGCTACGCCGCGACAAGTTGGTTTGTGGTTCGGTGGTCATTATTAAGTTCTCCTTAGGGGGGTAAAAAAACATGCCTCCCATAATTAGATGAACCTGCGCATTTGGTGCGAAAATTCGGGTAATTTGGGAGTGGTTAAAGTTGTAAGTGGTTGTGGTGAAATGGATAAAAAAAATTTGAGAAAAGTTCAACTGTCAAAAGACTACCTGCGCAAATGATTCGACTCCGTTCATACGCCGCGGGGGCTTTTGTCCCGCTCAAGCGCCGCGGGGGCTGCACTGAGCTGCACGGGGTAAGGAAATAGAGGAAAAAATGCAAGAAATTGTCAAAAAACGTCAAATGTTGCAAAAAAATGCTTTTTGCGGTTTTTTCGATACTCCGCTCAATCGCCGCGGAGGCTGTACTGAGCTGCGCGGGGGTGAAGGGTGGGATTGTGAAGTGGTGGCGGAGGGCGGAAAGAGGGACATACAGCATTACGCAGGGTGAAACCGCAGCACCAATTGGATTTAACTATAGGTGTAATTGGTGCTGGCTCCTTCAATAAACTCAGGAAAAGTCAGAAAATGTTTTTCTTTGTCTTATTTTGCAGTTAAAATGGTGCGGTATGAAGTTACCAAATTAGGAGAAAAATATAATGTTAAACTATGCACAATCTGGCATTGGATTAGGTTCTGCCATTGCTGTTGTATTATCGTGGCATCGAAATAAATCAATCGGCTTTGCGATAATACACGGGATTTTGTCTTGGTTTTATGTCATATACTTCGCTCTTACAAGAAAACGAAAGTGAAAAGCATTTGTAATTAGAAACAAACCCTTGAGGAGTTGACAGAAGAAAAGAAGCCAAAAGAAGACCAAAAGCAATAAGCAAGGCAATCGTTAAAATGGTGCGGTGAAAATTAGGCCTTAGGAAGGAAAACGATGGGATACGTTCCATTTCTTTTTGTGATATTGGGGATAGTGACCGTTGCTATTATTATTACCCTAATAATGTTCGCCTATGGTTGGAGGCCAGATGTAGACGAGGAAAAGAAAGCGTTTAAGCGTGCCCCTGCAATATTTCACAAGTTAGTGTTTGCAACCCCATTTATTTTGTTTGGTTTTGCATTGTGGGCGGTAGGAATGAATGAAAAAACTGCCACATGGATTACATTTTGTTTAGCGTTTCTTGTAATGGGGGTACTATGGTTTTGGTTTTACAAAAAAAAGAGGGGAAAGAATAAAGAAACTTGAAAATGAATTGACAAAGGAACTGGAAAAAGAATTGACCAGTAAGCCAACAGACAAACATAAACAATAAGCAAGCAAATGGTTACAATGGTGCGATGAGAACTTTTGAAAGGAGAAATTATGAATGCGAAAAAGTATCAGGTTTCAAAACAAATGTTGGTTGTGTGTGTAGCGGTATTGCTATCCTTAATAGCAGGTTGTCAACAGGAGAGCAAACAGGCCGACAAAGAGACTGTTAGAACAAAGCAGGATGATGCCAGCGAGTATCTCGAGCAGGGAAAAGCTTATATCGAATCAGAGGATTATGAAAAAGCCAAGGAAGTTCTTGAAAAGGCGATTGATATAACACCTGATGATGCAGAGGCACATCGTAACCTTGGGAGAGCTTATGGTAACCTTGGCCTTTTCAATGAGGCTATGGAGTCATTTAAGCAAGCTATTCGCATAAAGAGCGATTATGCAGAGGCTTACTCTGGCCTTGGTGCAGCATATGGCGGACTTGGCCGCTACGAGGAAGCGGTCGAAGCCTGCAAACGGGTTATCAGCATCAAGCCTGATTATGCAGATGCTCACGTTAATCTTGGTGCAGCCTATGCCAAACTTGGCCGCTACGAGGAAGCGATAAAACCACTAAAAAAGGCCATAAGTATTAAGCCCTATGATGCAATGGCTCACTCCAATCTGGGTGCGGCCTATGTCAAACTTGGCCGCTACGAGGAAGCAATAAAACCACTAAAAAAGGCCATAAGTATTAAGCCCTATGATGCAATGGCTCACTCCAATCTGGGTGCGGCCTATGTCAAACTTGGTCGCTACGATGAGGTAATGGAAGCCTGCAAGAAGGCTATCAGTATCCAGCCTGATTTAGCAAAGGCTCACTCCAATCTGGGTGCAGCATATTTTGAGCTCGGGCGCTATGATGAGGCGATAGAGGCATTAAAGAAGGCTATCAACATCAAGCCCGACTTGTCAGGGGCTTACCGTAACCTAGGGACAGTCTATGCCGAACTCGGCCGCTATAATGAGGCGATAGAAGCCTACAAAAAGGCCATAAGCATCAAGCCTGACTTAGCAATGGCTCACAACAATCTGGGAAAGGTATATGCTAAACTCGGCCTCAACGAGGAGGCGATAGAGGCGTATAAGCAAGCTATCAGCATCAAGCCAAACTTAGTTAAGGCACATAAGTCCTTGGGTGTAGCTTATTACGACATTGGTGCTTATACATATTCGATAGAATCCTTAAAAAAGGCTATCAGCCTCGAAACTGATAATGTAGTAGCTCACTCCAATCTGGGTGCGGCCTATGTCAAACTTGGTCGCTATGATGAGGCAATAGAAGCCTGTAAGAAGGCTATCAGCCTCGAAACCGATGACGCAGAGGTTTACTCCAATCTGGGTGCAATCTATGCCAAACTTGGCCGTTTTAATGAGGCAATAGAAGCCTTTAAGCAAGCTATCAGCCTCGAACCTGATGACGCAGAGGCACATTTAAACCTTGGGAGAGCTTATGGCGGCCTTGGCCGCTACGAGGAGGCTATAGAAGCCTGCAAGAAGGCAATCAGCATCCAGCCTGACTTGGCAATGGCTCACTTATATCTGGGTATAGCATATAGCGACCTTAGCGACAATAAATCAGCTATGAAGGAGTACGAGATATTAAAGGGTTTGGATGAGGATATGGCGAAGAAACTGCTTGAGGCTATTAACAAGGAGACGACCCAAAAGAATAAGCAAGGCAATCGTTAAAATGGTGCGGTGAAAAGAGCTTTAGAAATACTTAGTGCTTGAACTTGCACTAAAAAAGAGCAAGGAAAAAAGGTAAAATTGGAAATGTCTAAATCAAAGTTGCTTTCGCTGTTTGTCAGTGCTTTCTATGTGATAGCATTTATTTTTGTGATTGGCAGGGACCTTTCTTTTAGCCTCGGATTCTTGTTGGTTTACCTATCAATTCCATTGGGATGTATTTGGTTCAGTGATGAAATTGCGGTAGTATTTGACAGGGGACGATGGCCAGAGCTAAATCCTGATTGGGGATTTTTTGTGCGTTTTATGGGCTGGGTTATGCTTCTGTTGCCTGCAATAATATTAATATACAGAAAAATGAAGTAGAAAAAGGCAAGGCGAATTATGGCCAACAAACTCGTAACAATACGCAATTTTTCTTATGGTGCGGACCCTGCGTCAGAAGCTGAACTCGCAAGAATAAAATTGGAGGCAAACGATATACAATGCTTTCTGGCTGGAAAGAATTTTATATCAATGTACTGGCTTCTTTCAGGTGCTGACCGAGGCATAAAACTGCAGGTTAAAGAATCTGATGCGGAGAAGGCTTTGGAAATACTCGGGATTGATACACACATTGGCTTCAATGAAACCGCTGACGGAGATATGAAGCCAGAACCTATAAATCCATCTTGTCCAAAATGTGGCAGTAACAGCATCGAATACGAAGGGTTTTCCAAAAATCTGTTCTATTTGGGAATATTGTTCTTTAGGTTTCCCATCCCCTTCCTAAGAAAAAAGTACAAATGTATGAGTTGCGGTCATGTTTGGGGGTGGGCTAGAAGGAACAAAAAGCAGTAAATATCTTCTAAAAAAGGCAAGTGATATTATGGCAACAACAAAGGGATTTTGGCAGGATAGTATGACTGGAGAGATTTATGCTATCGAAAGCGATACATTCGGGAAAATTGTAGGCGGCATCGGTCCGCTGGATGAAAACGACCTGCACGATTTGGAGGATTATGATTATAAGCCGGCGATACTTGAATGGCTGGAAAGAGCGGTAAAAGAAAAGAGATTGCACAGAATCAATCCCACTTAATATTGGCAGTATTATATTTATAGTCGAGTTTGAGCGGGTTTGTTTTATCGAACCGGCCCTTCGACTTCGCTCAGGACGGGGGGGGGAGCGGAAGCAAATTACAAGTAAGGTATTTACTACGAAAAAAACTCTTGATAGATGTTACTTTCGGCAGTATCGTAATTATAGATTTAGAGGCTCTAAGTGTAGAGGGCAGAGAAAGTAAGGAGAATATGTTGTGAATTCCAGGGAAAGAATATTGACTACTTTAGGCCACGTTGAGCCGGACAGGGTCGCTATTGACTTCGGCGGTCATCGTTCAAGCGGTATCATGGCACAGGCGTATATTAAACTCAGAGAACAGCTCGGTCTGCCGCCGTCAAAGGTGTATGTCTATGATTTAATTCAGCAATTGGCGATAGTAGAAGAAGATGTGCTCGATATTACGGGCGCTGATGTCGTAGAGGTAGGCCATGATTTTTATAAAATGGACGATTACTGGCAGGACTGGAGTCTGCCGGACGGGACGGCGTGTAAGATACCGGCTTTCTGTGAGGTGGAAAGAGACGGCGATAACTGGGTGGTGCGGGGAGATGAGGGGCAGGTAATCTGCATGCAGAAGAAAGGGTCGCTTTTCTTCGAGCAGACCTGCTTTCCACTAATGGATAGTGATGATGAAGTGTTTGAGAAGCTTGAATACTATCTTGACCAGGTTATGTGGTGCCGCCTTGGGATTCCGCCGGCACCGGCAGGTTTGGATGAAGAAGGACTGGAGGTCAGACGCAGCACGGCAAAGGCGCTGCGCGAAAATACTAATCGCGCCATTTACGGTACTTTCGGCGGCAACCTCGTGGAAATCGGCGAATTCGTATTTCGTATTGATAATTTCCTCGCGCTGCTTGCAGCAAAGCCGAAACGTATTCACAAGTTTCTTGACAGACTTGTGGAGCTGCATTTGAAGAATATGGAAAAATATCTCGGTGCGGTCGGGGAGTATATCGACCTTATAGGTTTTGGCGATGACCTCGGGATGCAGACGGGGCCGCAGTTTTCCCCTGCGATGTATAGAGAGTTTTTTAAGCCGCGACATAAAATATTGTGGAATTATGCGAAGAAACTCTGTCCGGATTTGAAAGTCAGCCTGCACTGCTGCGGCGGGGTTTATCCGCTTATGCGTGATTTGATAGAAGCGGGTCTCGATGCGATTAATCCCGTTCAGTTTACATGTACCGATATGGAAGTCGGGCGATTGAAGCGAGAGTTCGGCAAGGATATGGTTTTTTGGGGCGGCGGCTGTGATACACGTTTTACACTCCAAAACGTCACGCCGCAGCAGATTCGCGAACATGTTAAGGAGCAGGTCGGGATACTCGCTCCGGGCGGCGGATTTGTGTTCCAGCAGGTGCATAATATTCTTGCAAATGTGCCGGCCGAAAATGTTGTCGCTATGTTCGAAGCTGTCAATGAGTGCTGATTAAAAAGCTGCAGCCGTTATATTTGTCAGGCAGATTTTGGCGTTTCTCCTGAGGGCGGGCAGGGGCAGGCGCTTAAGAGGTGAATCGGCAAAAACAGAATCAAATTCCTCCTGAGTCAGCTGCAAAATTTTGTGCAAATCAAGCTCGGAGCGGTCATTGAAAAATCTGAACTGTTTGTTTGTGCAGAGCGGCGTATCATCGTGATACGGACAGGCCAATATACATTCATCGCAGCCGAAAAGCCGGCTGCCCATTCTTCGAGCCAGGTCAAGAGGTATTGGCCCTTTGTATTCAATCGTCAAATAGCTGATACATTTTCGTGCGTCCAAACGGCCATCGGCGCTCAGGGCCTTCGTCGGGCAGGCATTGATGCATTTGTCGCAATCCGAGCAGGTATCTTTAAGCGGTTTATCCGTTTCAAGCTTAAGAGTCGTTATTATTTCGCCCAGGAGGATGTGCGGGCCAAGCTCGGGGTTGATTAGCATGCGGTTTTTTCCGATGAAGCCCAGGCCTGCCCGCCGGGCCAGCGCTCTTTCGGCCAAGGGGGCTGAATCGACGCAGACTTTGAATTTAAAACCTGTGCCAGCGAGCGAGGTTATAAAGTCGGTTAATTTGCGCAGTCGCTTTTTTATAAAGAAATGATAATCTTCATACTGCGCGTAGGCTGCCACCTGGCCGAGAGGCGCGTTTGTCCGGGCTGATTTTAGTTGTGCTTTGGGCGGGTTATAGTTCAGGCCGATACAGATTACCGATTGGGCGCCTTCGAGAAGCTGGGCGGGGTTGATTCTCTTTTTGAAATTTCTGTGCATATAATTCATCCGGCCTGCGCAGCCGGCTTCGAGCCAGCGGGTGAGCAATTCGATGTGGGCGATGTCTATGGGCGCTGCATCGGTTATGCCGACAAGGTCGAAGCCCAATTCAAGCGCTTCGGATTTTATATCTTCAGTTAAACTCATTATTAATGCGGGTAAGTTTATAAAAGTTATGGTGTAGATTTCTGCGCATCGTTTTTGTATTGCTGCAGGCGGCTGCGAATCTGCTCGGCCAGGTCGGCGCTGCCTTCGGCGAGGGCCAATTCGAGAGCTTTTTGAAGTATCTCTATTGCATCCGTAAATTTTCCCGCGGCGGCATAAGCAACGGCCATTGTCTCCAACAGTTCCGGTTGATTATAATCGGTAAGGTCGCAGGCCTTTCGGGCGAACTTTACAGCCTCATCGGGGTTTTGAAACTTAGCATCGTCAGCGGTACTCAAAAACAGGGCAAGGAGAGACAAGACCTCAGGCTGGTTGGGGTCTGTCTGGAGCATCCTGTAGCAACAGTCAATCGCCTGCTGAATCCGTTCCATTTGAAAGAGGGTCCGGGCCAGTACAATGCCGGCTTTGAAATAATCGGGTTTTAATTGCAGTGCCTTGGCGCAGTGTTCAACAGCCAAATCGAGTTTACCAAGACGATAATAAATGCCGCCGAGATTATAGTATGCCTCTGGCCAATCGGGTTTTGCCTTTATGGCCTTTTTAAGGTGCTCGGCGGCGGCATTGTATTTGCCCTGTTTGGCCACGGTCAAACCCAAATTGTAATGGGCGTTTGGATAATCGGGTTTTACTTTTAATGCTTCCTGCCAAATTTCGACGGCCTGTTCGATTTTGCCCTGCTGCTTTAGTACGATACCAAGATTATTAAGGGCCTGATGGTAATCGGGTTTGAGGCGAATAGAAATTCCATAGTTTTGGACGGCCAAATCGAGCCGGCCCTTTTTGGCATAAGCCAGGCCCAAATAATTGTAGGTGTCGTAACGATTTTTATCGATGGCGAGTGCCTGGTTAAAAATCTCGATGGCCTTATCAACTTTGTTCAGGTCAAGATATGCCCGGCCTTTATTATTATAAGCGATTAGATATTTAGGGTCGGCCTGGATGGCCCTGTCAAAGTGCTCAATTGCCTCTTCCACTCGGCCCTTTTTGCGGAGCGTGTCGCCGAAATTGTTTTCCATAACGTGACTGTCCTCGACTACGGCAACGGCGTGACTATACAAAGTATAATTGTTTTTCCAGTGTGGAATCTGGGTTCTTATGCAGAGCAAAAGGACGACAAGTATTATGCCGGCTGCTGCTGCCAGCGTGACAGTTCGATATTTGTATTTTGCGAAAATATCGGCCGCCCCCCAAGCAACGATAATAAATATTCCGACTGAGGGCAGATAGAGGTAGCGGTCTGCCAGGGCCTGTCCACCCGACTGAATCAGGCCGAGCACGGGAACGAGCAGTCCGAGATACCACAGCCAGCCGAAAGCCAAATAACGCCGTCTGCGTGCCAAATAAATCACGATGGCCGAGACCGCAATCAGTATCAGCAGGCACAGGAACGGCCAGAGAAAACCTAAAGTTTCGCCGGGATGTGGGTAAAAGGGCGCGAGCCGGCGAGGATAAAAAATCTTGCCGAGATATTTTACATAAGAGGCGACTGCATTGGCTATGCGAATATCTATGGTTAGATGTTGGCCGGTTTTTACCGCGCCGCCGGATTTTTGAACGATGTAGGTAATTACACTCAAAGCTGCTGAAAGGATGAACAAGGGGATTTTCTCAGTAATCAGGCGCAAGATGGAGGAGGTTTTATATTTTGGTCGGGACAAATCGTCAGGTGACTTTTTTGCCGGCCATCGAATGCGGTGCAAAGGCCAAAAGTCCAGCAGCAGCAGAGAAAACGGCAGAGTAACCGCCGTGGGTTTAGACAATAGTCCACAGGCAGTAGTCAAGACGACCAGCAGATATCTGCCGACGGCCGGGCGGGCTGAGTATCGAATGTAAGCGACAATTGTCAGGAGCCAGAAAAAAGTGCTCAGGACATTCTTTCGCTCGGAGGCCCAGGCAACAGATTCAACCTGCAGAGGATGCAGAGCAAAAGCTGCGGCGACAAAAGCACTGAGCCAGGTGCGGCCTGTCATTGTTTTTAAGACGGCGAAGAGCAGCAATGTATTTGCAAGGTGAAACAATAAATTCATCAAATGATGCCCGGAGGCATTCAGGCCGAACAACTCACAATCCAGCATATGACTTAGCGAGGTCAGGGGGTGATACATATAATAATGCGGGACGGTAAAGGCCCAGAGGACCGAGTCGGCAGTTATGCCGCCATAAATGTGGGGGGATTCGGTTACATACTGGTCGTCATCGTAGTTGACAAAATCGTTATGTCGCACCGGCTCAAAAGCAATAATAACGGCCAGGGCCAGCGCCGCACAAATGAAAAGTGTATGGAGTTTGTCGTGCTTCTGCTTCATAAATAACAAAAGACCTCGATTTAACTGTGCATATTCGCAGCAAAGAATACCTTACTATCATATCAAATTCCAAACAAAAGAAAAGCCCCGGCAAAAGAGGGTGTTCAAACTGCCCTGCTGAGTGTCGTTTCCCCAGCAGGGACAACAAATTAAGAGTTGACAATAACAACGATTAGCAGTATAGTAATGCTTACTTAATAGTAAGTTGTCCTATATTGGATATAATTTAATGACAGGAGAAATGATATGTCTGCAACGCGGAAAAATTCAGGAATTGTATTTTTACTTGCAGCTTTTGTGATTTTCGGCCTGTGCAACAGCGCCGTTGCGGCCCAGAAAAAGAAGGCTAAATGGTATGACTCGTATGACGAAGCTATGAAGGTGGCAAAAAGGGACTCTTATCTAATTATGGTTAAGTTTACCAAAAGCGGCCAGGAAGGATTGTCTGAGCAATTCGACAGGGAAGTTTTCGATACGGAAGAATTTTATAATTGGTCGAGGAGAAATATCGTCCTGCTAAAAGTGGAGACAGGCGAACAAGGCAATGCGACAGAAGAAACGGCCGGGGGGAACAGGAAGCTGGCGGACAAGTACGGCATCGAAGAATATCCAACGATAGTGCTGCTTGCTCCGGACGGCAATGAAATAACGCGGTTCGGCTACATCAAAGGCGGGCCGGATGTGCTGAAAGAAAAGGTCGAGCCGATTGTACTTAACCATTCCCAGTTCAGGGTCGTTGAGCCGTATACCGGTATTGCCGAAGCCAAGGCCCGCGCGAAGGAAAATGCGGTGCCGATGCTGCTTATCGTCGCAGATAAATCTTTAACTTCGCTCGGTGAAAAGCTCCAGGGACTTTACAAAAACAATGGATTTGCCTTATTGGCTAATGGCTGTATGACAGTTGTGCAGGTCGATGTGCCGATGGGAGAAGACGTTAAGGCGGAAGATAAAAAGGCCTTCGAGGAACTCAAAGAGCGTCACAAACTTGGAAAAACAAAATTCGAGATGGCACTTGTTGATGTGAAAAAGGACAAGGTACTCTATCGGTCCCGCGGGCAGTTAGAGGACATCCAAACTGTTGTATCGGGGCTGCGGGAGGCTGCACCACCGCTGCCTTATGAGCCGGGCGAGTGGCTGGGAAACTTCGACAGGGCAAAACTTATCGCAGAGCAAAAGAACAAGCCGATGCTGATTTACTTCAGCGGCACCGACTGGTGCAAATGGTGCTGGAGACTCAATGAAGAGGTCTTTGATAAGGAAGAGGCCAGAAGCTATGTAAAGGACAAGTTTGTCCTTCTTAAGCTGGATTTCCTCAGGAAGAGTCCTATGCCGACTAAACTTGCACAGCAGAACCGGCGGGTGGCGAAGAGGTACGGCCATAAATTTTTCCCAACCCTTATACTCACGGATCCGCAGGGCGAGCGGCTCGGAAAGACAGGATTTATAAGGGGTGGACCGCCGGCATTCAAAGAGAAAATTGAAGGGTTTCTGAAAGAAGCGAAATAAACTCAAACTGACCGATTTTTGTTTTGGCGGGGAACAAGATTCGAAGATAAAGCGCAGGATGTGTTGGCTTTTGGGCCGCAAGGCCAAAAATGAGTTTCGCTATTAATTTCAACATTGATTTTTCCCGGGAATTGCTGTAAATTCTATTCAAGATAGAAATGTGGAATTAATAAATGTTAAAGGACTAACAGATGGAAGTTTTTCGCAGGGCGGACAATCCTATAATCGAGCCGAAAGACGTTAAGCCGTCAAGAGACGGTTTCGAGGTTGTCGGCGTATTCAATGCCGGCGTCGCACGTTTCGAAAACCAGGTCGTTCTGCTGCTGCGAGTAGCGGAAAAACCTATCATCTCGCATCCGGAGGCCGTTTTTGTCCCGACTTATGATGTTGCGAAAAATGATATTGTGCTGAAAAAATTTCCAAAAGATGACCCTGCAAACGATTTTTCAGACCCGAGGTTAATCGTAAGGCCGACGGAGACATACCTTACATCGATTTCGCATTTAAGATTAGCTCGCAGTAAAGACGGGGTAAACTTCGAGATTGAAGAGATGCCTGCAATGGGGCCGGCAACCGATTATGAGACATTCGGGCTCGAAGATGCGAGAATCAGTCTCATCGACGAGATATATTATGTTACTTACGTTGCGGTCAGCCCTTTGGGGATAACGACCTGCCTGGCCTCGACAGAGGATTTTAACAATTTCGAGCGTTACGGCGTAATCTTCTGTCCCGACAATAAGGACGTCGTGCTCTTCGGCGGACGGATTAACGGCAAATATTACGCCCTTAGCAGGCCTAATTCGCCTTTGTTTAAGAGACAGGACATTTGGATTGCCGAATCAGATGATTTGGTCTGCTGGGGCCGCCATCAATATCTGATGGGGCCTCGCGCCGGCTGCTGGGACGAGAAAAAAGTCGGCGCCGGCGCCGTGCCGATAAAAACGAAGCAGGGCTGGCTCGAAATTTATCACGGAGCAGACAGAGAAGACCGGTATTGCCTCGGGGCGGTGCTGCTCGATGAGAAAGAGCCATCGCAGATTATCGCAAGGGCGGAAAAACCTGTTCTTGAGCCGGAAACTGATTATGAATGTGAGGGCTTCTTCGGAGACGTGGTTTTTAGCTGCGGGCTGCTCTGTGAAGGCGGCAAGCTGCGGATTTATTACGGCGCCGCCGACACTTCTATCTGCTATGCGGAACTTGGGCTGGCAGATGTTATGGAGAGTTTAAAACCGAGTGAGAATGCATAGATAAGCGGGTTGCTATCCGGAGGAGTTTTTAGTATCCTGTCGCATTATATGAACAACGGACGTTCACAATGCAGCTTCTGCGGCAAAATGATTTTGCCGATTCAGCGATTATACGGGCTTTTGGCGCCCCGCGCTTACAGCGTGATTATGTTCTGTGCTCTGTTCTGCACCTTAGCGGTAAAATTATTTCATTCATTTCGTAACGAGTTGCTTGGCGAATACTTCGGCTGGATTCTCGCCGATGTTTCTATTCTGCTGGGGATTGAGGTTGTTCTGTCGCTAATCTGTTTTCGCCGGCCCGGCAAAAAGGTCGTTCGGTCGGTTACTATTTTTGCCGCTGTGATTTGTACGTGGTCGGTTATGAGCGCCGGCTGGGTGATAAAAACCGGTACTCAAATCCTGCCGAGAACTCTTCTGCCGCTTGTTCGCGACCCACTGAATGCGCTAAGCATTATCGGGGTCAGCCTGGTAAAAATGCCGGGTGCGGCTTTCATATTACTCGGGCCGAGTGCTGTTGCGCTTACCTTTTTCTTTTTCGTTCTGGCGAGACCGCCGCTGCCGGTTTACAATCGCAAAAGCTTTGCAAAGAAAATTATTATTTCAATCGCAATCGTCATTATCGCAGCGGCGGCCCACGGTGCAACCCGCAAAAACGGCTCATCACAAACAGCATCGGTGGGCCTTCGCTATAACTGTCACTTACGGGCTGTAACAGGTTTTTTTACATCCGGTCCCAGCCGACTGACAAAGATAGACATGGACAATGCCAAACGAAAAATACCTGCGTTCGATGAATTTGAAATTGCAACAGCCGGTCAACAGCGGCAAATAAAACACAACGTCGTTATAGTTGTCCTCGAAGGGATTCAATACAGACTGACTTCGCTGGCAAGAGATAAAGATGACCCGACGCCTTTTCTTGCCGAGCTGGCGGGCCGGGGCGCAGAGTTTTCAAATACCCGGACGCCAATTACTCATACGACAAAGGCGCTGTTCCCGCTTTTGACCGGCCGATTACCTTCAATATCTCAGGACATTGCCGAAGCGGTTCCGGTTGCAAAAGCCTACGCCAGTCTCGCTACGATTCTAAAACAGAAGCGTGGGTATCGCAGTGCATTTTTCCAGTCGGCCAAAGGCAACTTCGAATGCCGGCCGGGACTTGTTTATAACCTCGGCTTTGATAAATTCTGGGCAAGGGACGATTTGAACGACCCTAATGCATTTTTGGGTTATCTGGGGTGCGATGAGTTTTCAATGCTCAAACCTATAAGCGAATGGATAAAAGCTGATGCCGGGCCTTTTCTTTTGGTGATTCTATGCTCGGTTTCACACGACCCATACGTGGTACCTGAGTGGTTTGAGGTCCCGGCCAGGAAGCCGTTTGAGCGTTACCTGCAAACGATTCGCTATACTGACAAATTCTTAGAAGTGCTTGATGAAGAGCTTGCCGAGTTGAATCTTTCGGATAATACTATTTATTGCGTTATCGGAGACCACGGTGAAGCATTCGGCGAACACAGCCAAAGCGGACACGAGCGAATAGCTTTTGACGAAGCGCTGCGCATACCCTGGGTCATACGCGCTGAGTCTCTTCTTGAAGGTCAAAGAAGGATTACAAAGCCGGTCAGCTCTATTGATTTAACGCCAACATTGCTGGGGCTGCTGGGGTTCGAGACTACATCCGCAGGCTTTGACGGCATTGATGCGCTCGGGGATATTCCTGATGAGCGCAAGGTATATTTCGCCGGCTGGATGCACGAAGGGCCCGCAGGATTTGTGCAGGCAAAAGATAAATTCATATATAATCCGACAACTAAAACTGTTTCTGTGTATGATTTGAGCGCCGATGCATGTGAACTAAACAGAACCGAATTAGAACAGCAGCAGGGAGAGGCAATTGCAGAAGAGATTTTCGCGTGGCGTAAAAACAGTATTTTCCAGCTCGACGGGCCATATGTCGAGAAAAAGATTCTTTTCGATTCATACCTCTGCTACCGCAGGGCAAATCGTGTCTGGCGGGCAAAATATCAACCCAACGAAAAGAATTGATTATGCTCTTTCGAAGAGGATGGAGTTTTTGTGGGAGTAGTGTTTTGCGATGAAACCAGCGTTAGTTATTATGGCCGCGGGGGTAGGAAGCCGTTATGGCGGCTGTAAGCAGATTGAAGCGGTCGGACCAAACGGTGAACTCGTTATTGATTATTCGATTTATGATGCTGTTCGCGCCGGTTTCGGAAAACTGGTTTTTGTCATTCGCTGCGATTTTGAGGATTCTCTGAAGGCCCGATTCGCCGGCAGATTCGAGGGCGTTATTGAGACCGCTTATGTATACCAGGGGCTCGACTGCTGTCTTGACGGATTTGCTCTTTCGCAGGGCCGCGAAAAACCCTGGGGGACCGGCCATGCTGTGCTTGTTACAAGGGACATAATAAATGAACCGTTTGCTGTGATTAATGCCGATGACTGTTATGGCCAAAATTCGTTCAAAATAATGGCCGAATTCCTCTCGGTACCTCAGGACTCCGGCAGCGACGATTACGCAATAGTTGGATACAAATTGGCCAATTCACTTTCAAAATATGGGGCGGTGTGTCGCGCGGTGTGTGAATGTGATAAGAAAATGTTTTTGAAAGGTATTGTTGAGCACACAAAGATTGAAAAACAAGGGCAGCAGGTTTTCTATATTGACCGGGCTGGGGAAAAACAGTTCCTGAGAGGTGATGAGATTGTATCTATGAACTTCTGGGGCTTCGGGCAATCAGTATTTGAGCACCTGCAGTCACAGTTTAGAGATTTTCTTGCAAATTTAGGTTCCGACATAGAGGCGGAATTTTTTCTGCCTACCGCTATCGGCAATTCGATAGAAGAGGAAAAAGTCAGGGTGAAAGTTTTGCCGACCGACCAGCCGTGCTTCGGTGTTACTTATCGCAAGGACAATGCCGCTGCGGCGGCGAAAATTAATGACCTTATAGAACAAGGTGTTTATCCAAAAAAGCTGTGGGAATAAAAATGCAGCGTGACATCAGGTTTATAGTAAAGCAATTTCAGATTGGCGGAGAACTTGTAGAAGCCCTGCCCTATGGCAGCGGACATATAAACGACACATACATGGTAACATATAATCACAACGGTGAATGTGTCCGTTACATTTTGCAGAGAATAAACCACTATGTTTTTAAGGAACCGGCAGGTTTGATGGAAAATATAATGCGTGTAACTGAACATATTCGAAATAAACTAAAGTCTGAAAAAACCCCCGACCTGTCACGTCGTGTGATGACAGTAATCAGCACAATGGACGACAGAAGTTACTATAAAGATTCCGAAGGTAATTTTTGGCGCCTCTACACTTTTATAGAGAACGCCCGCACTTTTGATTTACCTGAATCTTTAGACCATATTTATGAAGCGGCAAAGGCGTTCGGCATGTTTGAGAAGATGCTGCTTGATTTACCCTGTCCACCGCTGTACGAGACAATTGCCGGCTTTCATAACGGGCAGGAACGTTTCAAAACTTTTAAGCAAGCGGTTGAAGATGATGTTTGTAACAGAGCAGGAGGTGTAAAAACTGAAATTGAGTTTCTGCTGAAAAACGGTTGGATATTCGATGTTTTGCTGCAATTGGTTGAAAGCGGCCGAATACCGGTTCGGATAACTCACAATGATACCAAAATCAATAATGTTATGATTGATGATAAAAGCGGAAAAAGTCTCTGTGTTATCGATTTGGATACGGTGATGTGCGGATTGTCACTGTATGATTTCGGTGATATTATGCGCACCACAGTTACTTCGACTTCTGAAGCGGAACGCGATTTGTCGAAAGTTCAAGTTGAGATGCCGCGATTTGAGGCGGCCGTTAAAGGGTATTTGTCTGCGGCTGGTGGATTTTTGAACAAGGCAGAGCGGGACAATCTTGTACATGGCGCAAAGATGATGAGCCTGATAATGGGAACACGTTTTTTGACTGATTACCTGGCTGGAGACCGCTACTATAAAATCGACTTTGAATCACACAATCTCGACCGTTGTCGCACTCAGCTTAAGCTCTTTGAATCTGTCACCGAGCAGCAAGAGCAAATGAATGCGATGGTGGAAAAGGTTTTTAAAGAAGATATTTCAATCTGAATAGTTTATCTTATCGATTCAAAGTTTTGAATACGAAGGGACGAGCTTATGAATTTAGATACTATCGACTGGGTATATATATTCGCTTTTTTCGGCATATCCTTACTTATCGGTGTTATTGTTTCCAAGAAAGCCGGCTCAAGCTCTTCCGAATTTTTCCTTTCCGGCAGGAACATGCCATGGTGGCTGCTTGGAGTCTCGATGGTGGCGACAACATTTTCAACCGACACGCCGAACCTTGTCTGTGATATTGTTCGACAAAACGGCGTATCGGGCAACTGGGTCTGGTGGGCTTTTCTTTTGACCGGAATGTTGACGGTCTTCGTTTACGCCAAACTATGGCGGAGGTCGGGGGTAATGACGGACATTGAATTTTACGAGCTGCGTTATGACGGCAGGCCAGCCACTTTTTTGCGGGGCTTTAGAGCACTGTATCTCGGTGTGCTTTTCAATATTGTTATTATGGCGAGTGTTACTCTCGCTGCGATAAAAATCGGCAGAGTTATGCTTGGCCTGACTCCTGTTCAAACAGTAACCATCGCAGCGACAGTTACCGTATGCTACAGTATGCTGGGCGGTCTGCGGGGTGTTTTGATTACAGATTTTTTTCAGTTTGCCATTGCCATGTTCGGCTCGGTGATGGCCGCTGCAATTGCTCTAAAACACCCCAACGTCGGCGGTCTTGCCAATATGCTCAGTCACTCCAATCTTGCGGGTAAGCTGACTATTCTGCCGGATTTTTCAAACACAGAGCTGCTGGTGTCGGTTCTCATTATCCCCCTGGCTGTACAATGGTGGAGTGTATGGTATCCCGGAGCTGAGCCGGGCGGTGGCGGTTATCTTGTTCAAAGGATGCTCTCGGCAAAGGATGAAAAAAATTCAGTCGGGGCAACCTTGCTGTTTAATGTCGCCCATTATGCGTTACGCCCCTGGCCGTGGATTATTGTCTCTCTGTGTTCTTTGATAGTTTTTCCCGACCTTGCCTCGCTGAAAGCCGCATTTCCAAATGTCGAAAGCGGCGTAATGGGGCACGACCTTGCATATCCTGCGATGCTTACTTTTCTTCCTGCAGGGCTGCTTGGCCTGGTATTGGCATCATTGATAGCGGCATATATGTCCACGATTTCAACGCATCTGAACTGGGGCTCGTCATACGTAGTCAATGATGTTTACAAGCGTTTTATAAGGCCGGACGCCTCTGAAAAACACCTGGTTTTTGTGGGGCGGGTCTCAACGCTCCTTTTGATGGTCGGGGCATGCTGTTTAGCTCCCTTTCTGGAAAACGCAAAACGTGCCTTCGATTTGATGTTACAGATTGGGGCCGGCACCGGGCTGCTTTTCATACTGCGGTGGTTCTGGTGGCGCATTAACGCATTCAGTGAGTTTGCTGCGATGATTGTTTCTTTTATGATTGCCTGCTACTTCGAATTTGTTCACACCAATATCGGTCTGGCCGAGCTTGCAAGCTGGCAGAAGCTGATTATCGGTGTGGGTATAACAACCATCTCCTGGATATTTGTAACTCTTGTTACAAGGCCGACAAGTAATAAGAGACTGCGAAGTTTTTACAATCTTGTTCAGCCGGGAGGGCCCGGCTGGGAGAAAGTCCTCCAGCGGGCCAAAGTTGATAACGAGCCGGTTGTCGAAACAGCTAAAAAAGGCGACCTGCCTTTCGGTATTTTGTGTATGGTTCTGGGCTGCTTTGCGGTTTACAGTGCCCTCTTTTCAGTGGGCTGCTGGATTTATGCCAATTATACTTCGGCAATAACATTGACCGTCGTTGCGATTGTTTCGACTGTTCTGCTGATAAAAGCGTGGAGTAAATTAGACATTAAATAAACTAAAAGCGTCTTGTATGCTCTAATGTTGGGTACCAAGAACTTTGATGAGTGAAACCATGAAGGGCAACTGGACATCATTGGCGCAGCCTGGTTTGAAAATCCTGATACAGGTACTAAAAGATGTTGACGTTGATGCTGATGAGGTTATAATAAATTCCCGGTAAGGAGTAAATCCTGTTTTTTAACCGTTCAAATTAGAAAGAGGAAAAATTATGAAAAGTAGGACTTACAAAACCATTATTTTAATGTCAATTTTGCCTGTATTGACACTCTTTTGCGAAGGATGCGGTAATAACTGTAAAGCCAACGAGCAAGGACCTTACCAGGCAAACCTGGAATCGCTGAAAAAACATAATGATGCACCCGAATGGTTCCGCGACGCAAAACTCGGCATCTATTTCCACTGGGGCGTATATTCAGTACCAGCCTACGGCAGCGAGTGGTATCCCAGAAATATGCATAACAAAAAACACAGTCATTACAAACACCATGTTGAAACTTACGGCCAGCCAACCGAGTTCGGCTATCACGATTTTGTTCCGATGTTCAAAGCTGCAAAGTTCGACCCTGCTCAATGGGCCGATCTCTTCAAAAAAGCAGGTGCCAGATTCGCAGGTCCCGTCGCTGAGCACCACGATGGATTTTCAATGTGGGACAGCAGGCACACACCATGGAATTCGGTGGACAAAGGACCGAAACGCGACATCACCGGCAAACTTGGAAAAGCCATCCGCAAGCAGAACATGCGATTCATCACCACTTTCCATCATGCTCGTAACAGCCTTTGGGAAAAAACTCCCGGCAAATGGATAGGCCATTATAGTCATGTAAAAACAAATTACCCCTCGATTTTGGACGAGCCTGAAAATGCCATACTTTACGGCTATATGCCGCGCGAAAAATTCGTTCAGATGTGGAAAGACAAACTCACAGAAGTCATTGACAACTATCAGCCGGACATCATGTGGTTTGATGGTTGGCTTAATGAAATACCGGAAAATACACGATTCGAATTTGCTGCTTATTATTTCAACAAGGCTCAAAAATGGGGCAAAGAAGTTGTTATCGTACGCAAACAGAATGACCTGCCCATCGAGTTCAGCGTACTGGACCACGAAAAGACACGCAAAATCGGTGCAAGCCGGCGAGTTTGGATGACTGATGATACCATCAGCACTGGAAGCTGGTGTTATACAAACAACCTCAAAATAAAATCGACAGCCAAGGTTATTCACGCACTGGCAGACACTGTCAGTAAAAATGGTGTCGTTTTGCTGAATGTCTCACCCATGGCAGATGGTACGATTCCAAACGACCAGCAAAAAGTCTTACTTGAATTAGGCAACTGGTTGAAAACTAACGGCCAGGCCATCTATGACACTCGACCATGGATAACATACGGCGAAGGACCCATAAAAGAACCAACAGGCGGCTTCAAAGAACGCAAAAAATTCATGAACCTCAAATACTCCGCAAAAGATATTCGATACACCGCCTCCAAAGATAGCAAGACCATCTATGCGATTGCGCTCGGAAAACCGGAACCAGCAGCAAAGGTAACACTGACTGCTTTCGCAAGCAAAAATGTCCCGGATAAAGTAAAGAAAGTATCATTGCTTGGCTCAAAAGAAAAAATAAAATTCCAGCAGACCGATGAAGCATTAATAATAACACCGCCGAAAAACATCAATACGGAAACCGCAATAGCATTCAAAATTGAAATAAAATAAAAAAATATAGTGACAATTTTTTGGAAAGAGGAAAAATTATGAAAAGTAGCACTTACAAAACTATTGTTTTAATGGCAATTTTTTCTGTATTGCCGGCAGCATCCTTCGCAAAAGAGTATGACCGTAAAGCAAATGAGCAGGCGATCGAGAAGGTGCTGATAAAAATGGACCAAGGGGTTAAGCAAGGGCCTTACGAGGCAGACTGGGAGTCGCTGAAAAAGCATGATGAAGCACCGGAATGGTTCCGCGATGCCAAATTCGGCATTTATTTTCACTGGGGCGTATATTCAGTGCCAGCTTACGGCAACGAGTGGTATCCCAGAAATATGCATATGAAAACCGGAAGACGCAGTCGTTATTACAAGCACCATGTTGAAAATTACGGCGAACCGAACGAATTCGGTTATCACGATTTCGTCCCGATGTTTAAAGCAGAACATTTCAACGCCGAAGAATGGGCTGAACTGTTCAAAAAAGCCGGCGCCAAATACGCAGGACCGGTCTGTGAGCACCACGACGGATTTTCAATGTGGGACAGTGAGTTGACCCCATGGAACGCAGCCGATACCGGACCAAAACGTGATACTACAGGCCAATTGGAGAAAGCAATTCGTAAACAAGGTATGAAGTTTGTCACGACTTTTCATCATGAACGCTCTCGAAACTGGTATCCGCGAGTCCAGGGCTGGCCGACAACAAGTAACGACCCAAAGCTCCAAATGCTTTACATGAACGTGCCGGAGGAGTTTTTCAACCGGATATTCCAATCCAAACTCGGCGAGGTGATTGATAAATATCAGCCCGACCTAATCTGGTTTGACGGCCAAATGGTACAGATAAAGGAACCATACCACCTGAGATTTCTGGCATATTACTTTAACAACGCTAAAAAATGGGGACGCGATGTCGTTGTGACCACGAAGAAAAAACAGTATCCGCACGAAATCTCCGTACAGGATTTTGAAAAAGGGCGTATGAACACAATAACCGATTACTGCTGGCTGACAGATGACACCATTAGTATGGGCAGTTGGTGCTATACGAAAGACCTGAAAATCAAATCCACAAGCAAAGTATTGCACGATTTCATTGACATTGTCAGCAAAAACGGCTGTTTGTTGTTGAATATTTCGCCAAAAGCAGACGGCACAATCCCGGATAACCAGCGCAAGGTATTGCTGGAAATAGGCAAATGGCTCGACATTAACGGCCAGGCAATCTATAATACCCGCCCCTGGCTCGCATTCGGCGAAGGACCAACCCGCCTGGAAAAAAGCGGCGGTTTTGTCGGCAGGAAAATTCGATACACACCGCGTGATATTCGATATACCCGCTCTAAGGACGGCAAAATCTTGTATGCCATTACCCTGGGCTGGCCTGATAGCAGCGAGCTTACACTGAACCGGATCAAAGTCGACAATACCAAAGGCGCAAAAGTCACCCTGCTCGGCTACGATAAATCGATAGATTACAAAGTCAACCCAGCTAAACAACTGGTTATCTCTGTGCCTGACCTTAACGAGAATCAGAGGCCCTGCAAAGATGCATATGTCTTCAAGCTCAGCGGTTTTAAAACCTCGCTAAACCCGCTCAATAAGTGATAGCATTGAAAATTTGAAATATCAACTTATAGTTTCTGCGATTCGCCGTATTGCTTTCGCAGCCTCTCAAGCTCGGCTTTAAGCTCATTGACAATATTGCCGTAGCCAGAATTATCGTATAGATTGTTCAGTTCAGCAGGGTCTTTCTGCAGGTCGTATAGCTCCCAGGCATCGATATCGTTATAGAAATGTATGAGTTTATACCTTTTGGTACGAATGCCATAATGGCGTTTGACACTGTGAGCGCCTGGAAATTCGTAATAATGGTAATACATCGAACTGCGCCAGTCTTTCGGGCGCTTTCCATTACATATATTCTAATTCCTCTGTCATTTAATAATGATTTTATATAAATTTCCTTATGCTCAGATTTCACAAGAAAACAGTACTTGTCTCCTTTATTATTTATAAATGGAAGCCTCTACTACTTTCTTAAACTCTTCGCGAAGACTTAAAAGCTTGCCGCCGGGACTCTGTGTGAAAACCAAGCCGATAACCTTGGTATTCGGGTCACACCATGCAAAAGTCCCATCAGAGCCGCTGTGACTGAAAACACCATCTTCGCCAATAAACCACCCGAAACCATAGTACTTCTTGAAATCTCTGCGTTTTTCAGGCGGATATATTGTTTCGCTTTGTCGAGAGAGCATTTCCTTAACGGTATGCTGTTTTAAGATTCTTTTTCCGTTATAGATTCCGCCGTTAAGAAACGACTGGCAGAATATTGCAAAATCCCAGGTGGTGCATATTGCTCCGCCGGAGCCTCGCACGAACGGCAGTAAGGGCTTATCGCCCGGCTTCCAGCCGATTCTCCATTTGCCCGCTTTTTTCCTCCAGTAATACACAACGGACATGCGCTCCAGTTTGCCGTCCAGTTTTTCAGCTACTTCGTGGTTGTAGCTGTCAGCCATTCCAAGTGGTTTGTATATCCGCTCCTTTAAAAATACTTCCAACTTTTCGCCGGATACTACTTCAACCAGTGCACCGAGTGTGTTGTATCCGGGATTGCTGTATTCGTATGAAGCAGGAGCAAATTCATCTGCGCCGATTTTACCGAACTTGTCAACTTCAAGTTGAAGATTTGGTGCGTTGGGATGTTCGGGTGATTTTTCCATCAAAGGATAAATGAAAAGAGAGTGGATACGAAAACCGCTGGTATGGCTTAGCAGATGCCGAACTTTGATATAACCGGAACGATAATTATCAAACGAGGGGATGTGCTTACGCACATTATCATCAAAGCTCAGCTTTTTCTCATCTGCCAGAATAGATACCGCCGTTGCTATTAAGGCTTTCGTGTTGGAAGCCATCCGAAACATAGTATCCTTTTTCATCGGCAGTTTCTTTTCTTTATTTCTCCAGCCGATAGCTTCGTGCAACACGACTTTGCCGTCACGGGCAACAAGCAACACAGCATTTCTCAATTCGTCTTTTTCAACCGCATCTTCAAAGAGCTTAACGCCTGCTTTGAGAATAGCCGCTGACATATTAACGTCGGCAGGGACGCCTTTGTTAAGAGTTATGTCCTGTGCATAGAGCGGAGTAAGAAAGACGGTTAAAAGTAAAATCATCATCCGCAGTTTCATGTAAATTCCCTTGAATTTAACAATATTAGAGTATAATTTGTTACTTACTACCCTCTTTCCGAACCCAGGTTCCGATTCCACCCTTATATTCGATATGGCAGCCTAAAGGTTCAGACAATCCAGCCAGCCGTTTAACAACTTTTTCGGCCACCTCTCCATAGACCAGCCGAGGCGTACCTCGCTGAGAACGCGGGGCCTTATGATTCAACTCAATCGGATATAGTTTCAAATCAACAAGTTTGCCTTTGGAAAACGTAGGCACCGCGATAACGCTCTCATACCAGACCGAATTCGCCGGAAAGCCTATGGTCCCTCCCTTGAATCGCTTATCATACAATTCGCCGGCCAGCTTGTCTGGCGGTAAATCGTATCGCTCGTAATTATCCGCTGGCATCGGGTCGATTGTTTCGTTCTGAAAAATGAAATTACCTAAGCTGTAGAATATAGGTCTGCCTTTATAAACCTCAATCCCCCGCAACTGATGAGGCCCGTGCGAAACGTAGGCGATGGCTCCGGCGTCGATGCATTCTTTCGCGAACCCAGGCTGCCAGACAGGAGGCTCAACATTATCATTACCTCCGTGTATATGAGATGTAACAATTACGAAATCTGACAACATTGTTGCATTGCGAATTTCGTGCAGGATGCGCTCTCTGTCTCTTTCGAGCAGCTGGTCTTTTTTTATCCTCAAAGGATTCAGCCCACCCCTGCCAACCATATCGTCCCTACTGGCACCTGCACGTGACATCTTAGTAAATGTACTGGCAAAGCTGATAAGCGCAACACGCCCCTTAATAGTATCAAGATAACCCGACCTGCTCGCCTGTCCCAGATTCATTCCCGAACCAGCATGAACTATCCCAAGCTCGTCAAGCAGCTTATCAGTCAGTCGCATTCCTTCAACACCGTAGTCGGTTGTGTGATTATTAGCCCTGCACATAAGGTCAAAGCCCATAAATTTAAGGTCTTCCGCCGCCTCGGGAGGACCAAGTTCCCAGTTGCCGCCGTGCTCTGCCTGGGGCTGGCCCTTAAATTCTGACACCCTGAAAAGTGAAAGCTCTAAATTCAAAAATGCGACATCGGCTTCCCTGATAATCGCGACCATCTTTTGAAAACGAGGGTCTCGAGGGTCGTCAAACTGTTTAACTCTGCGGGTAATGATAGCATCGCCCGTCAAAGCCATTGTTATAGTCTCATCAGACCCCGGATTGACCTCTTGAACTGCTGCCGCCGAAGAACATAACACCAGTAGTAAAACTACCGCAGGCAATATGAATAAAATAGGCATCCATTTCATTTTCATCATTGCTCTCCTGTATTAAATCTTATCGTCTTTTTTCAAAGCTGCTGTTTTGGGATTGTCGCAGTTGAAAATCCTCATCAGTTCGAAGACCATCGGGGTCTTTTCAGCCAATCTTTTAAGAGTGGGAGCGTTTATATTTTTTTTGTCGAAGGGTACTCTTTTGACATACTCCTGTATCGCCCCGGCACTTCTGCCGTATTTATAATCGTATGTAAAGTTACCTGCAGAATCCAGTTTTATATCGCTATTCAATTTGTTCGGCACGCTTATATAAAATTCGCTTTTGTAAAGGTTTTCATCGTTAAACAGCTTAGATTCGGCCAGATGTTCATAAAGCTCTCTTGCCGTATTCGGCGCAGGGTCAATCAGCTCGATATGTTCGGCCATAAAGGGGCGGTAAAGATATTGGCCGTCCTCACGGTAATTATAAAGCTGTTGAAGTTTGTTTGCGATGGTCTCGGCGACAAAAGGATAATGTGTGCAACCAAGGATAATTGCTTTGAGTTTTTTAGCCCCGGGTGTTTTACGAATCGTCTCCATCAAGGAGACTATGTGGAAATACACATTGTTGCTGATGGAATTGAGCTGGAGATTTTTCGGGTTTTCAGCCGTACCTTCGAACAACATCTTATTGTCTTCCCATTCAAATCCGTATCGCTTGAGCATTGACATATCTATTCTGGCTCGTGGGTCGGCGTTATCAGAAGAGATTCCCACGTAATCCTTTTGCGGCGTTGTGGCCCCGCGTGCAATATATCCGCCAATCCCATCGATGGCAGAGGAAAGCGCAATTCCGCTCTGCTGGAAAATTGTAATATCGCCGGTATAGCCCATTTCAGCTTTAAGAGCATTCAGTGCTTTGACGTATCCTTTTGAAGTGACTGTCCCCGCCGAGGCAAATACAGCGATACTGCCATCTTCGTCTTTTCCAAAAACTTTTAAGGCAGCTCGCGAGCCGGCATCAATTACACCTATAACTTTAATATCCAGTCCCGCACTTTCCAATAACCGCTCGATTTTCCCCTTGCCATAAGCTGTTGCCGTATTACAGCCAATGACGATGGCCTTTACCGGCTGCTTATCGGTTCTGTACTTCGCATCATTTGCGGAAAGATAATATTTATTGCCCAGCAAAAACTGTACGTCCTTGATAATGTGTTCTACCAGCACATCTGTTTTGTTTTCGCGCGTGTAATTGCTGTAAGGCATATTGGCCTGGTCACCAAGATAAATAAAATATTCTTTCCGCAAATCTCTCAGCCCGTCCCCGCCTTTTTTGAGACAGCACGTTTTATTATCATACTCATCGAGACTGACAATCGCATCCAGCACCGTCAGCCCCCCAGTGCCCGAATCAAAAACACCGACAGGAAGTGCCTTTCTTTGGGCCGGATAATTTTGCGTATCAAGATAGAAGAAGCTGCTCTTGTCTTTTAATATAACATCAACAATGCCGGTTTGCCCTTGACACCGGCCGAAGGCTGATACTGCAAGAATGATAAATGTGATTGTTCGCCAGTCTGGCTTTTTTGACGTGCTCATAATGGCTCCCTTTTGAAATAAATCTTAAAGAAACATTTACCAGGCTTTTTCCGCACCTGGCCATTTAACTCAACAACCCTACTTACACAAAGCAACTATTTATCACCTTAAAGTATAGCAGGATTTGTAGTTGTTTGTCAATAACCTGACCGGCGGTAAATAACCTCAATGCATCCTGACCAAAAGAAAGGGGGAATGAACAGGCGGCGATGGGATTCGAACCCATGAATAACGGTTTTGCAAACCGTCGCCTTAGGCCTCTTGGCTACGCCGCCGGAATATCGATATTTTATGCATCTGCGGCCAAAGCCGAAACGCAAAAAACAATATATTCTATCGCGACTCTTATTGCAAGAAAATTAAGGGCAAACTTTACTATTTCGGAACAGATAAAAAAGCTGCTCTGGAAAGATATCTTGAACAGGCTGCTTATCTGCATGCCGGCAAAAGGTCTAAGCCTAAATTAAATGATAACTTCTCATTAAAAGCTCTCTGCAATTTATATTTGGACTACCAAGAATCCCGTTCTGAGATTGGAGAAATAAAACCTCGCCAAGTTTGTGACCAAACTTCGCATTTGCGGGATTTCGTAAAATTCATTGGTCCAAATCGGCTGGTTTCAAATATAACGACAATTGATTTACAAAATTACCGCAAGAAGCTGATCAAAGTTGGTAAAGCACCAAACACCATTAACAATCGTATTAGTACATTCAAGGCCATGTATAACTGGGCAACAAATAATGAAATTATCGAAACTGTTCCAAATCTCACAGCAATAAAAAAAGTTTCACCGTCCAAAACAAAAAGGACTGTTTTTACTGTTGGTCAAATTCAGAAACTACTTAATTGTGCTGATACTCAAATTAGAGCAATGATATGGCTTGGTTTGAATTGCGGCTTTGGATGTACTGACTGTGCAGAGTTGTTGTGGGAACATCTTGATTTGACCACAGGTCGTGTGAATTTTGCCCGAACAAAAACCGATGTAGGTCGCAACCTGCCACTGTGGAAAGAAACCATTAAGTGTTTAGAAGCAATACCAAAAACAAATGAACGTGTCTTTAATACTCGATATGGCAACAAGTGGGTCCGTATTGAACGAAAGCTTGGCAAGGATGGAATCATAAAGTGGAGAAGTTATGATGCTATTAGTGCAGCATTTTCTAAACTTCTTAAAACAGCTAAGATGAAAACCGAAAAAGGTGTCGGCTTCTACACTCTCAGGCGTACAGCAGCAACGTTAGCGGCTAAATCCGGCGATCCATTTGCAGTTCAAAGGCTTTTGGGCCATGCTGATTTAAAAATGGCCACGACCTATGTTCAGGATATTTCAGAACAAACTGACAGGGTTATTAATAACAGCAGGAAACTTATAATCCAAGATGGTTCTTAACTTTTGGGACACGCCTTGATTGAGTTATATGTGTAGCTGTATTTTGGAATGGCTTTACTTTTTTATGTTCAAGATATTGGTTCAGCTTCGACCTTTTAACACGATAATGGCCTTTTTTTGCAATTTCGCCATTAGTTTCAACAATGTCGACTGCTTCAAGTTCGCCGTGACGGATTAGCCGGTAGACGATACTTTTGGAAACTTTCAACTCTTTGGCAATATCATCAACAGTGAGCCAATCTGATGCAGGTTTTCTGCGTGTGGTTTCGAGCATATTAAAAAACTGTCCCATATGGGTTAGCAAATCCTGGCACATCGGGCAGCCTTGGCTGTCGAATGTTTTGGGATTTAGATTGTCTGACTTTTTCGCCACACAAAATCCTGTTTCTCATTTGTCAGTTTTCATTTCTCTAAAACTACTTACAGAGAGACTGTTTCTTCTGCTTTTTAGGTGGATTAGCCAGACCACAGGTCTTACCTATACGCTTTACCTTAGAAGAAACACATTTGACAACCTCAATGAATCCCTATCTCAGAGCCAAACTGATCACAATTTATGATTGCTGGTATATAAACTGTATGCCCATTAGCTTTTCTAACTTTGAAGCTCATTGCGCCTTAACTCTATGTTCAATCCCAGACATAAAACCCGTAGAAGGCCCTCCCTGGCCTCCCCAATTACCTTAATCGAAGACTCTTCTCATCTTCTTAGGCTCGACACGCCGCTCAACCACAGGCTCATTATCACTGTAATATTCATGTTTGGGTTGACGAGGCCCAGCCTGTGACAAAGCCAGAGAATTGACTTGTTGTCTAAGCGATGCCAATTCTCTGAAAAGCATTTGCAAAACAGTGGTTGTAGAGTTCGTATTTTCTTCCGGAGAAAATACAGTCCTTGACAATTTCTGCCCGTCTCTGGGTCGTATTGTGGATAAAATATCAGCATTAATCATAATGGTAATCCTTTAATAACGGTTTACTGGGAATTACTGAGCAAATGCGACAACCAGGCCTTTTTTCGGCCTCCTGAAGAATTACAGCCGGACCGTCCGGGCTCAACTGTTCCCGTTTGTTTGCAAAGTAAAAAACGTTTTTCTTTATATCCCAACGCTCTATCGGCCTGCCTGTAGCCTTGAAATACAAGATTTCAAAGGCAATAGCTGCACACTGGTTCGCAACGTGCCGAATATTTACCGCCAAACCTGGTTCGCCATGGAGAGTATGAATATCCCGATGGGATCTTACATCCAAGCTGCAACGAAGGCATGCTGAGGCTTCAGGAATAGTAATGATAATATGACCTGATTCAGCCCCAGCATGCATGGCAACATAAATAATTTCTACATCATGATACAACCTATCATTTACTTTCAGCATTGCCTTAGCATCATCTATTGCGTTTATTACAATATTGTCTTTTTGATCAGAGGTAAAAAATCCTTCATTTATTAAATCCTTTACATTACCCAAAACCGGATGAATAATGCTGTCAGGATAGTCCCCCTCAATCTTATACTTGGCAGCATAGACCTTGCTAGTGCCAATACTTGAGGCCTGGTAGATTGTTCTACCGTCCCGAGTATGTTTGTATTCGACAACGTCGTAATCCACTAGAAAAATCTCTAATCCGCTAGCAGCTAGAAAATATGCCACATAGCTACCCATGGCGCCGGCACCAAGTCCAAGTACACCTCCCGGCCAGCCTCGAAACCTTGAATCGGTTATTCAAGGGGCGGGAACGCTGTTTTTAGACTGGAAAGCACCTGCCAGAGGTTCCGGCGGTACGGTGAGAACCTATATTATCGAACGGCGCGAGCAGCCCGCAGGCGGCGGCGAATTCGGAGTATGGTCGCAGGTCGGTATCGCAATCGAAAGCGAAGCCTCACTGATTAACCAGCCGCGCGGCCCGCAGTTGGAATACCGGGTCAAAGCTGTCAATGTAGGCGGCGAAAGCATCCCGTCTAATACGGTAGCTGTCGTGCTGTAAAAGTTATTGACTACTGACCAGAATTTGTTAAAAATAATCGGCGAAGGCGAACCTTCAAATACTGAAATGGTCGTGTTGTAAAATCAGTTATGCTGAGGGTGCAAAGAGTGCTTTGTGCCTTTGGTATTCTGTAAAATAAAGATTACACAGGAGACAAAAATGGACATTTCAAAAAAAGATACCGCAAAAATGCAACAACTTGCGCAAGAAGGAAAGCAAGTCGCAAGAATTCAAAAAGAGGACTTCCCTGATTATACTTATGAACAAATTTACGCAGTCGTCTACGAAGCAGGCGGAAGGGCTGCTCAGGGAGTGAAAAGAATGATTACGACAAGGTTAAACAAGGTTCTTCATTCTAATAAGGAAACAAGAACGATATTGATTAATGAAATTAAACGCTTAGTTTTAGATTTATATGAAAATCACAAGATGAACCAGAAAAAGCTGGATAAAATCCGCAAAGCGCTACAAGAGTGAAGTGGGTAAAAAAAGTAGGAGAACGGCATGGATCCCTCCGGAGCTTTATTGGAAAGTATTAAATCCTCGTATTACGAGTTTGAGCTTTGGGTTGTGTCGCAAACATGGGCCCAAGAACTTGGCCTTGAACGGTCAACTGTTCGATGGTTTTGTATTGGTTTTGGAATCGTCGTAGGTATTTCAGTCATAATCAAGACTATCAAAGGTTGTGGACGACTTAGTTGCAGGTCTCTCGCCGACAAGATAATTGCAGGCAAGAGAGGCGTGAGCGCTGCGGGGATAAATAGAATTATTGATGAGTTTCAGTCTTTGAAGGAAGAGAATCTTTCAGAAGCTGACAAAGTTCGCGTTTCTAAGCTACGAAAAATGCGAGATTTGTTATCGCAAGAATAACCAAGCAGGAATATGAGTGGAAATTACAAGAAAGACAAAATTAGGAGTAGATTGCAATGGCTCAGATACCGACAGATGAAGAAGTTGGAATGAAAATACTGAAAATTTTTGGAGAGTTCAACGTTAGGCCAGGGAAAATGCTAATGCTCAGGAACATCGATTCTAAAATCGAGAGCTACGAATGTTGCGTGGAAGACACACAGCGTGGCTGTCAGTGGTTGCTGGATAATGGACATATCGAACAGCGAAATGACAGGAGTGATAATCTGTTCCTGACTGAAAGTGGATTCTCTTTAATCTAACCATTCGGCTCGGATTCTCTCCAGAATTTCCATTAAAGGTGTCAGTTTCAATGCTGTTTTGTAAACCAGCACATTTCCTCCGTTGAATCGCTCTACTATAAATACGTCAAAAAGCACATCATCAACATACTATACAATAAAAGTGTAAACAATGTTTACATATTTCCTTGCCACAACTGCTAATGGCGGTTAAAATGTGGAAAGTTTGCCTAGCTGGATATGTAAAAACCGGCATAATAAGGCTTTGGGGCAATACTTTTTTAGACAATACGAGGGTAAAAAATATGGTACAGGACAATATCAAGATTATAGCAGTAGATAAAAGTTTTGATTTATCAAATCGCCTAAAGTCAATTTTTGAAGTATCAAACGTAGAAATTTTCCGTGAGCCAAGCCTGGATAGGGTCTTGGAGCGATTTGAGCGTGAATCTTTCGATGTGCTAATCGTAACTACATCCGCATTCAAAGCCGGTCAGGTAGACGGGATCGAGCTTCTTGAAGTGATAGCCTACAACAGTCCGATGACACAGGTTTTGTTTTTGGCTGAAACACGGGATATCCGCACAGCGATGTCAGCGTTAAAGGCAGGAAGCTATCAATACGCGATGCTTCCTATCCCTGACGAGGAACTAAGGCTCTTAATCGAGACATCTATTGAGAAAAGGCCGGTTTACGGGGCAAATCTGCTTCTGGAGTCAAAGAAAGGAGAAGTTGGGTTTGAGAAGCTAATTGGTCGTTCAGCCCTTATGCAGAATGTCTACCAGCAAATACGCCAGGCTGCATCGACAGATATACCGGTCTTACTACTGGGTGAAACCGGAACAGGAAAAGATTTTGCTGCCCAAGCCATTCATCAGCAAAGCTCTCGCGATAAAGAACCCTTTGTTGTTGTGAACTTAGGTGCCTTGCCGACAGAACTGGTAGCCAGCGAGCTTTTTGGGCACGAAAAAGGCTCTTTTACCGGCGCATCACAACAGCATCCAGGCAAGTTCGAGCAGGCAGATAAGGGTGATATATTCCTGGATGAAATCGATAGTATCGACGAAAAGGTTCAGGTAGGACTGTTGCGACTGATTGAACAAAAAACATTTCATCGCATCGGCGGCCGCAAGGCCATATCAAGTAGTGCCAGGATTATCGCTGCCACCAATCAAAATCTGCTTGAATCTGTACAAAAAGGGACATTTCGTGAAGATTTATACTATCGGCTCGATGTGCTTCGTATCGTGATGCCGCTGCTTAGAGAACGCGGGGGAGATATTTCATTGCTCATCGATGAGTTTCTCAAGCGTTATAATCTCGACTTTCAAAAGAACATTTTAGGTATATCCCCGGAATGTATTGGTTTGCTGGAAACTTATGACTGGCCGGGCAATGTGCGTGAACTCAAAAACGTGATTCAACGGGCAGTATTAATTTGTAACGGCGAAGTGCTTCTTCCTAAGCACCTACCCCCTAGATTCCGATCCGAGCGGCCTTCTTATCCTGTAGTAACCTTTGAAATTGGTACGCCATTACACCAAGTTGAGCGTGAAATGATTGTCCGTGCACTCGCAGCAAGCAAGAACAATCGCAAAAGAACCGCTGATCTGCTTGGCATAAGCCGTCGGGCTTTATACAACAAACTGGCCAAACACGATATCGAATAGTGCACGAACGGCACATATTTTAAGCAAACATTTTCATTACCCGATTCTCGTTATACATGAAAAAATCGCTTTATGCCGTATTAAGTAGAATTCAGATAAATTTCTAAAGTCTCCGTAACATTAGTAAGAGTGCAGCATCTGCTCACTATTATACTGGTGTCACAACAAGCGTACTGTTTGTGCACACCCACCCCGCGATAAACGTTCGATAACTCCCAATCTCGAACTACAGCTCGAAAGGTATAATCGCCAACTTCTTATTAAGCAATAGGTTATGTATAGGGTAGAGCAGATGGCATATCAATTGCTCTAATGGGTATATAGAGGCCCAACGTGTGGGCTTGGTACGCCGTTAAATATTTGCGGATATGAAAATAAGGAGTAAGGTTAGAGCTTTTAGCGATGCCGGTAATTCAAGAAACGCTTCATATTGGTAACAAGCGGTCAATCATTTTGCTTGATGGTACCCGGTCTAAGCAAGCACAGCAGAATACTGAGTTGAACATCATTGATGTTCAACTGGAATTTTTTGACGAGCCTATACATGTACGAATTGGTTTTAGAGACAGCCCGGCAACACTTGCTGATATAACACCAGTTGCCCGAGCACTTTCAACAAAAATAATGGGGTGTGTGGAGAAAAAAACTATCAGGAGTGGTTTTGCCATTCCATGTCACAAAGGCTGTGGGTTGTGTTGCCAGTATTTGATTTCACTTTCGGTTCCTGAAGCATTTCGTTTGGTGAGAGAGACAATGATGATGCCATTGGTACAGCGTGAAAAGATAATGAATCGCTGTTTTGAAATATCACAATGGCTCCAGAAACAGTTAAGGAACTATTATACCGCGAAGAAATCCTCAAACGGAGATAATTTAAATCCCCGGCAGTTAAAAGAGATTGCGGAATGGTACTTTAAGGAAGAAATCTCTTGTCCTTTCTTGCATAATAATATGTGTACTATTTACAGCCTAAGACCTATGGTTTGTCGCGAACATCTGGTAGCTGGTTCTACTTCTCCATGTGGCAATAACGGAACAAGCAATTCCCCGAAAGTGCAGGTCCCTGTTCGAATAGAAATTGCTCTTAAGTTAATGACCAGCAAACTGGAACAGACAAGGCAGGAATCGATAGTGCTTCCCTGTATATTTGACTGGTTTTTAAATAACAAGGAACGGTGCAACCGTACATGGCCGGCAAAAATGTTGGTCGAGCATTTTGTCAAGGCTGTATACGAAGCTGAGCATTACAAGCCTGTGTAGTTTGTGACTAGGAAAATTAAAAATGCAGTTTCCAGATTTTGACAACCGCAATATTGATAGTAAGCCTTGGAGTAATTCCGAGCTAGATTTTTTGAAGGAGAAATTTTCTACTATGGAAACTGTTTATATAGCCAAGGAAATGGGCCGAACGGTCTCCAGCATTCAGGCAAAGGCTTGCGATCTGGGACTTAAAAAAACGAAGAAAGATTTGAAATTTATAGGTATGGGCTGATGAGTTTCTCAACATGGGATATACGGAAAAATAACGGCGGTTTAGAAATTTTGTTTAAAAGAAAGGGTTGTTGTCATGGCTATCAAATTTGAATGCCCGCATTGTAAATCGAGCTTAAGTGCAGACGTAAAGTTGGCTGGTCAGAAAGGGACCTGTCCGAATTGCAAAAAGGCAATTACTGTGCCCACACAGGATAGCAAGGGCAAAGGCAATAAAACCGCAAAAGGCAAATGATGCAATGGTAACAACGACGGGCTTGCACAGAATATCCCAGAGATAACTAAGCACAAGTGGAAATACGTGGAGTTAATAAGTTCGTAAAGGTATTTGTATGTTAAATATCAATGTAGAATGAACCTTAGTCACGCCAGAGCAAGTGATGTTTCGTGGTCTGCCGATACGATTTATTGTTTGTGTGGCGTTGATACCTGTTGGTATAGGTATTTTTATTTTGCTCGTGTGGTGGTTGCGACGCCGATTCATCGCTTACACGATCACGGATCATCGGACTATAGCCCGAACCGGAGCATTTATCCAAAGTACTAAAGAGGTTCGCCACATGGATATTCAGAATATTCGTATAAGCCAAAACTTCCTCCAGCGAAAATTTGGATCCGGTAGCGTCACGATCCTTGGTGCTGGCCAAAGTGATTCTAAGTTAGTCATGGTCGGTGTTATGAACCCACAAGGAATT
>CAZECQ010000003.1:36635-36885 GCA_964510545.1 uncultured Pirellulales bacterium | reverse complement strand
TCATCTACCTGAGTCTGGTCGTCATTATCGTTCATTTTCCAGTGGCCGACGCAGGGAGAGACCAAATCCATCTGGCTGGCAGCTATTACATTCAATTGATTAGCTTCTTCAACCACATGAGCCTTACCGTAATCCTCTATAGACAGTCGCCACATTGCGCTTCGCTTGTTATCGTCGAAATTATCCACAAGCAGCACATTTATACTGAAGTTCTGCGTATCCGAGCCTTCGGAGTTGTTGGCCTGTACCT
>CAZECQ010000003.1:0-36535 GCA_964510545.1 uncultured Pirellulales bacterium | reverse complement strand
CATCGTAGCTGTAAGCCTGATTTACATTGGCATCGGTTACCGGCGTTGAGGTAATTGAAGACGCCACTCCTGCTACATTTATACTGAAGTTCTGCGTATCCGAGCCTTCGGAGTTGTTGGCCTGTACCTCGACCGGATTGAGTCCCAATTGGGCGGCATCGGGCGTCCAGTCTATCACACCTGTAGTTGAGTTTATAGTCATTCCCGCCGGCGATGTGTTCAGTGAATAAGTCGGGTCGGGAATACCTGTGGCATCGACATCGTAGCTGTAAGCCTGATTTACATTGGCATCGGTTACCGGCGTTGAGGTAATCACCGGAGGAATGCCGGATAAGACGAAATTGGCCTGTACGGCATAGTCTGCGTCCATAAGAATGGTCGTAATCGCTGAGCATGGGTCTGCCACCTTGCCGGCGGTTACACCGCTGCCTGTCCAGTTGACAAAGTTGTAACTTGGGTCTGCAGTTGCAGCGATATTCGCATCGATGCCGTGGTCATACGGGTAAGCGCCTTCGCCGGGGTTGGTTACTGAGCCGCCCGCCGACGAGGAGGTCGTTAGTGTCCGCTGGGGTGGTGCAAGCGACTCAAAGTTTGCTACAATTGTATAGTCTGCGTCCATCAGAATGGTCGTAATCGCTGAACATGGGTCTGCCACCTTGCCGGCTGTTACACCGCTTCCGGTCCATTCGTCAAATTCATAATTCGGGTCTGCAGTTGCAGCGATATTCGCATCGATGCCGTGATCATACGGGTAAGAGCCCTCGCCGGGGTTGGTTACAGAGCCGCCCGCCGTCGAAGAACTCGTCAATGTATGCTGGACAACGGGCACTGTCTTTGTTATTTCAACATCGTCAACCCATGCAAATTCTTTCTTATCGTCGGGAGTTGCATTAAAGCGTATCTGGAAATTGGGGTCGAAGTATTGGCTGTCTGTTATGGTGTCGGTATAGACAAACCATGTACCATCAGCGCCAGCAGTATCAAGGTCGGTGATAAGATTATAGCTTGTTCCATCATAATAATAGAGCAGCAAATCCCCTGCGTCTATGTCATTATCCTTCATAAGCCAGAAACGTATATAGATTGCGCTGGCATCGCTGGTATCTAAAGAATTACAGGTAAAGTCACCGAAGTTTGTCTGGTCTGCCCCTGCTGAGGCCGCGCCGCTGTGATAAGTGCCGGTGTCGTTGAGCCAGGCAGCGGGACTACCCCAGTTGGCGTCCCAGGTTGTGCCTTCGAAACCGTCATCAAGCAGGACAGTCCCGGGAAGCGGTGCCATAGCATCGAGCAGGCCGTCAATATAATCCCATCTGTCCTGGATGAAAGTCCTGATATCGCCAAAATCTTCTGTTACTGCGGTGTCCTCCGGAAAAGGCTCAAGAGCAACATCTGCGGAAATTGCCGTTTCTATTTTATCTATGAGCGCATTAATATCTGCTACTGTCAAAGAGTTGTCGAGCAGGTTCCTATAAGTACTATAATATTCGGCTTGGTATACGTCATAACCATAAGGTGTTCCTGATTCATCCTGTTCAAGAATCAGGCCCTCCATAAAATGTCCGCCCTGGGCATGAGTGATGGACATGTCAAAGTCCGAATCTTTCATTGTCGTATCCATGTCCCATGGGAAATAGAGCCTCGGTTCTTTATAGTTCGGGTCCATAATACACGGGTCGCTTGGGTGCGTAGCCCAATCATAGTACCAGTAATTACCTCCCTTGTTAACAAAACCGTCGGCATTGGCAACAAAGTTTTCAACTGCCGCAAATTTTATAAGCTGGTCCATATCAACCCGCTGCGGTGTCTGCGTTAGCCAGTCGCCCGGAGTGGGGTCTTCTGGTATAGCAGGATGGTCGAACGGATACCAACTGAATTCGAACGGGTTGGTCTCAGCCTCTCGTGTTTTTTGTACTTCGCCAGCATATTCGGTCATTTTATATAGAAATCCGTAATCGTGGCTGTTTGGCAGGTGGTCTTCGAGATACTCCTTATCGACCTGCTCAACGTTGCTATACAGCCCCATGTAGTCGAAGCTTGCCCCATAGTCGGTACTTATGTACACCTTTACCCAGGCGCAGCGGCCCGAAATAACCCCTGCGGCGTTATAAATATTCCAGCTTAATCCCTCGGTAATCAGGGCATTGTCAGTGCCGCATTCAAGGGACAGTTTCTTTTTGCCGGCAAATCTCTGGCCCGCCGGAGTAAAGCCGGGGCGGGAGATATCAACCTTTAAGGAAAATTTCTGAGGGTCAACCTCATTGGGCGCAGCAAGATCACTCTTTCGACGAAGAGCAACACTGATAAACGGCCCGGAGTTGCTGTCCGAAAGATATGCCAGCCAATATTCATGCTCTCCGGTGCAGGGGTCTGGGAAGACCGACCCGGTAACTTTATCATCCGAAGAAAAAGCCATAGTATTAAAGTCGTTCGGCTCATCCATCACTAAGTAAAGCGATTGAACTATATTGACGTCGAAAATATTGTTAGCGTCCATTACGGCCTGTGTCGTGTTAACACCAAAGACACAAACCATCAGCCCGATGACTACTACCATCATTTCTTTTGTTAATAACTGCTTCATCACACCTAACCTCCAAACACTTTGGTATAAGACATTTTTTCCGGCTGTATATAATGCCTCAAAGCACTTAACAGCCTTTTAATCCATAAATATTTCTATAATTGCTTTTCATAATTATTCGAGTTCAAATACCGCATCCTGTCAGCCACTGCTTGGCAAATACATCAAGGTCCAGGAAATTGACGAGATTATCAGCAGGAGTGCTAATGTCTGCTGAGGGCGCACCCGGCGCCTGCCTCCATTGAGAACCAAATATCATAAAATCCTTGAGGTCCACGTCTTCATCATTGTCTAAGTCCCCCGGCACTATAGCCGTTATAGACAGCAAAGCAGGATAGACCGAAGAATTCGGGTCGCCGTTGGAATCAGTGTGTCCGACTTTCAAGCCCTGTGGCGTGCTTGCCGCAAACCCGGCAGCGGCGGCAGGGGCGATGTTGACATCAACACTTCCGGCGCCAATGGCCTCCAGCGTGATGCGATAGAGGCCGGCAGGGCTGGTAACTCCTCCTGTGAAACTCGTCGTATATCCATTGACAAGCTCCACACCTAGGTCGCCGTTCGTCCCCTGTAGCAGCTGTAATGACGTCCGGGTAGTACTAAAAGAACCTAATGGCTCAATTAAGGTAACTTTCACGACGTTGGGAGAATTAACCTCTATGTCGTGGACGTACTGCATAATACCGTTCTCCTCGCCGCTGGTGGTGTTGGCCCCGGCAATAACTTGGCCGTTGACTGTAATTTCGACTATGTCGCCGACAAGCAGCGTCGTAAGAGTACGCCCGCTGGGGATATTGACCGAGGTCGTCACATTGCAATCAACGCTGTTGTTATCGTTAAGATACACGCCGCTGGTAGCCGGTGTGGTACTGTCATACTGGATGCCTACGATTTGGCCGTTACTATCATCCTGGAAATTCAGTGTCCACTGCAGGTCGCTGGCTTCGATGCCGTTATCGCCGGTGGCATCGACGTCCCACGGTTTGGTCTGGCTGGCGGGGTCATTCGAATCGCCCTCAGGCGCATCGTAAAAGCTGTTGCTGAATATCCAGTCGTCGTCACCAAAGACAGATGAAATCTTATTGATATCATTAACATCGCAAACACCGTCACGGTCGCAGTCGCCGGGGATAAAGGGGATCGCGAGGGGATTTATTTGGCCGGCTAATATTTCATACGTATTTGAAGTTGAGAAATTATAATCCGGAACATTTGTGTCGTTCAGCCACAACGGCACATGGCTTTCATATGGTTGAACGGTATTGGGTTCCGTATTAGGGTCATTGTCATAAAAGAAATGTCTCGGCAGATTCAGCGTATTCACACTACTACCTCGTATCCATTGTTCCGTAGCGGTATCCTGCCAATTGTTACCGTTTGTCATCTCGCCGGTGGCGCCGCACGACGGTGCCCATCCATTGCCTTTGGTACGATAGTCTACTCGAGAAAGGGCATCCGGATTGAAGTTAGCGGGGTCATCAAGAGCGTGGACATGGCGACGGGGCAAACTCGGACAACTGCTGTCCTCATCGACATGCCTGCCGTCTGTATCATATTCCCAGCCATTCTTATCCTCATAGCTGACCTCGTCAACGATCTCGAGGTCATCTGTCAAATCACCAACGGTGCTAAGCCCTGTCATTTCGAGTGTATAACCCCCCATTCCGTTGGAGTCACCTCTGTCCAAATTCCCATCTCCGAATTGGTCGTTTACTTCTTCGACCCAGAGTAGTTCTGCATCATGCGCTATTTCTTTACCCCAAAGCAGTCCCGCCGGATTGCTGGGGTCGGCTTCGGTTTGGCCGGGACGATTGCGAATCAACATAATAGTAAACGAGCCGTCGTTACCAATCTTACCTGTAATGTCTAAGCCGCCATTCCAAAGTGTATTCCGGTTCACCCAATGAGAGTCGTCTAAGAGCCCAGGGTATCGCAATGGGCTTGGATCCTTTATCAAAAGTGCCAGAATACCATTGTCGCCGAGTCTGAGTCCGTCCAGACTGAAAAACTCGTCGATCTCAGGTGCTGGGTCCGGAATCGGTGGAATACTTTCATAGGGATAATACTTCCTCTCGGTGCCATTTAGAACCGCTATCGCATAACCATCCAGTTTTCTACCAGGTGTCCCAAGCAATTCAATAAACTCATGGGTCCCATCGTTCTCGGATGGATTTATAAACACCTCGTTAATAAACACCGTTGCCTGAGCGCCTGGTATGAGAATCATCATTCCCACAATTGCCACCATTTGTCTTATTATCAATGCTCTTTTTATTTTCACCTCTCCTGGTTGCGGATAAGCACGTTTTCCCCCCCTTGCGCCCGGTGCGCAAAACCGGTTCTGCCTGTCCTTGTGTTGAAATAGACAGATTGATTCTCGAACAATCTTGTCACCCTTTTCCTCCGTGAATGTCAAACAGGCAGCCGACAGCCAACAGTGGCTTTTACCTGCCTTATACACTAAAAGAAAAACGTCGAAATGGGAGTCCGAAACCCCACGGCCTCTTGTAGGCCGGAGTTTTATGTTTTTCCCAACAGTAAGTGGGAAAGCTCTTAAACAAAAAGCTTCTTCACCACCCATCCTACTAAAAGCACAATAATATGTAATTTTACCATATTAACGGCGCAAAAGTCAAGTAAATTATAAGAAAATCAACGAATTTCAACATTAAATCCGCTTTTGTTTCATTTTTCCTTATGTTTAGCCCTATATAGCCCAACGGTTACAGGCAAAAAGGGCTTTGGCGGGCGTTGGAACAGGGCCTGAAACATCGCTATATTTAGCCCTATATAGCCCAACGGTTACAGGCAAAAAGGGCTTTGGCAGGCGTTGGAACAGGGCTTGAAACATCGCTGATGCTATTTAATCACTGTTTTGAGGATTAGCTTTATTTCTAAGATTTGTAAAAAAATTTTAAGATTTATAAAAATTAATTCTTAATGTTCCCACATTCCATCCGGAAGAACCTGAAGCACCCCGGCATCTCGGTAAAAACTCAGCATGGCTACTGTATGAGCAACCAGTGCTTCTGTGGCGGCGTTCTGAGCATCAAATAAGTCATCCTGGGCGTTAAGGACACGACGACTGCTTGCTCGGCTGTATTGAAGCAAAAGACAGGTATCTTTTAAACGCTTCCTGGCCAATTTAAGGTTTTCTAACTGCACCCTGTGACGCTCGGCCGCTTCGGTAAGGTCGCGATAGGCCTGACGTACTTCCAATGTTACCCAATCGGCCATTTCCTCGTACTCACGCTGACGCTGGCTCAAGGCTATTAAAGCTTTGCGATATATGTTTTGTTCGGCCACTCTGTCCATCGGAAATTCCCAATCGATACCAATCTCGGACTCGTCACGAAAATTTCTCAACGGATTGTTGTCACGCAAGCGTCTTAGTGGATTGAGACGACCTCGGTCAGCGGTCAAATCGTCATCTAAAGCACCTACGCCGGATAGTTCTGAAGAGCCTGAAAGTGACGTAGCATCTACACCGACGAAAAGATTCAATTCGCCACGAAGACCGTCGGTGGCAACAAGAATCTTACGCTCGGCATCAGCGATGGTGTCGCTACGGTTAGCAAGGTCCATGCGCTCAGCCAAGGCTGTTTTAATAGCCTCAGCTTCGGAAAACTCGGGCTTAGACAGCTCCACCGACCTTAAAACTTCAAGTTCATTAAAATCTAATTGAAATTCAGCATTTACTGGTAAACTCAACTGCCAAAACTTGAATTCATCCAGTGCCTGCTTGTATTCTTTTTCTGCCTGAACTAATGTATCCTTTGCCTGGAGTTTTTCCTGATTGAGGCGCTCTAACTCATAACGGGGCACACGGCCGGCTTTGGCCAGCTTTTCTATTTGCTCATGCAGTTGCTCCAGAGCTTCATAGTTATTCCGGGCGTTCTCAACAAAGTCATGTTGCAGCAAAACCCTGTAGTATTGAGTGATGACCTCAACCACGAACATTTTGCGGAACCGATTGAACAAACGAATCTGGTAAAGCGTGTTGCGTTCGGCCTGCGTGAGATTTTCCTGGACGACTTTACGGTTGCTTCCGCGAAGCAGAGGTTGTGTTACTGTTGCACTCAGGATGGAGGCCAGCCCACCACGAATGTCGCCCGTGATTACCCTAAACCAGGCGATGCCGACTTTTGTGCCAATTCTCGCACCGTTGGCAAGCAGCCGCTCAAAACCAAAGTCTGCTTCACCGCCGACTCCTTCATTGTTGCCCTCTTTGCCGTACCCTTGCCTCCCCCCGCTGAAAAACCGGGTTTCAAACTCATGCCGGGTCAATCTCAGGTCCAAAGCCGTTGTGTAAAGTAATTCTTTCTCTAATTGATATTCACGATTATAAGCGGTCGCAATCGCTACCGCCTGCGGCAGGGTAAGTATGCCGGATTCGGGTATCACCTTTTCGATTTGGATATCATCGGGCAAGGGTTCTGTGTCACTAATCTTGTAGTTGACCTTGCTGCCAAAATCGTCCTTCCATTTTCGGTCTATGATGTTATAGACCTGCTCATCGGCCTCAGCCTTATAATCATGCTGACCGCAACCGGCCAAACCAATCAAGCCGGCAAGACAGCATATAGCCAGATACAACACTTTTTTTGTAAGGACATCGTAAATCATATAGTTGGAATCCATCCCCCTTAAAACTAAAAGCTTAAGCTTTTCCATGTAAGAGCAGGCAGCTAAAAGCAAATTATAATTCGAAATTAAAAACTCTTTAATTTTAAGTTCTGCGCTAAGGTTTTATGTCTTCCCCTTCTTGTCGTTTCAGCTACAATCCTCTTATCCCTACAGTTTCACCGGGAACCAGTTTTAAGCCCGGGGGAATTTTAATCAGTATGGGTCGTCCCCACTGGGCAATATTAGGATTCTGCCACAAACGCTGTGGCATTAACTCCACGGTAGGCCCAAGATATGTCACCTGAGAACCGGCGATTTGTGCCGGCTCACTGTTCTTGATAAGCTCTACCGCCATTCTCTCACTGATCCGGCCTGACTGGTCTTGCCTGATATAAGCGACAATATCCCTGGGCTTGACCTCTGTTATAGTTAATATCGGCACACCTGGTAAAACAGCATCCCCCAGACCACTTTGAATCAGGCTGACCATGCCATCCAAAGGTGACTTTAATACCAGGACCTTACGTCTTGCCAGCAATTGTTCCATCCGCTGTTCCTGAACTTTTATTGCTTTGTGGATAACGTTAAGAGCGCTATCAACTGAGGGGCGCTGCTCCTGACGGCTGGCAAATTCATCGCTTCGCTCCCGGGTTTGTTCAAAATCCTGCTCAGCCTGGGCAAGCAGATGTTCATTTTCCTCAATCTTTTTCGCCAGTGCATTATATTGGGCCTCTGCTTTCTGAAGCTCATAAGGTGCGATAGCATCCTGGTTCAGAAGTCCCTGCACAATCTTCACTTCCAGTGCCAAATCTTCCAGCATAATCCGGTCGGTCTCAAGAAGGGCTTTCAATTCCAGAATGCGAAGTCTGGCATTCTCTATATCGACGTCGAATCGTCGTTGCGCTGTAATTTTATCTGTTGTACGTTGAGATGCCTCGGTAAGAAGATTGTCCTGAGTTGGGATTAATCCGGCCATAAGGTGCTGTATTTCGGCCAGGACAACGGCCAGTTCCTCCTGCAGATTCTCGTTATCGAGCACAGTATCAATTACAGCCACTGTGTCACCCTTGTTGACTTTACCAAACAGTTCAACAGGAAGACTTTTTAACCGGCCTGTGCAAGTGGCAGCGACCTGATGCATCTGGCTCTGCGCTATGCCTAAAACTTCAAAACGCGCGCTGCGGTAACGAAACAATACAACCACACACGCCACCACCGCCAGCCAGACCAACAGAGGCATAATATGCAGATGCAAACGACCGAATCGACAAATTTTAGTACCTTTTCTTTTCATATGTTAGCTAAACTTCTAACAACTGCTCCTGCATTGTCAGACTGACATTCTCGATACCCTCAACTTTCTCCAGTTCGGACAGCAGTTGTTCATTCTTCCTGGCATTTCGTATCATCAACTGGTAAGCGTATTCAACAGGAACACTGCCAACGCCGTGGTCCTGTGCTGAGATGAGCATGAAGTTGCTGCAAAAACGTTTAAGAATGGCAGGAAGCGGATGTTTAGGCCCAATATGGCCCGGAAGACTAAATCGCAAAAAACCATTGTGAGGCTGATGTGTGCCAAAACCGGTAAGATACAGGTATAGCGTTATCAAACTCAAAACAATAGTGCCCACTATAGCGATGGCGTAGCGCTGAGAACCGGCCGCCATGCCAACTACCAAAGCACAGAAAACAAAAACTATGTCTCTTGTATCTTTAACCACATTACGAAAACGTATGATTGCCAAAGCCCCCATCAATCCAAAAGCTGTAATAATATTGTTACCGATAACAGCCATAATTATTGCCACCACCACTGTTATCAGTATCAGCGACTGCACAAAGGTTCTTGAATAAGACAGACCGCTATGAGTAAAGTAATAAACCCATGCCAAAACCTGGCCTAATACAAAGGCTAAAAACAGCGACAAAAGCACACTCGCAGGAGTAAACATTCCCCCGGTAGACGGGAGACCATCCAGAATTTCCCAAATCTGGTTCATTGTACTACCTCGGTATTTCCGGTGCGCAAAATCCCAGTGCACTAGCTCTCTTAATTGAACGAGCATACTTCGACAGAGACTGCTTGCGCAAATCGAAATACTTGACCATTTGGCTTAACCATGGTGGATAACGACCTGTAAATTTTATCTCCAAAACCACTTTGTTTAATAGCATTTGTTGCCAGCCTGTGCCGTTAAGGCCTACATCGGCGATAGGCGTCATCTTATAGCAAAGGTTGCGGTCGAACGTGATACGCACACGCTCGTCCACAATATCTTCAAAAGCCTGCCTCTGATAGCGTGTTCGAATCACAGGGCTGCCATTTATACTGTTCATATACAACATAAACTGTTTGATAGTTTCACCATTGCTGCCATTGCCTTGGGGATTAAGGAGCCTCCGCGTGAGCAAAGGTGCCACATTACAAGGTGTAACCTCGGCCCGGCTTTTCATTATCACGGTGTTCGCCCGCCGTTTAATCTCCAAAAAGTTGGGATAATCCGGCTCGTCGGTGTAACTGCGGATACGCAGCTTGAAACGGTTTTTGTGTCCATGCAGACTTTCCCTGCAGAGCCGCAAATTGTCCGAGTCCAAATAGAGACTGACGACCGGATAGGAACCGCTTGGCTGTATCTGACAATAATGGTCCAGACGCACATATGGTTCGATGAATTGTTCGATAGCGACAGCTTTGGACTCATTGATGAGATATTTTATCTCATAGCGGCTCCAAAGACCACGGTCAGGCCCTCTACCTTTTGAAGTACTTTTCATCACAACACGCCTGCCATTTCGTAAGCACCCTCAAAATGCTCCGTCAATACAGAAAAATCTGTACAATCTCTACTCTCATCTCTGCTGGGATTACAAAGGAGAGATATTCCACCCATCCTCCAAAACCATTTCTGCGAAGAAACTCAATCACCTCTTCCTTCTGTCTGTAGCGGCTTTGGTCTTTATTTGATTGGGGACAAAGAACGCTCATACGCAGTCCCCATAGCTCCGGGGCCATTCACATTCAAAACCAGAGCCTCATCTTTCTCTTGATATTGAGCGTGAAGGAAATCCTCCAAAACTTCTATCACCGCTCCACCTGTAAACCTATATTTAAGTGTTCAGTTTACCACACTAACCGTCAAAAAGTCAATAAAATTATTGATGTTTTTTAAGGTCTTTTACATTTTTCCCAGCAGAATAACAGATAGGTAGGGAAGCTTTTAAAAAAACTTCTTCACCGCTTCTCCTGCTAAAGGAACAATAATACACGATTTTACCATATTAACGGCGCAAAAGTCAAGTAAATTATATGAAAATCGACGAATTTCAACATTAAATCCGCTTTTGTTTCATTTTTCCTTATGTTTAGCTCCGTATAGCCCAACGGTTACAGGCAAAAAGGGCTTTAGCATCTTTCTAAGGTCAATCTGAGGGCGATTGTTACCGCACCAATACCTTGTCAGATTTCAAACGTGATGTGCAGCGGATAGGCCGAAAGTCCGGGGAGACTGGTAGTTGTTCTCTTAACAAATCCTTACTTTTCTTTCAGTTGCTTTGTTGGCGCAAATCACTTAATATACCCGAACTTAGTGGTTTATTATTATGTGTGTTTTTGTGCAGTGTGGGGTATTTTCTGTTGAAAGGAGTGGATATGAAACTTGGGCGAAAGCTGAAAATGGGGATGGTTGGCGGCGGACCCGGAGCATTCATCGGTGAGGTGCACCGAAAAGCGTCACGGATGGACGGAGAAATCGAATTAGCAGCCGGTGCTTTTGATATCAATCCTCGAAAATCGAAACAAATGGGCAGAGAGCTATATCTCAACCCAAAACGTGTTTATCGTAACTATGAGGAAATGATAGAACGCGAGTTGAAGCTTCCCCCTGACCAAAGAATTGATTTCGTTTCAATCACAACCCCTAACAACTGGCATTTCCCCATCGCACATGATTTTCTTAATGCGGGCTTCCACGTAATGTGCGAAAAACCTATGACTTTTAACGTTAAAGAGGCAAAGGCATTGCAAAAACTCGTCAAAAAGTCGCGCAGGGTGTTCGCACTGATGCACAACTATACGGGTTACCCAATGGTCAAGCTGGCCCGCGATATGGCCCGTAACGGAGAGCTTGGTAAAATTCGCAAGATTGTAGTTCAGTATCCGCAGGGCTGGTTGTCGGCGCCTCTGGAGCGGACCGGCCAAAAGCAGGCCTCCTGGCGTACCGACCCCAAACAAAGCGGTGCATCCGGCTGTATCGGCGACATCGGCACCCACGCCGAAAATATGGCGGAATACATCACAGGACTGAAGATTAGGCAGGTATGTGCTGACCTGACCACCTTTGTTAAAGGACGTCGGCTGGAGGATGACGGCAACTGCCTGCTTCGGTTTAGTAATGGCGCAAGAGGGATTTTACATGCCAGCCAGATTTCCATCGGCGAAGAGAACGGTCTGACTATCTGGATTTACGGCGAAGAAAAAGCCTTCGAATGGCACCAGGAGCATCCGAATTATTTGTATGTTAAAGTTCCCGATGGCCCGGTGCAGGTTTGGCGGCGCGGTAACGATTACATAGCAGCAAAAAGTCCTGCTGCAGCCCGTGCCACCCGCTTGCCTTTTGGTCATCCCGAAGCCTTCATCGAGGCGTTCGCTAATATCTACTGCAACTTCGCCGACACCGTCCGTGCCAGAATAACCAGAACAAAACCAGATAAGCTGGCACTGGACTTTCCAAATGTTAATGATGGCCTCAGGGGAATGCTTTTTATAGATACGGTTTTAGCCAGCACGAAAAGCAAACAAAAATGGACTAAAATGAAATCCTAACAAACGAAGGAGAAGTAAAATGAGCAGAAAGGTAACACTTTTTACCGGCCAGTGGGCGGATTTGCCACTAAAAGAATTGGCTTCCAAGGCAGCCGGTTGGGGATACGATGGGTTGGAGCTGGCCTGCTGGGGTGACCATATGGATGTTGAAAAGGCTGCTGCCGATAAAAGTTATTGTCAAAAACAGTTGGATATACTGAAAAAGAACAAGCTTAAGGTTTTCGCCATCAGCCATCACCTGGCGGGGCAGTTGGTTTGCGATTTGAATAGCGACTCTCGAAGTGACGCCTTTGCTCCTGCTGATTGTGCAGGCGATGCCGAAAAAAAGCGCACCTGGGCAGTCGAGACGATGAAGAACACCGCGCGGGCAGCAAAGAACTTGGGCGTCAAAGTGGTTAATGGTTTTACCGGCTCTTCGATTTGGCATATGTTATACAGTTTCCCGCCGGTAAGCGATGAGGCGATTGAGGAAGGTTTCACTTATTTCGCCGAGATGTGGAATCCGATATTGGATGTTTTTGACGATTGCGGCGTTAAATTTGCGCTGGAAGTACATCCGACTGAAATTGCATTTGACATTATCACGGCTGAGCGAGTGCTCAAGGCCATTGGCAGACGAGAGACTTTTGGTTTCAACTTCGACCCCAGCCATTTGTACTGGCAGATGGTTGACCCGGTATGCTTTCTCAACGAGTTTTCAGACCGTATCTATCACGTTCATATGAAAGATGCGGCTTTGCAGTTGAACGGCAGAACCGGAATCCTTGCCTCGCACCTTAATTTTGGCAAACCGGGCAGAGGCTGGGACTTTCGCTCATTAGGGCATGGCGGAGTTGATTTCGAAGAGATAATCAGGGCATTAAATAAAATAGGTTATACCGGACCACTATCGGTTGAATGGGAAGACAGCGGTATGGATCGCGAGCACGGCGCCAAAGAAGCATGCGAGTTTGTTAAAAAGGTTGATTTTAAACCATCGCAGGTTGCATTTGATGCAGCTTTCGACAAATAAAACCATTTAAGTATCGGGAGATTCTGATGGTTAACAAAAGCAGTCGTCGTCAGTTTTTGAAAAGTACAGCAGGACTGGCCGCAGGAGCAATAACATTCCCATATATTATTCCCTCATCGGCACTGGGCAAAGCCGGCACCGTCGCGCCGAGCAATCGGATAACGCTGGGCTTTATCGGCACGGGCAAACAGAGCAAGCGCCTGATGAAGTCGTTCCTGAACTCGCCCGGCACTCAGGTCCTGGCCGGCTGCGACGTCGATAAACTAAAGCGCGAACGCGGACAAAAAATAGTGGAAGAATACTATTGGCAAAAAGCTGGCGGTACCTATAAGGGTTGTGAAACATACGGAGATTTTCGTGAACTACTTGCCAGGGCCGACATTGATGCAGTGGTAATTGCCACGCCGGACCACTGGCATGCCATTACGGTTATCCTCTCGGCCAAGGCCGGTAAGGACATTTACTGCGAGAAGCCACTCTCGCAGACTATCGTCGAGGCCAGGGAGATGGTCAATGCGGTCAGACATTATGGAAGGGTCTTTCAGACAGGCAGCATGCAGCGCTCGGACTGGCACTTCCGCTTGGGGTGCGAGCTGGTTCTAAACGGTTACATCGGCGAATTAAAGTATGTGACAGTAAGTGTTGGAGGCCCACCAGAGGATAAACCTTTGGCCGCAATGCCGGTACCGGATTATCTTGATTGGGATATGTGGGTAGGCCCGGCATTATGGAGACCATACAACTCGGAACTATCTCCCCACATCAGTTGGGATGACTATCCTGATTGGCGCAATAATAGTCGCTTTGGCGGCGGGGAGATGACCGACTGGGGTGCCCACCACTTTGATATCGCCCAGTGGGGCATGGGTACCGATGACAGCGGACCGGTTGAAATCATACCCCCCGACAATAAGGATTACAAGGTACTTACATATAAATACGCCAATGGTGTTACGATGACAAGAGGCTGCGAAGGGCGTGGTGTTCTCTTTACCGGCACCAAAGGCAAAGTTGAGGTGGACCGCGGACATTTGAAGACCTGGCCCGATAGTCTTAAGAATCAACAAATCGGCCCAAATGAAATACACCTGTACGAAAGCAGGAACCACTACGTTGACTGGCTTGATGCCATCCGAAAACGCACAAAACCGATTTGCGATATAGAAATCGGGTGCCGTTCGGTAACCGTCTGTCATTTAGGCAATATAGCCTACAAGCTTAACCGGCCGCTGAAATGGGACCCTAAACGTGAAGTCATTATAGGAGATTCCGAAGCCGGCCGTTTACTATCGCGGCCGATGCGCAGCCCCTGGCACTTGTAGAAATGATTATTGAAAATTGACTATCATTTATAAATTATCAATTGCGTGATGCGAAATATAAGTTAGTGGGTTTATATTATTATGAAGAAAAGAGAAATTAATCGCCGACAGTTTCTCAGCGGTACTGCTGCGGCGCTGGGCGCATTTACCATTGTCCCTCGATATGTTTTGGGAGGAAGAGGTTATACTCCACCGAGTGAAAAGCTCAATGTTGCGGGTATTGGTATCGGTGGTGTTGGCAAAGGCAACCTTGCCAGGGTGGCCGGTCTCAAAAAGGACAAGACCGGTGAATTTAAAATTGAAGACGCCGACGGTGAAAACATCGTAGCGCTGTGCGATGTGGATGAAGAATATGCTGGTAAGGTATTTGAGCGACACCCCAGGGCAAAAAAATACCGTGATTTTCGTAAAATGCTCGAAAAACAAAAGGACATCGATGCGGTAATAATTGCCACGCCCGACCACTCACACGCAGTAATTGCAATGATGGCAATGGAAATGGGCAAGCACGTCTATCTCCAAAAACCGCTGACGCATTCGGTCTATGAAGCCCGCAGGCTTACCGAAGCGGCCCGCCGGTACAAGGTCGCTACCCAGATGGGCAACCAGGGACATTCCGGCGAGGGAATACGCCTGATAAAGGAATGGATACGGGATGGCGCAATTGGTCCGGTTCGTGAGGTTCACTGCTGGACCAACAGACCGGTAGGATGGTGGCCGCAGGGCGTCAGCAGACCAGAGGGGATGCCTCCGGTGCCGTCCACGCTGGATTGGGATTTATGGCTCGGGCCGGCGCCGTTTCGCCCTTATAACCCGATTTATCTGCCGTTCAAATGGCGAGGCAGGTGGGATTTTGGAACAGGTGTTTTGGGGGATATGGGCTGCCATATAGTGGATGTGCCTTTCTGGGCACTTGAACTGGGTTATCCGATTAGTGTCGAAGCCAGCTCGACAAACGCAATTTGTTCGGAAGATATCAAGTTGGAAAGCGCACCTTTGGCCTCTATAGTTCGTTACCGGTTTCCTGCACGTTCTGGTATGCCGGCGGTTAAGCTTAACTGGTACGACGGCGGTTTGATGCCTGCCCGGCCCAATGAACTCGAAGAGGGCCGCCGGATGGGCAATAAGGATGGCGGATGTCTCTTTATTGGGGACAAAGGCAAAATAATGTGCGGATGTTACGGTAAAAGTCCACGCCTCATCCCCGAAGCAAAGATGGAAGAATACAAAAAAAGGCTGCCGAAAAAGTCTATCGGCCGGATAGTCGGCAGTCACGAAGAGGATTGGATAAGGGCCTGCAAGGGCGGCAAAGAAGCCTGCTCAAACTTTGACTACGCAGGGCCTTTGACAGAAACAGTTTTGGTCGGGAATATTGCCATTCGTTCGGGCAAAAAACTGGATTGGGATGGAGAAAATATGAAGGTTACAAATGTGGATGAGGCCAACAAATACATTAACCGGCCATATCGAGAGGGATGGAGTCTGTGAACAAAGGCGGAAGGCTGATGTGCAGAATATGGAATTTGATTGGATGAGAGTAAAGAAATGGATAACAGGGTAAAATCTGTTTCGGTTTTATTTTTGCTGATAGTTATGTTTTTAAACTGTTGGGCACAAACCCAGCTAATACCGCTAAAGCATCATCCGACAACGGATGTTTATGATGGATGGCGCCTGGGGACACAGGCCTACACCTTTAGGAAGTTCACATTTTACGAGGCGGTGGACAAAACAGCGTCTTTGGGACTGGACTGGATAGAGGCATATCCAAAACAGAAACTAAGCAGAGAAAAACCCAACGTAACTTTCAGTCATAATATGCCGGCCGAGTTCCGCAAAGAGGTCAAACAAAAGCTCAAAGATGCAGGAATAAAGCTGGTCAATTACGGTGTGGTGTCTTTGCCAAACAATGAAGAGCAGTGCCGAAAGGTATTTGATTTTGCAAAGGATATGGGTATTGAGACTATTGTTTCCGAGCCGAAAAGCGGGGCATTTGATTTAATAGAAAAGCTGTGCGAGGAGTACAAAATAAAGGTGGCAATCCACAATCATCCTAAGCCCACACGCTACTGGAATCCGGATAATATATTGGCGGCGTGTAAAGGGCGCAGCAAGTGGCTTGGCGCCTGTGCCGATACCGGCCACTGGATGCGCTCGGGCGTCAATCCCGCCGAGGCGCTGAAAAAACTTGAAGGCCGTATCGTTAGCCTGCATCTTAAGGATTTAAACGAATTTGCAGAACGTAAGGCTCATGATGTACCCTGGGGAACAGGAAAAGGCAATATCAAGGATGTATTGGCCGAGCTTGACCGTCAAAACTTCAAAGGCGTGTTTTCTGTAGAATACGAATATCATTGGGAAAACTCTTCGCCTGAGATACACGGGTGTGTGGAATACTTTAATAGAGTGGCACACGAGTTGAAGCCGACCGGCTGGCGTGAGCTGTTGACAGAAGATTTGTCAAACTGTATATTTAAGCTGGACAGTTGGGTAATTCGGGATGGGCTGTTAACGCGCAAAGGCGGCGGCAGCATCTGGACAAAGCAAAGGTACGGAGATTTTATGCTCGATTTGGAATTTAAGGTCGCCAAAAACAGCAACAGCGGTATTTTCATTCGCACAGGAGATATCGCAAATTACGTGCAGACGGCTATTGAAGTCCAGATTCATGACAGTGCCGATGGTTCCAGGCACGGTTCCTGCGGGGCAATTTACGATTGCCTCTCACCGAGCAGAAATGTCACAAAGAAAACCGGCCGGTGGAACCGGATGACGATTGCGGCCAAACAAAACCGAATATATGTGGTGATGAACAATGAACAGATAATCGATATGAATCTGGATTTGTGGACGCAGCCGCACAAGAACCCGGATGGGACAAAAAACAAATTCAAAACAGCATATAAGGATATGCCGCGAGTAGGCCGCTTTGGGTTTCAGGACCACGGACAGGACGTTTGGTATCGAAACATAAAAATCAAAGTCTTGGAAGATTAGACTGGATAAGTAACAGCAGGTTGTAGTTTAGGAGTTTTGTTGATTATGAAAAATAAGAGCATTAATCGACGGCGGTTTCTGAAAAGGGCCGCCGGAACGGCTGTGGGGGCGATAGGGTTTCCGTATGTTATTCGGTCTTCAGCATTAGGTAAGGGCGGGACCGTCGCACCGAGCAACCGCATCGTTATGGGAGCAATAGGCGTAGGCAGCCAGGGCACAAATGATATGAAAGGCTTCCTAAGCAAAAGCGAAGTGCAAATGGCGGCTGTCTGTGACGTTGACCGCAAACATCGTGACAAGGCCAAACAAATCGTCAATACCAAATATCAAAACAATGACTGCAGGACATATCTTGATTTTAGAGATTTGATTGCTCGCGGTGATTTGGACGCAGTTTGTCTTGCTCTGCCTGACCAGTGGCACGGGATTATCGCTATTGCTGCTGTACGGGCAGGCTTGGACATTCACGGCCAAAAACCACTGGCTCGTACTATTGTCGAATGTCGGGCTATCTGCGATGCGGTCAAAAGATACGGTGTAGTCTGGCAGACCGGCAGTCAGCAGCGCTCCAGCAGAAACTTTCATTACGCCTGCGAACTGGTCCGCAACGGACGGCTGGGCAAAGTCCACAGGGTCGATGTGGGGTTGCCGACCGGCCAAAGTTGTGACCCACAACCCCTGTTGCCTGTTCCGGAGGGTCTGGACTGGAATATGTGGCTGGGTCCGGCGCCCTGGAGACCATTTTGTGATTTCGGACGGGGAAGCTGTCACTGGGATTGGAGGTGGATTATGGATTATTCCGGCGGCCAGCTTACCGACTGGGCAGGACATCACATTGACATCGCCCACTGGGGCCTCGGACTCGAATATACCGGCCCAGTCGAAATCGAAGGCAAAGGAATCTTTCCACGTGATGGACTATATAATGTCCCCATTGAGTATAAGATTAAATGCAAATATGCCAATGGTTTGGTAATGAATATTTCGAACTCAGACCATGACCGCAGTAAACCGATTTCGATGGGTGCAAAATGGTACGGTGAAAAAGGCTGGCTCCACGTTAAACGAAGCGGGATTTGGGCACAGCCCGAAAGTATATTGAAAGAAATCATCGGCCCCGATGAGATTCGCCTGTACGAAAGCCGGGACCATAAGCAGGATTTTCTGAATTGTATCAAAAGCCGTCAGAAACCTGTCGCTCCCGTTGAGGTTGCCCATCGCTCTATCAGCGTAGCTCTGTTAGGTGAAATCGCTATGCTCACCGGACGCAAACTCAAATGGGACCCACAAAACGAACAATTTATCAATGACGACGAAGCGGCCCGTTTACTGTCGCGGCCAATGCGAAGCCCGTGGCATTTATAGAAAAAAACAGGAATAAATCAAAAAAGAAAGGAAAAAACAATGAAATTGTGGATAAAATTGGTGTTTTTAACGGCATTGTTTATTTTATGTGCTGTTTTTGTGACTGAGTTACATGCGGTCTCTGATGTTGAACTTGAAAAAATAAAAAACGCTGTGCCCGCGAAAACAACTGTCAAACCAGCTAAGCCAAGAAAGCTGCTGGTTATTAATTTGTGCAAAGGCTACAAACACAGTTCAATTCCATATTGGGACAAAGCGCTGCAGATAATAGGACAAAAGACCGGTGCGTATGAAGCTGTGATAAGCGACGATATGGATATGTTCGAAGCAGAGAATCTCAACCAGTTTGACGCTGTCTGCTTCAATAACACCACCAAGCTGGAATTTGGGCCGGCTCAACGCAAGACCCTGATGACTTTTGTCAAAGGCGGCAAAGGGATTGTCGGCATCCACGCCGCCACGGACAATTTTTACACTTGGCCCGAGGCGGCCGAAATGATGGGCGGACAATTCTGCGGCCACCCCTGGAGGGCCAACGGCACCTGGGCGATTAAAATAGATGACCCCCAGCATCCCCTTACCGCGGCATTTGATGCTAAGGACTTTAAGCTAAGTGACGAGATTTATCGAACGAAGCCGCCATTATATTCTCGTGCTAAACAGCGGGTCCTTATGAGTCTCGATATGACCGATGAGAAAACCCGCACCGCCAAAGGCATTACGCCTGACGATACAGACATCGGTATCAGTTGGGTCAAAAGCTATGGAAAAGGCCGTTTGTTCTATTGCTCGCTGGGACATAATCACCATATCACCTGGAACCCGGCAATACTACAGCATTATCTCGACGGCATTCAATTTGCCCTGGGTGATTTGCCTGCTCAGACAATTCCCATTACTCAAAAAGAATTGGATGAGTTATTGGCGAAGATTGCCAAATATGATTATGGCCAAAGTCGCAGACTGCTCACCGATTTGTCCGATTTTATAAACAGTGTCTATGACAGTCCTGGGCAGCTCAAACAAATTGAAAAACAGCTTCTGACTCTTCTCAAATCGGATTCTACCCCGGCGGCAAAGCAGTTTATCTGCCGTAAGCTCAGTATCATCGGCACCGAACAGTCTATACCAACGTTAGCTGCGATGCTGACCAAATCAGATACTTCAGATATGGCCCGTTATGCCCTGGAGCGCATACCAGCCCCGGCAGTTGACAAGGCGCTGCGAACCGCTTTGACCGGTACGGACGGCAATATTAAGGCGGGCATAATCACCACCCTGGGACAGCGCCGTGATGTTAAATCCATTCCTGCTTTAAGTCGCTTGATTTACAATTCAAACTCGACAATAGCTGCCGCCGCAGTGGCGGCTTTGGGCCAAATAGCCGACACCGAGGCCGCTAAAGCATTGGTACAGGCAAAAGAAAAAACCACCGGCGAAGTGCGGCAGGAGGTTTTGGCAGCCCTGATTCAATGTGCTCAGCGGTTAAGTGTCGCAGGACAACATAAAAGGGCCTTGGATATTTATCAACAGTTGTACGCCGCAGCCGAGCCAATGCCGATTCGTGGTGCCGCACTACAGGGTATCATCAATACGGACAAGGAAAAAGCACCTACGATTATTATCGATGTTTTAAAGTCGAATGAGCCGACAATGCAGGCCGTTGCCATCCCTCTTGTCAAGGACATGGAAGGACCGCACTTCGTCAAAGCTGTAATAGCCCAACTGCCGAAACTTTCATCTGCAGCTCAGGTGCAGTTACTCTCGGCCCTGGCCGACAAAGGCGACCCAATCGCTTTGCCCGCTGTCATGGATGCAGCAAAAAGTACCGACAACTCCGTTCGTATAGCTGCTTTGGATGCTCTTGGGGAACTGGGTGATACCTCGACCGTTGGCCTGCTGGTACGGATAGCGGCGAGCACAGCCGGCAAAGAACAAAAAACCGCCAGAAATAGTCTGTATTCATTACGCGGCCCGGAGATTAATAGGGCCGTATCGTCACTAATACTAAAGTCCGACCCAAAGGTTAAAGTTGAAGTGATACGCGGCATACAACAGCGCAGAATATATACCGCCACAGAGATTTTATTTAGAAACGCAAAAGCTCCCGCCCGTGAAGTTCGCCTGGAATCGCTAAAGGCCTTGAAGGTGATTGCCGAACCGAAGCATTTGCCTGAGCTGGTCAAGCTTTTGGTAGATGTACAAAGTGAAGCTGAGCGCAAAGAAGCCGAAAAAATGGTTGTTGCTGTCTCCGGCAAAATTGCTGATTTGAAAACCCGGGCCAAACCGGTATTGAATGTGTTAAGCTCTATTAAAGATGTTAAGGTCAAATGTTCGCTGCTGAGTGTGCTGGGCAAAATCGGCGACAGTAATGCTCTTGGTGTGTTGAGGAGGGCATTAAAGGACGATGTTCGAGAGGTACAGACTGCGGCCATTCGCGCTCTGTCCGATTGGCCCACAGCCGAACCAATGGCTGACCTGCAGAAAATTGCACAGAGCTCCGATGACAAAACGCACCAGACTCTGGCGCTGCGGGGATTTATTCGCCTCGTTGAAGTTGTAGATGGTTCTGACAAAGAGAAAATAGAACTCTATCGCCGAGCGATGGATCTGGCATCGGAACCAGGCGAAAAGAAAATGGTATTGTCCGCCTTGACAAAGAACAAATCGTTACCTGCCCTGGAGATGGCCGCTGAATCGCTGGATGATGATGCCCTGCAGCCCGAAGCTGAAGCAGCCGTGGTTAAAATCGCTGGCTCCACATACAAAAAACACCCTAAAAAAAGCAAAAAAATCATGAAGAAGGTCCTGGAAATTACAACAGATGATTCACGCCGCAAGAGGGCACAAAGGGTGCTCGATAGGATTAAATAGTTAAAAATGTTGCAGGAAAGTGAGCAGCTAATGTTTTTAAAAAAGGAATATCGTTTGTTTATGAACAGGTGTAAATTTTTCGCCGGCCTCCTGGCATTATTTTTGCTTTTGGCTGTTTCTTCCTGTACAGTCCCCGCAGACAGCAGACCCATACAGCAGGAAAAAGAGATGATCGTCCGCAGGATGCCTTACGGCAAGAGCATTGACTCTTTTATGGGGGACTGGAAAGGCAGCGGCGAAGCTGATGACGGGGAAAAATTTGACTTTGTGGCACAGGCGATAGCACTGGGAGACGGTAAGTATCGAGTTCTTGCATTAGAGGAATTTGATACACGAAAAAAACCTATGCATGTCCTGGACGGAGTGCTGGAGGGGGACAAATTCGTCTATACGGCTGATGACGGACTCTATGACGGAGAAGGTATTCTAAGCGGCGAAACGTTTCGGGCTCACTATAAAGGACTGGTTAACGGTCGCTTCAAGATGCATCGGGTAGAGAGACTTTCGCCGACATTGGGGCAGCAACCGCCAAGGGGCGCTGTAGTGCTGTTCGATGGCAGCAACTTTGACCAGTGGAGGCATCCAAAGAAATCAGGCCCGGTAAAATGGAAACTTATCACCGGCGCGATGGAAGTCGAACCGGGCGCCGGCTCGATTATAACCAAAAAGGAATTTGCCGACATCAAACTGCATCTGGAATTTCGCACACCCTTTATGCCGAAGGCACGCGGACAAAAACGCGGCAACAGCGGTGTATATCTGATGGGACGATACGAAGTGCAGATACTCGACAGCTATGGTCTTGAAGGCGCTGACAACGAGTGCGGCGGAATTTATAAAGTCGCGGCGCCACGTGTAAATATGTGCGCTGTCCCGATGCAGTGGCAGAGTTATGATATTATTTTTCACTCGGCGCGTTTCGACAGTGCCGGCACGAAAATCAAGAACGCCCGCTTGACAGTATTACACAACGGGGTTAAAATACATGATAATACCGAATTGCCGAGACCGACAACCGCGGCCCTGGGTAAAAATGAGAGCGGAACCGGCCCAGTGTTTTTGCAGGCCCACGGCAATCGTGTGCAGTACCGAAACATCTGGCTTCAGGAACTGCCGCAATAATCTCAGGTTGTATTTGTTAAGTCTCTGTTTTTGACAGGAGCAAAGATGAGTAATAAAAAACAAATAGACAGACGCAGCTTTATTCGCTCTACCGCTGCAATAGGAGCAGGGCTTGTTTTGGCGCCGAAATCTTTTGCTCAGACAAAAGATTCCAAGCCGGATGATTTGAATGTTGCCCTCATCGGAGCAGGTACTCAGGGAAGAATTCTTCTTAAAGACAGCCTGAAGATTCCAGGCGTTCGATTCAAGGCGGTATGCGACATCTGGTCTTTTAGCCGGCGATATGCCGGCGGACGCCTCAAGGCATACAAGCATCAGGCCAACGTTTATACTGATTACCGGGATATGCTGGAAAAGGAAAAAGACCTCGACGCCGCAATCATTGCCACGCCCGACTGGGTACATTCAGAGCATACTGTCGCTTGCCTCAAGGCAGGCCTGCACGTCTATTGTGAAAAAGAAATGTCCAGTATCATTGACGGCGCCCGTCAGATGGTTCTGGCTGCAAGGCAGACCGGAAAGTTACTCCAGATAGGGCATCAGCGGCGGAGCAACCCCGTCTATCGATACGCACTCGAACTTATCGACAAGGATGGAATTTGCGGGCGGCTGACTAACTGCTACGGCCAGTGGAACCGCGCCGTCCAGGCCAGGTTGGAGTGGCCTAAGAAGTACGAGATTCCGCTCGATACCCTCAAAAAATATGGTTATGACACGATGGACCATTTTCGCAATTGGCGGTGGTATCGAAAATTCTCCGCAGGGCCGATAGCCGACCTCGGAAGTCACCAGATTGACATCTTCAGTTGGTTCTTACATACAGACCCGGCCTCTGTCACCGCTGTCGGAGGCGCCGATTACTACGAGGACCGGCAGTGGTATGAAGATGTTATGGCGATTTACGAGTACCTTTACAAATATAAGGGCAAAGCCGGCTCAGTAAGGGCATTTTATCAGGTTCTCAACACTAATGGCTTCGGAAGTTATTTCGAGCGTTTCAGCGGTGATAAGGGAACGCTGACGATTTCCGAAAATAAGAAAAAGTGCTATTATGTTCCCGAACCGGCAACTGAAGTGCCCCAGTGGATGGCTGCTGTTGAGCGCATCGAACGCAGCGGACATCAGGTTGTGCCTTTGGTCAAGGCACTTGCGAAAACAAGTCCGGCTGCCGCAAAGGCAATGACTTTGTTCGAACAAAAAAACATTCATCAGTGGCATCTGGAGAATTTCTTCGAGGCCGTCCGTGCCCGAGATAAGAGTAAACTAACCTGCCCGCCCGAAGTTGCCTATCCGACGGCTGTATCGGTGCTAAAGGTTATCCCGACAGTCGAATCCGAATGCAAATTACATTTTAAACCCGAGGATTACAAAGTTTAGCGAAAGTAGTACTGCTCGCGAGACTGTGAATAATGGCTATGGCATGTAGTAAAGTAAGTTGCACACGTGAAAATCTTATTCAGCCCGTCAAAGAAGGTATTGGACCACAGAATCCGATACTTTGTCAGTCCCTCGGTATCTGCTCGGCGCTGGCAGTAACCGGCTATGTGTCTACAACGTTGGTAATGGGTGCCGCACTGCTTTTCGTCGCATCACTAAGTACGTTATCGGTTTCACTTTTGCGCAACGTCACGCCGCACCGCGTCCGTCTGATTGTACAAATGCTGGTTATTTCTACGCTTGTGATTCTGGTACATCTGTTTCTGCGGGCCTGGTGGTTCGATATGAGCAAGGCGTTGGGGCCCTATGTTGGCCTGATTATCACAAACTGCCTCATACTTGGCCGTTGCGAAGGTTATGCAATGCGGAACGGCCCGGTTATGTCATTTCTCGACGGTCTTGGAAGTGCCGCCGGCTATGCCCTGGTTCTGTTGGCAATTTCCATAATTCGCGAGCCGCTCGGAAACGGCACCTTTCTCGGATACAATGTTATGGGCCAGAGCTTTCTGCCTGTCAGGCTTATTGGGGCCGCGCCGGGAGCGTTTCTTGCGATGGGGATTGTCGTTTGGGTTGTTAGTGCTGTTTGGCCTGGGCTGCATGCCGCAGAACATCCGGAGGCACATTGACTATGCCCGATTTTTCCATCACCGGTGTAGCTGTCATTTTTCTGGCAGCAATTCTCACCAATAACATACTTCTCTCGAAGTTTCTCGGGATGTGCTCCTTCATTGCGATTTCCCGGAATTTGCGCACCGCATTTGGTATGGGTATATCGGTAACGTTTGTAACATTCTGTACAGCCGTGCTAAATTACGGCATCTATTATGGTGTGCTGGTCAGGGACGCGCCGCTTTGTGCTGTTGACCTGACATACCTTACGTTTCTCGTTCTCATTATGGTTATCGCTGGCTTCGTGCAGCTCGTGGAGATGGTTATCGAACGGTTCAGCCCGCTGCTTTATTACAACCTCGGTATTTTCCTGCCGCTTATCACCGTCAATTGTGCCATCCTTGGCGTGAACCTGTTAATGATAGACCCTGACCGTCATTTTGGTCTGGTGCAGACGGCTGCTTATGCACTTGGCTCCGGCTTGGGTTGGCTGCTTTCGATATGCCTGATGGCCGGCCTCCGCCGGCGCCTTGAGCACGCAGATATTCCCAGGCCTTTACAGGGCCTCGGTATCATTTTGATTATTACCGGCCTGATGGCTATGGCATTTATGGGATTTGCCGGCGTTGCGGACCTGTAACACCAAAGCAATTATGACATATATTTATGCAATACTGGTTTTGTCGTTACTTGGCGGCTCATTGTCGGTTTTACTGCTGATTGCCGACAGGTTTCTGGCCGATTACGGGCCTTGCCGGATTACCGTCAATGAACGGGAGCCATTCATCGTCGATGGCGGTTGTACTCTTTTGAATGCGCTGTATGAGCAGCGAATTTTCATTCCCTCGGCCTGCGGCGGGCAGGGCACGTGCGGTTTTTGCAAGGTGGATGTATTAGATGGCGGCGGACCTGTTCTGCCGACCGAGCTGCCGTTTCTTAGCAAAGCCGAAATCGCCGCCGATACTCGCCTGGCCTGCCAGGTCAAAGTCAAGCAGGCTCTTGTCCTTCGTATCCACCCGGATTACTTTAATATCCAGCAGTTTCGCGCTGTTGTTACTGCCGCAAAGATGCTTACACCTGATACGCGGGAAATTCTCCTCGAGCTAATCGAACCACAGGAGATTGTTTTTCACCCCAGCCAGTATATTCAGGTAGAGGTGCCATCGACAGATGAGCTGACCGTCCGGGCCTACTCTATCAGTTCACCGCCCGGCAGGAAAATTGAAATCGAACTCGTAGTCCGCCTTATCCCCGGCGGGCTCGGCTCAACATATCTGCACAGTGTCGAGATTGACCAGGAGCTTACGTTTACCGGCCCATATGGCGAGTTTGTTTTGGACGACGATGTCGAAACAGAGCTGATTTGTGTTGCCGGCGGCTGCGGCATAGCACCGATGCGCTCGCTCATTCGCCACATTTATGAAGTGTCACCCCATCGCAAATGCCGATTGTTCTTTGGTGTCCGTAAGATAGAGGATGTGATGTATATGGAGGAATTTCAGCAGCTCGCCAGTCAGATGCCGAATTTCCAAATGCATTACGCCCTCTCTGAGCCGAAACATTCGCCACAGTGGAAGGGTGAAACGGGCTTTATCCATCAGAGCGTAGCGAAACATCTCGAAGCAGGCGGCAGGCGGCAGGTGTTTTTGTGCGGCCCGCCGCTGATGATAGAGGCCACGTTGAAAGTACTTGATAAAAAAGAAATTTCCAGAGACCAAATCTTTTACGACGAATTCTGAGATAGTATGGATATGATATTAGCGACATTAAAACGTTTGGCCATCGCTGATGGTATTAGAGAGGTGCCTGTGCCATACTTGCCGAGCGGCCGGGACATTCAACGCTATTTGCTCGCCTCTTTGTTCGCCGCTCTGCCGTCTTTGGTACTTGCAGTATATTATTTCGGACAGCGTATTCTCGCTATGGTTGCCGTAGCTTTTTCAGCTATGGCGGCTGTGGAAATTGCCTTTGGTTTGATTCGCAGAAAAACCATCGGCGGCGGGGCACTGGTCTTTGCAGTTCTTTTGGTCTTAATCCTGCCCCCGCAAATTCCGCTCTGGATGGTTGCTGTCGGCGCTGCCTTCGGGGTTTTCTTCGGCAAGGAAATCTTTGGCGGAACCGGCCATCATGTTTTTTGTCCCATATTGGTGGCAAAGGGCTTTTTGATGTTTAGTTATCCTCAAATCGTCAAGGGAAGCTATTTTGCCTCGATGTTTGATTTCAATCCGCCTGATGCATGGCTCATTTGCTCGGCTGTAATATTACTCGGGGCCGTAGCGACGATAATTGCCCGACCGGCAAACTGGCTTGTTTTGGCCGGCATTTTTGTAGCTGGTACTTCTTTGGGCCTGAACCTTGATATCGCAGGGCGTCTGCCGTTTGATACACCCCTGCAAATGATGGCCGTTGATGGTTTCCTCTACGGTGCATGTTTCCTGGCTTGTGATCCGGCCTGCTCTCCAAATACCAAGACCGGCAAATGGCTTTATGGCCTCTTAATCGGTTCAGTGGCTGTAGTGATGCGGTGCTTCTCCAACTATAGCGAGGGGATGATGTCGGCTATTTTGATTGGCAATCTCTTTGCACCAACCATTGACGCACTCTCGCGGTTAAATAATAGTAAAAGGAACGAGCGTGAAGAAGGGTAAATTATATACAGTTTGCTTCACAGTTGCTTTGAGTTGCTTTTGTGCGACTGTCCTTACCTTTGCAAATACCCATTGGGAAAAACGTATCGCCGCAAACGAGGACTTTGACAGGATTCGCTCTGTTGTAGTGGCGTTGGGGCTGGGGGATGAAACTTTGAATCGCAGCCAAATCGTTGATACTTACAACCGGGCCGTCACCATCGCAAAAGTGGGCCAGATGGAAGTTTACGAAGGCCGTCGCAACGGCAAACTCATCGGTTATGCTCTGGAGGTAATCGGCCGCGGCAAATACGGCCTGATTAAGGGTATATTGGCAATCGCACCTGCCGGCAAAAAAATTCTGGCACTGCGGATTTATCAACAAAATGAAACGCCCGGCCTGGGCGGACTGATTGCATCGCCGCAGTGGCTGAGCCAGTTCTCCAACAGGCCGCTTATGACAAAAGGTATGACCGGCCTGGTCGTAAGTTCAACTGAAAAAGGCCCAAACGTGGTTCAGGGCATTACCGGCGCATCCAAAACCACTTATTCGGTCATCAAAATCATAAACAAGACCATTGCACAGTTTCTTGCGGGTGGAATTGCGCTGGATGAGCTTGACCTTGGCATTGAACCTGACGCCGTAACACGCGCTACACCCGGTTATCCGAGGCATCTGGCCAGCCCCCCGCACCTGCGCGAAGAAATCCAGCGCCCGCCGTTTATGGTCCCGCCCGGGCTGACCAACCTGGCATTGGGAAAACCTGTAACATCCAGTATGGAAGATGAGCCTATTATTGGTGAGCTGGAACAAATTACCGACGGCAGCAAAAAGAGCGATGAATTTGACTACGTAGAGCTGGAACCGGGGCCGCAGTGGGTCCAGATTGACTTGGGCACAGTGCACACAATCTATGCCGTTGTTATCTGGCACTATTACAAAAACCCCGTTATATACAATGATGTGATAGTTCAGCTTGCAGACGATGCCGGCTTCACTGAGAACGTCAGGACCCTTTTTAACAACGACCACGACAACTCTGCCGGCCTGGGCGAGGGCAGTGATAAAGCGTATTATGCCCGCTGGTGGGGTGAGATTGTCGATGCACGTGGCGCCGACAATAACGGCACTTTGGGCCGGTACGTGCGCGTTTACACCAACGGCGGAGCCGCTGAGGAGGAAACCAGATTCGTCGAAATTGCTGTTTATGGTAAATAACTTGATAAATAGGATAGCCTTAGAGACACTAACAATTGGGCATTACATTTAATTTATGAAGGAGAGAAATTATGAACAGTGAAAGCCTACCAGACTATCTGAAACTGGCCAAGCCGAACCCAATGGAGAACCGTGCCGGCTGGTATAAGAACACGGCGCCGACGTACGCAGGTATTTTCCTCTGGGTGGTGTTCTACATGGAAATCGCCAAAGGGACGCTGTCACAGGCAGGTCTGGGTTTGAGTCTTCTGGCGCTTGTAGTTGCGGCGTTGATTTGTCACTTTTTGTTCTATCTGGTACCCGGATTGTTAGGCCTTAAAACAGGGTATCCGCTGTACGTTGTGGGCTCGTCAACATACGGTATGGCCGGGGGATTTCTGGTGCCGGGTCTGCTGATGGGACTGCTCCAGTTCGGGTGGCTGGCGGTAAACATCGCGGTTTCGACGAGCTTCATACTTCAGGCTGTAGGGGCAGAGGCATCAGCGGGGACACCGGCTTTTATTGCAATCGCAGTTTTGTGGGGTCTGGCCGTGGCCTTTGTCGGCGTAAAGGGTATCCAATATGTTGCGAAGGTGGCTACTTTTCTGCCGATTGTTCCGCTGGTGATGATCATCGTGGTATTTTTCACGAACGTCGGCAGCGCAGGTCAGTACAAGCCTGCAGAAGACGGCAACGCGCTGATGGGCTTTCTGACAATGATAGCAATCGTGGTGGGCTTCTTCGCAACCGCGGGAGCAGCGGGTGTTGACTTTGGAATCGGCAATCGTAAAAAAAGCGATGTTCAACTTGGCGGGCTTGTCGGTATCGCATTGGCGATTGTCGTGGCCGGAGGTTTACCACTTATAGCCGTTGCGGGTGCGCACGGCGCCAACCCCCAGTTGGGCAGTTATACATTCGACGCGGTAATTGCTCAGCAAGGCGGTTTTCTGGCGAAATCAATGTTTGTGCTGTTTGCGATTGCCAGCTTTGCACCGGCCTGCTTTAGCTCTTTCATCGCAGCAAACAGTATAGGGACAATGTTCCCAAAAGCAAACAAGATGTTGATGGTGCTAATCGGCGCGGTTATCGCGATAATACTGGCGGTTACGGGAGTGGCGCTGAACCTCGTAGGGGTATTCTCAATCATTGGCGCATCATTCGGGCCGATATGCGGAGCGCTCGCGGCAGATTATCTTCTCAGTGGATGCAAATGGCCGGGCCCGCGAAAGGGAATTAACTGGGCAGGATACATCTCCTGGGCGGTCGGATTTGTTGTGGCGATTCTACCAATGGTTGGCGGTGAAAAATTCGGCTTCATTACACCTGCGCCGGTGATTGCGTTTGTAATAGGTTTTGTTCTTTACGCAGTATTAGCCAAATTGGGGCTTGAGCCGGAGCTGGTTTTGCTGAATCCGTCAGAAAACATGCAGACACGACAGTCAGGAGACTGACCCGGTGCAACTTTGAGCCAAAGTCCGTTCTTTACCGCTAAAGAACCGTTTTTGTAGTCTGCGCTTAGAGGCAAGGCAGGTTGCCTTGCTTTTGCGGGCGGTTGTGCTACAATTGCTCTGCGGCTGTGTTATACCTCATTGGCCAAACAGAGCAGGAAGCGTAAGCGACTGGTATCGCCGTTAAACCAGGCGCATATATTAAAGACGATTGTTATAGAACCACAAATTGGACGGTTTGAATTATTGAGGAGTATTAAGATGAATGAGAACATAAAGAATTTTCATCAGCAGACGGAAAAAATTTCTCGGCGGGGTTTCATAGGTGCCGCTGCGGCGGCGGCAGTGGCGGTTTCAACGATGGCATCGAAAACTGAAGGAAAGAGTGTCGAAAAGTCAGCGAAAAAAGGAAAGTTCAAACTCAAGTATGCTCCACATTTCGGAATGTTCAAAAATCACGCCGGCAGTGACCTTATCGACCAGCTCAAGTTTATGGCGGAGATGGGTTTTACCGCGATGGAAGATAACGGGATGATGAGGCGGCCGAAGGAAATGCAGGAAAAAATTGCGAACCAGATGAGTCGACTCGGTATGACTATGGGTGTTTTCGTTGCTTACGGTGACTTTAAAAAGAAAATCTTTGTCGCCAACAGCAAATCCATCCGCCAAATGCTCGTAAAACGAATGACCGATGCCGTGGAAGTGGCCAGGCGTGTCAATGCCAAGTGGTGCACGGTCGTGCCGGGTGCCTATAACAACGCAATGGAATGGGATTACCAGACAGCCAACGCAATTGAGAATCTCAAGGCCTGCGCCGGCGTCTGTGAGCCATCTGGGCTGGTGATGGTACTCGAGCCGCTAAACCCCTGGAAAAATCACCCGGGATTGTTCCTAAGCAAAATCCCGCAGGCGTACCAGATTTGCCGCGCGGTCGGAAGTCCTTCCTGTAAAATACTCGACGACCTTTATCATCAGCAGATTACCGAGGGCAATCTCATTCCGAATATGGATATGGCCTGGGAAGAAATTGCTTATTTCCAGATGGGTGACAACCCCGGACGAAAAGAGCCTACAACCGGAGAAATCAACTACAAAAACATCTTCAGGCATATACACAACAAAGGTTTCAAAGGTGTTCTTGGTATGGAGCATGGCAACAGCAGGCCCGGCAAAGAAGGTGAGATGGCTGTAATCGAAGCATATCGTGCTTGTGATGATTTTTAAATCAATAAAATTTTCCCAGAGGAACAGTTTATGACCAATAACAAAATATCACGAAGAGATTTTATGAAGACCTCGGCGGTGGTATCGGCCGCGGCAATGCTTTCGCCAACCCGCAATGTCTTTGCCGCAGGTTCTGACAAAATCCGCATAGGACTGATTGGTTGCGGCAGACGCGGTACCGGGGCAGCCAAAAATTGTGTCCTCTCATCAGATGGCGTTGAGCTTGTAGCGATGGGTGACCTGTTCAGAGACAAACTCGACAAATGCCTCGCCAATCTCAGCAAAACTGTGGACGATAAGGTATCAGTAACAAAAGACACCTGTTTTGTAGGCTTTGATGCCTATAAAAAAGTTATTGAATGTGATGTGGATTTGGTTCTGCTCGCAACCCCGCCGGGCTTTCGCCCGTTGCATCTAAAAGCAGCTATAGAAGCCGGCAAACACGTCTTTATGGAAAAACCGGTAGCGGTTGACCCTGTTGGCGCCCGCTCGATAATTGAATCCTCCGAACTGGCCGGGAAAAAAGGCCTTGCTATTGTTGCCGGAACACAGAGACGTCACCAGCTTCATTACATTGAAATTATCCGGCGAATTCAAAACGGGGATATCGGCCGGATTGTTGCTGCTCAATGCTACTGGATAGGCGACTACAACTACTACAAGGCTGTCGAACGCCGGCCGGACTGGTCCGACATGGAATGGCAGTGCAGAAACTGGAACTATTTCACCTGGCTTGGCGGAGACCACATTGTCGAACAGCACGTCCACAACCTGGACATAATAAAATGGGCAATGCAGGCCAATCCCGTTAAATGTATCGGTATGGGTGGAAGAGAGGTACGTACAGGCCCCGAATATGGACATATCTTTGACCACTTCGCCGTGGAGTATGAATATGAAAATGGTGTTCGCCTCTCAAGCATGTGCCGGCAAATGCAGGGTTGCACTAACAGAGTCTCAGAGAGCATAGTCGGTTCTAACGGCTCAGCGTACACAAGCGGTTCCATCGGCCGTATCACCGGACAAAATCAATTTAATTATGATGGCCCAAAGCCCAGCCCGTTTAGACAGGAGCATGCCGACCTTATAGCGAGCATTCGAAAGGGCCGGTCCCTCAACGAGGGCAGGCGTATCGCCGAGAGTACCCTGATGGCCATTATGGGTCGTATGAGTGCTTATACCGGCCGGGCGCTGAAGTGGGATTGGATGATGAACGCCTCGAAGCTGGACCTGACGCCCCCGAAATATGAATTTGGTGATTTACCTGTGCCGCCAGTAGCGGTGCCGGGACAAACAAAACTTATTTAATAACTTGTATGATATGGAGGATTTCAAAATGGCAGACAGGCTCGATGCAAAAGCTTCTAATATTTCTCGAAGAGATTTCATCAAAACATCGTCGGCGGTATCGGCAGCGGCAGTGCTTTTTCCCACCGTCAACGTTTTTGCCGCAGGTTCGGACAAAATCCGCGTAGGACTGATTGGCTGCGGCGGGCGCGGAACTGGTGCCGCAAAAAACTGTGTTACTGCAGCGCCTAACGTCGAGGTTGTGGCAATGGGCGACCTCTTCCAGGACCGTCTGGACAAATCGCTTGCTAAGCTCAGCAGGGAAGTGGATGATAAGGTATCAGTAACTAAAGACACCTGCTTTGTGGGTTTTGATGCTTACGAAAAAGTAATCGCCTGCGATGTGGATATGCTGATATTAGCGGCACCGCCGCACTTTCGTCCGAAACATCTAAAAGCCGCTGTTGAAGCGGGCAAACACATATTTATGGAAAAACCGGTAGCGGTTGACCCAGTTGGTGTTCGCTCAGTCATCGCTTCTTCAGAACTTGCCGAACAGAAAGCTCTGGCGATTGTAGCGGGAACACAGAGACGTCATCAGGAGCATTATTTAGAGGTTCTCAAGAGGGTTCACGATGGAGCTATCGGCGAGATTGTTAGCGGCCAGTGTTACTGGAACGGTGGCGGCGGAATGCTCAAGTGGGGTCCGGAGGATGACCCAAGATGGTCGCAAATGGAACGCCAGTGCAGAAGATGGTTATTTTATACATGGCTTAGCGGCGACCATATTGTTGAGCAGCACGTGCACAATATCGACATTATCAACTGGGCGATTGGAGACCACCCCGTCAAATGTATCGGCTTGGGAGGCCGACAGGTACGAACAGCCCCTGAGTACGGCAATATATTCGACCATTTTGCCGTCGAGTTTGAATACCCCAACGGCGTTCGGGTAATGAGTATGTGCAGGCAAACCAAGGGCTGCAGCAGCAGAGTGGCCGAAAGCGTCGTTGGCACCAAAGGTTCAGCGTACACAAACAGCTCCAATGGTTCTATCGAGGGACAAAATGCCTATAAATATGATGGCAAGTCTCCCAACCCCTATGAACAGGAGCACACCGACCTTATAGCCAGCATCCGAAACGGCAAACCTTTGAATGAAGGAAAGCGTATTGCCGAAAGCACGATGGCGGCGATTATGGGCCGTATGAGTGCCTATACCGGCCGAGCGCTCAAGTGGGACTGGATAATGAACGCATCCGAACTGGATATGACGCTGCCCAAATATGAGTTTGGCGATTTACCTGTAAGTCCGGTAGCCGTTCCCGGCAAAACAAAATTGGTTTAACAGTTTTTTACAGATTGCCGGCTGTCATCAATAAAATTGCCCGGGTGGTATCTAAAGAAATGTGGAATTGACAGCCGGTAATGAAATTTATAAGATAAACACCGAAAGCCCCGAAATTTTTTGTATTAAGGAATTCAAAAACAAAATGCAGACTATTCGTTTTAGTTCACGTATAAAAATTCTTGCAGCGCTGCTGTTGGCGCTTATATTTTTTGTCCAATCCTGCAAGAAAACTTCACCCCGGAGTTCACCTGATAAAGCCCAAAGCGGTAAAGATAATACTCAAACCACAACTGAGGTTCCACCGCCGAGGGGCCTGGTCCCAGTTCCAATTGAACTGCCAAACCCGATGTTTGTTGGCACCCCGCAGGATTTCAAAGTTTCTAACCTCGAAAAACCGCTGGGCAAACCTCGCCCGCCATTCCTGGCGCCGCCCGGCACAGAAAATGCCGCCTTCCTGAAAACGGTTTCCGGCACGGACGATATGCCCATCATCGGTGAGATTGAAATGATTACCGATGGTGACAAGCAGGCGACCGACGGCAGTTATGTTGAACTCGGCCCTTTTCTCCAAAGCGTAACCATTGACCTTCAGGCCAAATATGATATATACGCTGTTCTTTTATGGCACTATCACCAGCAGGCCCGCGTTTATTATGACGTAATAGTGCAGCTTGCCGATGACCCCGACTTCACCACGAATATCAGAACACTTTTCAACAATGACAGGGATAATTCTTCCGGCTTGGGTATCGGTTCTGATATGCACTACGTCGAAACCCACGAGGGCAAACTCATCGATGCAAAAGGTGCTCGGGCCCGCTATGTCCGCCTGTACAGTAACGGAAACAGCAGCAACGAATTAAACCACTATATCGAAGTGGAAGTTTTCGGCAAGCCCGCAAAATGAAATATCCCAAAAAATGCTTTGCATTCATCCTGCTTGCTGCAATTGCTGCCGTTTCGCTGCGCCTCCCGCAGCTCGATGCCCGCCCGATGCACACCGACGAAGCGGTTAATGCACTCAAGTTTGCCGAACTCCTGCAGAAGGGCAGCTATCGATATGACCCCAATGAACATCACGGCCCGACACTTAATTATCTGACTCTAATTCCCGCCCGGCTCTCCAACGCCCACAGCTTATCTGATATAAACGAAATGACCCTGCGCATTGTCCCTGTATTTTTCGCCATACTCTTGATACTGCTGCTTTTGATGCTGGCCGACGGCCTTGGACAGGCCGCCGCCGTTATTGCTGCCGTACTCACCGCCGTCTCGCCGGCCTTTGTTTTCTACTCTCGATACTATATTCACGAAATGCTTCTGGTCTGTTTCACCTTCGGCGCAATCACTTCCGGCTACCGCTATACTCGCAACAGAAACTTCAAATGGGCAATTCTGACCGGAGTGTTCTTAGGACTTATGCACACAACTAAGGAAACATCCGTCATTGCCTTTGCTTCGATGCTGTTGGCTCTTTTGCTTACTCTGTTAATGATGTGCAAAAAAGGCGCCTCCATTTCAGATACCCTCAAAAAAATAAAGCCCTCCCATCTTATTGTAACAATTGCCGCTGCGGTTATAGTATCGGTTTTGTTTTATACTTCTTTTTTCAAAAATCCTCACGGAATTTTGGATTCAGCCGCGTCCTATGCGACCTACTTCAATCGCGGCTTTGGAGATAGCCTGCACAATCATCCCTGGTATTATTATCTAAAGCTCCTCATCTATTCCGGTTTCCAGCAAGGCCCATTCTGGAGCGAAGGGCTTATCGTTTTTTTAGCAGTAGTGGGTTTCATAGCTGTGCTCACCGGAAAAGGCATTGCCGACGTCAATATTCATCTGCTCAGATTCATCGCTTTTTACACTGCTGTTATGACCGTTCTGTATTCTGCAATTCCATATAAAACTCCCTGGTGCATGCTCAGCTTTTTACACGGCCTGATTCTCCTGGCCGCCATTGGCGCGGTCGTTTTAACAAAGCTGGCGCCGAACGTTTTGCCCCGGCTGATTATCTGCTTAATGCTTATTGTCGCCGGCCTGCATCTGACTTGGCAGGCCTGCCGGGCCGCTTACACGTATTGTGCCGACCCGGCCAACCCCTATGTTTACGCCCATTCAACTTCTGATGTCGTTACCATAGCCGGGCGTCTCGAACAAATTGCCCGCATTGTGCCCGGCACCCGAAATATGCACATTCAGGTCATCTGCCCTGCGGACGACTATTGGCCGCTCCCCTGGTATTTGCGAGGTTTTGCCAACGTCGGCTACTTCAAATATGTGGACATCGACATACCGGCTGCGCCTGTAATTATTGTGTCTGCGAACCTTGAAGATACCCTCGCCGAAAAATTATACGAACTGCCGCCCGGCAAACGCAGTCTCTACGTTCCTCTTTTTGATAGGTATATGCAATTGCGCCCCGGCGTATATTTACAAACTTACATAACAAAAGACTTACAGGATACCTTTGAGCAGTATCACCCGTAGCAATCTTCCCCTTGTTATTGCTTTGAATGCGAAATCGCTGGTTATCGATGATGGATAATTGATTATTTTGATGAGAACGCTTTGCGATGCGGGTTTGAAATTGGGTTTGATTGGGTTTGAATTGGGTTTGTTTTTCTTCCAAATAGCCG
>CAZECQ010000002.1:37723-39048 GCA_964510545.1 uncultured Pirellulales bacterium | reverse complement strand
TCACATACAAGATATACTTTGCTCTCATCTTCCCATACTTCTTGATAAAGCTGTGCTTCGCACATTGGACATATAGTTTGTTGTTGATAATATAGTTCAACTCGAAGCATTTTATTTTCCCCATAATTAAGTAATTTTTTTACGTTGACTGCTCGACTATCAAAAACCTAGTGCCTGGAAAATGAGGCCAATTGTTCACTTCTTTTGGCCACAGTCTCTTGCAGGTCGACTCCTATACCATTTCTTCCTACACATTTTTAAGTCCGCCTATATCCTACGCTTTCAATTTCAACTATATAATACCTAAACTTTCCAATCCGTCAAACAATATTTGACTCTTTTTGTTCGTGCTGCCTCCGGTTCGCCCTTCGGCCTCATTCCGGCCTCCGGCAGCATCACCCAACACTAACGACTATTCACAATTCTTCTGTAGTTTTTATGTGACCTCTTACGAAGTTCTAAAAACTCCAAAGCGATTCGGCTATTTTCCCGAAATATTTTTGACGTTTGCTAACTTGAGTCGGCCCGAAGCTACGGCAGTTTTTCAAATAATTGTTAATTGGCAGAGTAGATTTTTTATACATCTGTTTTTTCTTGCTGATAAATTTGTTCGCCAATTTTCTATTGTACTCTTCCAGAAGAATAGTCATATTCCCAATTTTGTAAATTAATTTTTCACAATCGACATTATTTTCTTTAAAGAAATGTTGCCACTCTGCATCTGGCTTTTTTGGTATTACGTGTTCAAGATTCACTGTGCTGTCGCGTCTGGTTTGCTCTTCTTGTTTACCATCTTCGGATAATAGTTTGTCATTAATATAAACTAAAATATACCGTGCAAGCTTACTGTTTTTAGTTTCAAACTCATCGAATGAACTCAGGAAACTATTCTTCGAAGGGCACTGATTACGGAAAGCTTTGACCACTTGGCCTTTTCCAATTTTTGCCTTTCTAACCAAGATAGCCAGTTTACTATACAGACTCTCAAGCTCCTTGGGGTCTAACCCACAGATTGTATTATACCTGAACGTAAAGCTTGTAAGTACTTCTAACAATTCCTTGAACACAGTTGGTTTGGTCCCGAATTTGCAGTATAGTGCAAGCATAAGAATATATACCTGCTGGGCTTTTAATATCCCTAAGTTCTCAATCGCCGTCTCTATTTCATTATCACCCCAAAATTCGTGTGTGGGATTTTTCAAATTCGCATAAACCATTGCTTCCTGTGATAGCTGTTGCATTATTTGTTTCACATTTCCTGTGTTAATGTGCAATTTGAGTGCTTTATAGAGATCGTCTTTCCTCACTTGTTCTACACACGATAT
>CAZECQ010000002.1:0-37713 GCA_964510545.1 uncultured Pirellulales bacterium | reverse complement strand
CTCCAATTTGATCCACCATTTCTTTCCAGATTTGTATTATATCATCAAGGTCGTGCCCAGATGATGAGGCAAGTGAGAAAACGTAATTCTTGACAAGATCGGCAACACTCAAGTCTAAGCCTCTATCATTTAGTGTTTCAAAGATATTATGTGCATTTATATCTGAATCAACCTCGATCTTAATCATCACAAACCTATTTAGAAGTGCGTTGAGTATAGCCTCAACAAACTTCTCTTCTCCCTTTGATATACCTTCTGAGATTTGTGTCTTTAGATACTTGTAAGCATTTGTAATTAATTTGTGAGACTCATACCTAGGGTCTTGTAGCACTCCCCGTATCACCACATCATCAAAGAATATTTTATCTTCTCTGTTCAATTCCAACTTAGGATTTTTAAGGCGAGTTACCGTATCCCGCTTGAAGATAATTCTTTCGAACTCATCAATCCAGTCATTGCTCCCTTTAATCGGTTTAGTTTCCAGTACGTTCTTCAACGCAGCAAGGAGCAACAAAAAAGTTGCAAATCTCTGCTGCCCATCAAGAATTTGGACTTTCTTTCTCTCCTTATGAGGAGTGAAGACCATCGAGCCAATAAAATAGTCGGTGGTCTCTTCAGAGTTTTCGTAGAGACCGACAAGGTCATTCCAAAAATCTGTTAGTTCGCTTTTCTCCCAAGAATAACTTCTCTGGAATATCGGAACCGCGTATATCTTCCCATCTTTCAGTAAATCACCAACTGTTACAACATTAGTGTTTATATTCATAATGTTTTCCTCTTCACAATATCATAATAACTATCATTCTCGCCACCTAACAATGATTATATCTACCCGAGGCGTCCATAAAACACCAAACCCGCTATTTTCAAATACTTTGACGAAAAACAACTCCGCCCAAAAAAAATAATATAACGACAACTCTCTCGCACTAAGCCTCACATAAAGAAGAATACCAAAAGCGTTCTGGCGAGGCATCCACCCAAAATTATAATCATCTTCCCAAACCCCGTCAAACCAAATAATTCAATACTCTACTGTTCACCTCTCTACTCTCAACAGATTCGAAGTTGGATGTTCGATGTTGGATGTTTGAAGTTAATTTTCTTCGTGCCCTTCTTTTCCTTCGTGCGTAAGCCTCGCTTTTAGCGGCGTAGCCTCTGGCGAAGCCGGAGCTTATCGCGGCGTAGCCTCTGGCGAAGCTGGATCAACAACAAACCACTCTTTTTAAAAATTGTTCTGGCTCTCATACCCCTTTTGCGCGGAGTACCGAAAGAACCGCTATTTATGTGCTTAAAGCACCAACATTTGACACTTTTTGCCATTTTTTGACATTTTCTTGCATTTTCTTACTCTTTTTAGCCCAGTCATTAATTTTTTAACTTAAAACCTGGGCTAATCCTGAGCATGCCTGCACTGAGTATCATCGAAGTGTCGAAGGGTTCACATTTTCCCCTGCCTCTCGTAGCGCAGCGGAGATCCTCGATTGCTGCTCACTTGCTTCTCTGTCGGGGACCCAACCCTGCGCCCTCATTCCGGCCTCCGGCAGCCCCCGCGGCGCTTGAGCGGGACAAAAGCCCCCGCGGCGATTGAGCGGAATAGAATCATTTGCGCAGGTAGTCATGTGTTAGTTGGAATTTTTTTAAATTTTTTTTACCTCTTACCACATAACAACTTACAACTTTTAACAATACAAAATCACCCGAATTTTCGCACCAAATGCGCAAGTTCGTCTAATTACGGGAGGCAAGTTTTTTACTCCCCCTTAAGGTTATAAATAAGGAGAGCTTAATAATGACCACCAAACCACAAATCCACCAACCCCGCTTGTCCCAGCCAAGCCTCTGGCGAAGCCGGATCACCAACCTCCGCAGCGCCCAAAAAACCACCGGCCACCCTCTTGGTTTATCTTCCACCCTACCCCTATCATCTCTCAACCTTCACCCCTGGCCTATCACCCACCACTCCTCACCTCCCACCTTTTACCCGTTGCCACTCATCATAAAGCTTGCTGCTGCTGTTGTTTTATGGATATATTATAGCCCTAATGTCGCCTACCGCACTTGTCCCGGCCAAGCTCCTGCCAAGACCTTCATTAAAAAGAGCGCACAAAAATACTCTTTTATGCAAAACAAACCCAATTTCCCCCGATTTTGCGCCAAAAACAGCTATCTAGAAGAAAAACAAACCCAATTCAAACCCAATCAAACCCAATTTTTCACTTCTTTCTTCTTACCCATCCTACCTGTCCTGAGCAAAGCCGAAGGGCCTATTCACCCCATTCAAACCCAATTTCAAACCCGGATTGATTTTACTCTTTACTCTTTGATTTGCTTCTCTATCCGGGCCGCCGTAATAAGACACATCGAACTTAATATAAGGAATATTAAACCTCAATCGCCCTGGAGCAGTTTAGGAAATACAGCCATTTGCCGAGGAGCTTATCATTGAGAATCGCTGAGGCGGCCCTACCGTAAAGGGCCAGCTGCTCGCTATAAAGCAGGGCCCGCTCTTCGGCCCGGGAGGCGGTAACATTATCGGTTTTGAAATCTATTATCAGCAAACCCTCCGGCGTTCTAAGAAGCATATCAACTATGCCCTGAACAACGATTGTTTCATCCGCTTTTACCTGCGCCTGCAACTGCGATGCAGGCACGGCAATAGAAAACGGCCATTCCCGCCGAACACTACAGTCAACATTAAGAACTTTACCGCCCAATTCGCTTTCAAAAAATGCCATTATTGAACCGGTATCGATATATTCGGCCAAAGCTTCGGTTATAGCTCCTGCAGCTACAAGTTTTTTCACTGTTTTGTCGATTGTCTCTCTGGTGATAGGTTTTGCCAAGTCAAGTCTGGAGATTACCAGATGCGTTGCCGTTCCGATGAGCCGACTTTGGACGGGCACATCGACATCCGAAACCGCTTTTGGCTTTCGAGCAAGTACACCGGAATAATTGATTTTAACATATTCGTCGCCGCGATGAGTCAACTGTGTTACAGAGCGCTTAGCCGGCAAAACTGTCAAATTCTCAAACCCGTATCGCCACGACAAACGCTCTTTCACCTCTGGCAATAATTGAACATCAGGCTGGGCCTGTTTGCCTTTGGTTGATTCAAATCGTCCTGATTTGTTTCTCCTTAATTCAAGAACATACCGGTTGAGCTGTTCGAGTTCACTGCTGCCATAAAGCTTAAAATCGAACAAATTATCACCTCCCGCCTCCGGCGCTAGGGCTGTAGCAAAACCATCGTGCACCACTTTCTTATCACTCAATCCATACAGAACCCATTCCAGGCAGCTGCGACATCGGCCAAGCTGCCAGTCAAAAACAGTGTCGGCGCCGAACATAATCCCGTCCGAGATAATCCGCCTGCAGTGTTTCGCCTTTTGCGAAGCTGTCAAAATGAGCTTTTCTCTTGCCCGCGTCGTCGCAACATAAAGAATCCGCATCTCCTCGGCAAGGGCCGTCTTTCTTTTTTGCTTTTCGATAATCTGATATGCCGCCGAATCCACTTTTGTTTTTGTCCTGCCCTCGATGATTCTGAGTCCCAGTCCGCCGCCTGCCTCTGCAATACAGTCCTCCTGCAAATCCTTCCTGCTGAACTGACTGTTAAGTTCAGCTAAAAAGACCACTGGAAATTCAAGTCCCTTGCTCTTATGCACGCTCATAATACGAACAGCGTTGGCTGCGGCGGCTTCTTCTTCGGCGGTACTGAAATCCTGTCCGGCTTCCTGAAGTTTTTCGATAAACTCAACAAAGCGGGTCAGTGAGGGCACACCGATGCTGCTGGCAAAACCCTCAAATTGAATTGCCCGCTCGTGCAGTTTGAGAAGATTGGCCCTGCGAACCTGCCCGTTTGCAAGGGCCAGCACAAAGGACAGGTAACCGGTCTGGCGATATATTTGCCAAATCAAATCAGCCAGATTCCCCCGCCTACCGATTGTGCGCCACTGCTCAAGTTGGGCTAAAATCTCTTTCAACCGTTCAGCCAATTTAACATCAGGACCGCTCGCACAGTAATCACAGACACTGTCATAGAAGTTTTTGCGTTTTTTCTCTTTTGATTTTAAGTCTGCCGAATCCGCGGTTTCATCTGCCCTATGAATCTTTATTTTCGCAAGTTCGCTGTCGATGATACCAAAAAGCGGGCTTCGCAACACTGCAGCCAGTTCAATGTCACGCTGGGGATTGTCCAGAACCTTCAAAAGACACAAAAGGTCTCTGATTTCCGTCGCCTCAAAATAACCGCTCGAAGCCTCACAACTAACAGGCACACCGGCCAATCTAAAAATTTCAACATAATCATCGACCCTTTTGGCGGGCGAACGCATCAGCAGCACAATATCACGGTATTCAACATCCCTTGATTTGCCCTGCTGCTTATCAAATACCTCAAATTCTGCTCCAGCACCGTCCACCCCGACCATATGTTTGATACGCCTGGTTATCATAGCCGCCTGCCGCTGACGTGAACTAACAACACCTGAACCATTGGAAGTCGTTACAGAACCCTTATCGTGGTCCGAATTTTCATCTTCGGAAGAATCGTCCTTCTGCTCGGCGTCCTCAATCCCGTCATCGAGTATATGCAGCTCCACAGCAGATTTTCTCTCACCATCCGACGGTTCCTTCAATCGCTCCATAGCTGCCGGCCTCAACCTGGCCGATTCGTCATAGTCAATATCTGCAAAAGACGATGTCATTATTCGGCCGAACAACTCATTGACAAAATCCAGAACGCTTTTGTTCGAACGGAAATTGGCCGTAAGGTCAACTCGCAGACCCTCGGTTGCAGCTTTCGGTTCAAGAGAAGCCGACCTGAGCTTTTTGGTAAAAATCCTCGGCTCTGCGCCTCTGAAAGCATAAATACTCTGCTTGACATCACCGACAACAAAAACATTACCCTCGCAGCTCAATGCCGCAAGAATTTCCTTCTGCACAGGGTTGATGTCCTGATACTCGTCAACGAATATGTATTTGTACTTTCGGCGTAATTCCAAAGCCGTCTCCGAAGGCAGCAATTCATCTTCATTGTCACCCTTTCTGGTTAGGAGTTTCAACGCATAATGCTCAAGGTCTGCAAAATCCAGACAGTTGACCGCCTGCTTGGCCCGGCTGTACAGCCAGTCGAACTTCTTAACAAGTTCAATCATAATTTTCGTCTGGCCGCTCACCGCAGGGCTGATTCTATCAAGGTAATCAGGATTAATAATTGCAAGGGCCTTTAATCTTTCAAAATCAACAGTTGCTTTTTTAGCTGCATCTCTAATAATGCCGGCAGCAGGCTCATCCAGACTTTTAGGTTTTCTAAATATCGGTTTTCTAAAGTTTCTTATTTCTTCAGCGCACTTCTGCCAATCATCACTTTTCAAATTCTCTGTACACCGTAAAACTACTTCAACAACATTCTCCTCAAGCCATTGTGACCAGGCATCGTCGCCGTTTTCTTTTTGGCAGAACTCCTGCACGTACCGCAGTTGCGCTAAAGCATTCTGTAGTTCTTCCGAAATGATTTTTTTTTGCTTTTTGCCCAGTTCGCCGCCGAAGGGGTTAAGGGCTTCTGCAAGCACCAATGTCCTCTTATACCAGTTTTGACGCGAAACCACGCCGTCCAGAAAGTCGCTTAAGGATATTATCTTTGCAGCAAAGCCGTCGCTCGTGCGGAGGTCTCTGCCGCCAAATAGCTGCGTCATCGGCTCAGCAAGGTTCCCCTGCCGCCAGGCCCACTCAATCGTTTCTTCCAGAACTTCGGCCTTGAGAAGCTTGCGCTCATCATCATCGATTACGCGAAAAGTCGGGTCGATACCGAGCTTGTAAAAATATTCCGTTATAAGCCGTTTGCAAAAAGAATGTATCGTGCTGATATCGGCGCCCTGCAGCAGTATAATCTGATGTCGAAATCGCCGGTTACCGCTTTCCAAAAATGCCTCTTTGAGTTGCTCGGCAATTCGAGAGTGCATCTGTTCGGCAGCGGCCTCGGTAAAAGTCAATACCAGCATATTAAGAACGTTAGGACATATAGATTCATCCGACAAAATATTGACACACCGCCCTGATAGTACCGCGGTCTTACCCGTACCGGCCGAAGCCGTCACTAAAACATCGCTGCCTCGCTGCTCAATTGCATGCCGCTGCTGTCTGGTCCATTTAATCTTTTTTTCAGCCATCAATCCCCCCTATCTCTTCAAGAACCACTTCTTTCATAAGCGACCTTAAAGGCCTATAGTCATTTATCTGCCAGTCGAATCTACAGAGAGGTAGGTACTTACAGTAACTACAAGGCGTTGTTGTGCCAAGCTGGTAAGGTGCAATATCAATTTTGCCGGTCAGAATCTCCCGGGCCAATTCGACTATCCTGTCCTCGGCAAAACGAAGCACTTTTTCAAAATCGGGTTGCCTTAATGCACTGCTTTTACTATAGTTACCATACTGTCCGCTTTTTGAGCTAATTTGGAAACTGTAAAACTTACTCCACCCGGATTCTGTTAAACTATCCATTTGCTGAAAATACTCACCATTGAATATACCTTTCGCTTTATGATTAAAACTCTCTGCTTCATCGGGCAATTTATTAAGCTCACTTTTTTTGCCACTCACTTCGACCGGCATATAAAACGCCCCAACCACATCCCGTATTTTATATTGAGATTCGCCTGCTGCCCGAACGGCCAACATATAAATCGGAAGCTGTATATCAAGCCCGTAGTAGAACTTCGCCCAGCTAAAGGTTTTATCCCTTCGTTTATAATCGAAAACAATCCCGATTTTTTCGCCCTTAAGCTCTGCAACATCAAGCCTATCGATTTTACCTCTTAAAATCAGTTGGCGATTGTTTGAAAGCCCGAGTTTATATTCACCAAGCTCATCGCCACCGCCGCCAAACACAACTTCCGATGCTATCGGCCTAAAACTGCCCGCTCGCACCATCCGTCCAATCGCGAGGACACAATCTTCAAGAACCTCAGCAGCAGAATGGATAATAAACGCATTGTGCCTGGAGTGACGTTCAAAATTCGATATGAACGAATCCATCCGGACAATTGCTGAAATCTCTTTACGGAGAAGATTTACTAACTGCTCATCTTCAATTGTCGCAAAATCTTTCCCCTCTTCACTAAGTTTTTTCAGCAGTGCATCCAGGACGCTGTGATAAAAAATACCTACATCCAGCGGCTCAAACTTGAATTCCTTTCTTTCTTCTAATTTGAGTATATAGCGGGCAAAAAACTGATAGGGACATGCCGCAAAAGTACTTAATCTTGTCGCCGAACTTTTTATCCTGCGCCCGAAAAGCTCTGCCGCCATCTTCTTATCCAGTTTCGCACTGTTATCATAATTTATCGCCGAGATAATCTTTGCCCCTGATTCCGCAAGCTCTTTGTCCGAACACATATCCTCCAACAACCTGCTTAATCGTCCGTTTGTTTTTTGTTTGGATGGGCTGGCATCTTTGCCGAGCCGGCTGCACAGCAAATCCGCAAGTTTGCCCTTGTTATGGATTTGCTCAATCCCAATTTGTTCTTCTGCGACAGATTCTTCCCTAAGGTCTTCAAAAAGCGATTCGAGTTCACTTACAAAACCCGACCGAGCAATTGTCCTTCCCTTATCATCCGCCAGAGGATATGTAACATACAAAAATTCTGATGGCCGGGTAAAAGCGATATACGCCAGATATTGTCGTTCAGCCAGAGTCTGACTTACCGTTGAGGCTAACACAAAATCTGCCGCCTCAGCTGCGGTGCGGTCGTCATCGGTCAACAGTGAACTTCTGACAACCGGCGAGGGAAACTGCTTTTGTGTAGCACCTATCAGGAAAACCGCTTTCAAATCCGGATGTCGGCTGCGCTCGATGGAGCCCACAAGAACCTCATCCACAGTCGGAGGTATAAAAGCCAGCGTCAACTGTGAAAAAGCAGATGTTATAATCGCAATCAGGTCTTCACACTTTATTTGCTGCTGGCCAAAAACCTCTACAAGTTCGTCGAATATGCTGACAAACTTATCGTAGAACTGCCGATGCTCATCGGCCGTCGTAAAATCCTCCAGCTCAGTCGCTTCTTCAATCCAGCCGTCGATTTGCTCAACAGCATTTAATTTATCAAGGAAATCAAAAATAATCTTTGTAAACTTCACAGCGCTTAGAGGTTCGCTGCTCTCACCGTACGGGCAAAGTCTGCTGTACAATTCAAGTAATCCAGCCGCTGCCTTCTTGCGAATCTCATTTATCCTCTGCTCATCAAAGTCCGGCCGTTCCTGTGATTCAAAATGCCACTCTTTCTCATCCGTCCAGTCGTTGGCGTTTATACCAAACGCAACGCAGTAATTTTCAAGCAAATCAACTTCACATCGTTCAATTGGCACAAGGTCGGTTTTGAGATATGCGAAAATATCTTCTCTTCTAAAACCGCCTGTAACCACTGCAAGTGCCGAGCAAACAAGCTGCACAAGTGGATGCAGATTCAGAGTTTTGCGCTCATCAATAAAAAATGGTATTCCGCAATCATCGAAACAGGCCCTTATATAATGTTGATATTCACCAAGAGTCGAGGCAATAACCGCAATGTCACGATACCTCAAACCCTTCTGCTTAACCAGATTCAATATCTGACTTGCAACAAACCGAACCTCGGCCCTTTTGTTCGCCGCCGCCGCAATCCGGATATTGTCGGCCGCCTTAAATTTCGCAACAGCTGGCTTAAATATATTCCGCTCAATATGAGCCATCGCCGCACACGAAGAGAACCTTACCGCCTTATTCAAAATTATCGGCTTGGCTAGTTTGATTTTGCATTTCTTTACTATCCCGAGAAGTTCCGCATATGTTCGCTCGGTAGGATTGAACAAACCAACCGGGTCAATTTGCGCCGAATCCGCATTTGCCAAATCTATCCCCGATGCATCCAGACAAAGGGCAATTTGTGTCTCTTTGACCGCCTTGACCAATTCAGCCAGCACAATAAATTCAGCCGTCGTAAAGCCCGCAAAACCATCAACCCAAAGCCGCGCCCCTTTAACAAAATCCACCTGTGCCACTGCTTTGCTGCTTTGCACAAGCTGTAGAGCAGGGTCAATGAACCTGTCCTCGATAAACTTCAGATATTCTCGAAGGACCAAGCCAACATCGGCAAATTTCAAAGCGGCTGCCTTGTTCTTTTCACCCTTCTCCAATTCACCGAGCAGTAGTTCAACATCTTCCGGCGTCTTTGCATACCGATGCAGTTCGGTGACTGTATCAGCCATTGCCTTACCCAGGCCAACCCGACTAACACTCGCGCCAAGTACTTTTAATTCACTCTCACGCTCCCGCAGAATCCTCTGGATTATCATTTGCCCCCCAATGCGCGAAAGCTCCGGCCTGGCCGTATCTTTACCCAACAATAAAAACTGCAGACGGTCGAAGGAAACCACCCTGACTCTGCTGTAGCCGGCTATTCTCTTATTACTAAGAATCGCACGTTCGGCCTGATATGTCGCCTGTTCCGGAACCAGCAGTATCAACGGCTCCTCACCTCCGGCCAGCAGCGATTCTACAATCGCCTTTACACAATAGCTGGTCTTGCCAGTACCGCTTCTGCCAAGAATAAACCGAACCGACATAGAAACACCTTAAAAACAGGTCAATTTAACTCGAATGCTTTGTACCACATATGCACTTTTTTTTCAATTCCTTGATATTTCACGACGTTTTTATGCCGATAAAATACAATCGGTACAAAACTAAAAAAACGAAAAGGAGATGATATAATGCGAACGAACAGCAAATTATTGGTCCTCATCGCAGGCCTGCTCGCAATCACAGTGCTGGTTTGGTTTTCTGCATCGATTCAGGCCGAACAAAAAACTTATGAAATCCATCCTGAAGTCATCCTGCCGGGATATGGAACCGCCGCCATCCACACCATCGACCCTTACGGGCGTTTAATTCAACGACATATAGACCAAGCCGAAAGGAACCTGGACGCTATCAACACAAATGTTCAGGACATTTTAGAAAAATTGGATTCCATCGACACAAAATTAAAAGTCCTCTCTTCAAGAACGAAAAGAATTGAAAAGGCGCTCGGCATCTCGCAACCTAAAAAAAGCACCACCCGACAACGTCGCTACAGGGAACAACAAGATATTTGCTGTCCGGCGCCAAAAAGGCCTCACAGACACGATTGCCCACACCAGGACCTGAATTACTAAACCTTGTTATATAAGTTTTATAAAGGCCCTGCAACTGAGAATGTCCCAAAGCCAAGGCGGCACTATAGATTCTGTTGCCTTTTCTGAGCCAATCTGTAAAAACCAGAATCACGCAGTCGCATGGTAGCTGAATTCCAGCACCTTCGGCGAAACCAGTTTTCGGTAATCAGCCATGCTCATCCGTACAGCCCGTTTGTGCGAGCCACCCTGGAACACAATATGGTCGTCTTTTTCCAGCGTTTTATCCATAATTGTTTCCAGATAATACAGATTGCCGAAAGGCGGCTCGGCGCCAAGCTCGCAATCGCCGAATATCTCACCCATCTCCTTTTCCTCTGCAAGCTCAACCTTCTCGGCGCCAAGCTGTTTCTTCAAAGCACTCATATCAACTTTGCAGCATGCTGAAAGCACACACATCATGTATCTGCCGTCCGCCCTGACTATCACCGGCTTGGCAACATACTTACCCGGCTCATGTTCTTCCGCCGCCAAACGCTGAGCCGTAAAAGCCGGTGGGTGCTCCGTAACTTCGTAATCCACCCCGGAACCTTCCAGATAATCTATCACTCCCATATCCTTAATCTCCCAAAAAACTGCCAAAAATCAACCGCAATAACCTCACATAAAATCCTTTTATCTATTAAAAACCGTCGTGTCAATTCCCAACGCTAAAAGTCAAAATCCTTTTCCGCCCTTTGTTGTTTTAATTGACTTCGCCGTTTTTTTTCCACCAATCTCTTCTCTTTGGCCCATCTCGGCACCGAGGTCTTTTTCCTTGCTGCTTTTCTCTTAAGCGATTCTCTTAGCAGTTCAACCAATCGTTCGATTGCATATTCTCGATTGGCCTTCTGCGTTCGTTCCCGCTGACAAACAACTCTTATTACGCCGTTCTTGTTGGTCCGCGTCGCAAGATGTTTGAGTATTCGGCTCTTTTGTGCATCGGTAAAGCCCGCAGCATTCGCCAAATCAAAAAAAAGCGTTACACGGGTATTGACTTTATTTACGTTTTGTCCGCCCGGGCCGCTGCTTCGAGAGAACTTAAAAAAAATGTCCTCTTCACTAATAACAATTCCGTCTTTGATTTCAATCATCAACTAAAACCAAACGCAAAACACATCTCGAAAAACTTTTCACCGTCTAAAAAGTCAGCACTTTCCAGTCGCTTTTAAGCATATCTGACAGCGGCCTGCCCATATATTTAACTTCAATACCCAACTCACGAAGCTTATCGGTAACACCGTACAAATTCGCACATGCCAGGCACGCCTTCACAACTACACCGTTCTCCTGCATCTTCTTGATTTCCGCCTGAAGCTTCTTATCGCCCGCCAGCAGCCGCGATGACGGCCCCCAGATTATCAGCTTAACCTCATCAAACCATTTTGACTTCTTAGCTGCATTAGTGTACATAAAACATACCTTATAAGCCACATCTGTATCGCCGCTCGTCCATAAAATCCCAAGCTTGTTCGTACATTCGGCCTGCTCAGTCTCATCGGCCATTACAAATACCTCACTAAGCAGCAAGCTGCCTAATAATGCTGCACAGACCAAAACCACGTACTTTTTCGTCTTCATTTTTCTTCTCCAAAAAACTCCTTCAATTTACAGATAAACCCCTACCACAGTCTCCTTCTGGAGTACTCAAAACTGTCCACACATAACCAAATACGTTTATCCAGCCTATGCCCCGAATGCCCTCTCGGCGGCATCACCATCGGCGGCATTGACAACAACCAGCATCCGGTATTGTCCGTCGCAAACCATCGCTGCACCGGCCACGCCGCTAATACCTGCTTCGCCAAGCCCTTTTAGTGCCTCCATCGCAGATCCTACTTTATCCTCACCGCTGATGATAAAGCCTGTCGCTGCCGTCGTCGCAATTCCCGCCCCCTGCGCAAAGGCCGCAATCACATCCTCATCTTTGCCGCATAAATACACCTGTCCGCGACCGCCGCCTGCTGAAAACGCCGTAAAACACTCAAAGTCAACATTGGCCGAGGCGGCATCAGCCAAAAGCTTCTGCAGACTGCCCGCCTTATCCTCTATTTCCAGACAATGCACGGTAATTCGTTTAACAGCCATTTTCGTCCCCTTTCATTTTGAAATGATAATCTTATCGAATACTAATCTAGCCCCCAACTGCTTTTTGTCAACACAAAATTTCATCCCCCTTGAGCTGAGGGTGCAATTCACGTTTGTAGCTTGACAGATTTTGTACTTGCAAAATCAGCTATTCGGCTTTACAATCCTCGCTTCGCCGCGGTGGTTTTTTGCGCCAGAGGCGGTGAAAATGCGTAAAAGTATGAGAAAATGCAATGTTTGAGTCTTTAACTGGAAAATTAAATTCGGTTTTCAGGTCGCTTTCGGGCCGAGGTAGAATCACCGAAGCTAACATCTCGGACGCTATGAGAGATGTGCGCAAGGCCCTTTTGGAGGCGGACGTTAACTATGATGTCGTCAAGAAGTTCTGCAAAGACGTTACCGAAGCGGCCATCGGTGCCGAGGTGATAAAGAGCCTTCATCCGGGACAGGTTATGGTAAAAATCGTCAGCGATGAGCTTACAAAGCTGATGGGCCCGGTTGACAGCAATATTTATTTCGTCTCACCCGGCCCTACCGTAATAATGTTGGCGGGTCTGCAGGGCTGCGGTAAAACCACCACGGCGGCGAAATTAGGCAAATACATCGCAGCAAAAGGCAAAAGACCGCTTTTGGTGGCCGATGACCTGCAGAGGCCGGCCGCTATCGAACAGTTAATTATTCTCGGTGAACAGCTAAACATAGATGTTTACAGTGAACAGAGTGAAAACTCTGTAAAGGTTGCCAAAAATGCTTTAAGGCACGCGAAAGAAAAAGGCTATGATGTAGCGGTGTTCGATACCGCCGGTCGGCTGCATATAGACGAGGAAATGATGAAGGAAGTGGCCGATGTGGCCAAGGCGGTCAGTCCGCATCAGATTTACCTTGTCTGCGATTCGATGACCGGCCAGGACGCCGTCAACTCCGCCAAGGAATTCAACGAGAGACTGGAGCTTGATGGTGTAATCCTTACCAAGCTCGACGGTGATGCCCGCGGCGGAGCCGCGCTGAGCGTAAAGGAAGTAACGGGAAAACCAATCAAGTTTGTCGGTGTCGGGGAAAAACTCGATAAACTTGAGGAATTCCACCCCGACAGGATGGCTGGCAGAATCCTCGGAATGGGAGACGTCGTAACACTCGTCGAAAAAGCCCAGGAGCAATTCGATACCGAAGAAGCCCAGAAACTGCAAAAGAAAATGGCAAAGGGCAGCTTCGACTTTAATGACTTCCTAAACCAGATGCAGGCCGTCAAAAAAATGGGTGGTATGAAAGATATGCTCAAAATGATGCCCGGGGCGGGCGGACAATTAGCTGATATGGATTTCGACGAGAGCCAAGTCAAGCAGATGGAAGGCATTGTGCACTCGATGACCCTGCAGGAGAGGCGCGAACCGGATGTCATAGATTCATCAAGGCGCAGGCGAATCGCAGCGGGCGCCGGCACGCAGACCACTGAGGTTGCCGGGCTGGTAAAAACTTTTAAGCGCACCAGGGATATGATGAAGTCACTCGGTGGCGGAAAACTGGGCGGACTTAAAAATCTGCTCAGCGGCGGATTTGATATGGATACACTAAGTGCCGCTATGTCGTCAGGTAGAAAAATAAAGCAGCGTTCAAAACGAAAAAGGCCGGTAAGGCGAAGGGGGAAAATAAAACGGCGATAAGTTCGAATATCTCGATTGAACAATATCTTCAAAAACTGGCTTGCTTTGCGGGCAGCCAATACGGCAAAATGGTGAGAGGCCAGTTTAAAGACGTCAGAGGCGGTAGTGAACTGGCAATGCTTGCGGCCCCAAGTGAGCAGGAACTGGTGCAGCTAAAAAAGGCAGTAGCGATAATGACGCAGGACGAAAAAAAATCAGCGGCAGAACTAACTGATGAGCAGATACAAAAAATCGCTGCCGATGCCGGCATTGACCCGGCAAATTTCGCAATATTTATTAACGGCTATGCAATACATTGCAAACGAGTTTCGTGATTTGCAGTGGGTAAATCACGGAAATTGATTATACGAAAAGTCAAAGGAGATAATTATGGCAGTAAAATTGAGAATGACCAGGATTGGCAGACGGCATCGGCCGTTCTTTAGAATCAATGCAGTCGAATCACGCAGCCCGAGGGACGGTAAAATACTGGAAAAGCTGGGACATTACGACCCGGTTGAAAAAGACCCCCAAAAACAAATTGTGCTCGACGTCGAACGGGTAAGGCACTGGCTCGACAATGGTGCAATACCTTCCGATACGGTCTCGCAAATCCTGCTTCGAAAAGGTATCGAACACAGCTATGCTAAGGAAAAAACCGCTCGTCGCGAAAGGGCCATGGCCGTAGCCCGCGCCAAAGGTGTGCCATTTAATAAGGCTGAAAGAATAGCACTCGAAAAGGCTGCACAGCAAGAAGAAGAAAAGGCCAAAGCGCCGGCCGAGGTAAAACCTGAACCACAAGCTGGAGCCGAAGCTAAGCCCGATGCCGAAGCTAAGGTGGAAGAAAAGACCAAAGCAAAACCTGAACCGGAAACCAAACTCGAAACCAAAGCCGAGGCACCAGTCGAAGTTAAGCCCGAACATGAAGCAAAGCCCGAAGAAAAGACTGAGGCAGAACCCGAATCTAAACCTGAAACTGAAATTAAAACAGAACCCGAAACCAAGCCCGAACCCGAAACTGTAAATAAGGTAAAAGAAAAGGCCGAGGCAAAACCGGAGCCCAAAGCCGAAGCTGAAGCTAAGCCTGAAGTTGAAGCTAAGCCCGAAGTCGAAGCTAAGCCCAAAGCCGAAACCAAGGTAAAAGAAAAGGCCAAAACCAAAGAAGAACCTAAAGAACAACCCGAGGCCGAGAACAAAGACCAACCAGAAGCAGAAAAAGAACCGGTTTCGGACAAAAAGACTGATACAAGTGATGAGAATTGATATTCTTACACTTTTCCCGGAGATGTTTGAATCGTCGCTGAGTTGCTCGATATTAAAGAGAGCACAGGACAAGGCGCTCGTAGATATTGTTCTTACAAATATAAGAGATTTTGCCGCTGACAATTATAACAAGGTTGATGACAAACCTTACGGGGGCGGGGCCGGTATGGTTATGATGCCGCAGCCGCTCTTCGATTGCTTCGAATATGTCGAGAAGCTCCAGCCCCAAAAGGGACGCGTCATACTATTAACGCCACAGGGCGAAAAGTTTGACCAGGCAAAGGCCGTTGAATTAAGCGCCGAAGAACGCCTCATCTTAATCTCAGGCAGATACGAAGGTTTCGACGAGCGAATCCGAATCGGTCTCGGCGCCGAGCAAATATCAATCGGTGATTATGTCCTCAGCGGCGGCGAACTGGCGGCTATGGTAATTGTCGACGCAGTGGTCAGGTTACTGGCTGGTGCCCTCGGCGATGAAAACTCAGCAAAGGACGACTCTTTCAGCCAAGGCCTGCTGGAGTATCCGCAATACACAAGGCCGGAAGTTTTTCGCGATATGAAGGTCCCTGATATTCTATTGAGTGGTGACCACGCCAAAATCGCCGAATGGCGGCGACAACAGGCCCTTGAGCGTACAAAAAAACACCGTCCTGATTTGTTAGACAACAGCGACAGTAAATAGGAAGAGCAAGTGAATAGACTGAATCGTCGAGAATTCTTAAAAGCCGCCGGCTTGGGGGTGGCATCGCTGGCGGCGGGTGGCTGCCTAAATGCTTCCCAGACAATCGGCCTGCCGAATGTCGGCAAAAAGCCGAACATCATCTTTATTATGGTTGACGACCTCGGCCCCGAATGGGTGAGTTGCTACGGCGCCGAAGATATTAAAACCCCCAATATCGACAAACTGGCCGCTGGCGGGATGCAGTTTTCAAAATCCTACTCAATGGCCCAGTGCACGCCCACGCGAGCAGCACTTTTGACCGGCCAGTACCCCTGGCGCAACGGCTGGGTAAATCACTGGGACGTGCCGCGATGGGGTGCGGGATGTCACTTCGACCCAAAATACAATATGACTTTCGCCCGCGTGTTGAAATCAGCCGGCTATGTTACCGCAGCAGCGGGAAAATGGCAGCTCAATGACTTCAGGCTGCAGCCGCAGATTATGAAAGAACACGGCTTCGACGAATACTGTATGTGGACCGGTGGAGAAGGCAACAACCTTACTCGCAGTACAAAACGCTACCAGAACCCTTACATCCACACCAAAAAAGGCAGCAAAACATATAAAGACAAATTCGGCGAAGATGTGTTTTCAGATTTTCTGATTGATTTTATGCGGCGAAATAAACACAAACCAATGATGTTATACTATCCTATGTGCCTTACACATACGCCGTTTACGAGCACACCCGATGAGCCAAATGTAACCGGCAAATACGACTGCCACAAAGCTATGGTTCGCTATGCCGATTACATACTCGGCAAAATTGTCAAAGCACTGGATGAACTTGCGATACGTAATAATACGATTATCTTTTGGACAAGCGACAACGGCACTGTAAGAAGTATAACCGGACGGATGAACGGCCGAGCAGTTAAGGGCGGCAAGGCTTCGCTGGCTGAGGCCGGCGTCAGAGAGCCGTTTATCGTTAACTGTCCTTCCCTGGTTCCGGCTGGGGTCAAAACAGACGCCCTGACCGACTTTACCGATATGATGCCCACTTTTGCCGAGTTGGCCGGCGCAAGGCTGCCCAAAGATGTTATCATTGACGGCCGTTCAATCGCAAAACTTATTTTAGGAAAAAAGAAGGATTCCGACCGCCTGTGGATTATGGCTATGGGATTTGGCCCCGCCAGGATTGCCGACGACAGAGTCAGAACCAAAAAGATTTTTACCGACAGGGTTGTACGCGACAAACAGTACAAACTTTGGGTTGAGAATGGCAAAAGCTCGAAGCTCTTCGACCTACTTTCAGACCCGGCTGAGAAAAATAACATAATTGACAGTCCCGAACCGCAAGTTGCAGCGGCGCGGGCAAAGCTTGAGGCCGTTGTGCAGTTTTTTCCCCGAACCGATGCCAGCCCAAAGTACGACCCGACACCGCCTCAGTCCTGGGACCGAAAGCCAAAAACCACCAAAAAGTCAAAAAAGAAAACAGGAAACTAATTTAATACAGGATTTCCAAAATAATGGTCAAGAATTGAAAGGCGAAAAATGGGAAATAATATAGACCGTCGCCAGTTTTTAACATTTGTGGCCGGTGGGGCTGCGGCGGGATTAATACCTTTTAGCGGTTGTAAAAGCGAACTTGCCGGCCCCATAGCCAACAAAACACAACGGCCTAACATCATTTTTATCTTAGCGGACGATTTGGGCTACGGCGATTTGGGCTGCTACGGACAAAAGCACATTAAGACACCCAATATCGACAGGATTGCCGCCGAGGGCATACGCTTTACGCAGCATTATGCCGGCAGCACGGTATGCGCTCCTTCCCGCTGCGTTTTGATGACCGGCCTGCACACCGGCCATACTGCGGTTCGCGGCAACAGGGAAATAAAGCCGGAGGGGCAGTATCCCATAGCCGCTGAAACGATAACGGTTGCCAAAGTGCTCAAGCGGGCCGGCTACATTACCGCCGTTGTAGGCAAGTGGGGGCTCGGCGGGCCGGGTTCCTCAGGTGTTCCAAATAAACAGGGCTTCGACCATTGGTTCGGCTATCTCTGCCAGAGAAAGGCCCACAGCTACTACCCCGAATATCTTTGGAAAAACGGTAAAAAAGTCATACTCGAAAAAAACAAAGCCGGCAAAAAGGGCACCTATAGCCACGACCTTTTCACCGCCGAAGCGCTGGATTTCATCAGGCAAAACAGAAACAGGCGATTTTTCCTGTATCTGCCATACACTATCCCGCACGCAAGATATGAAATTCCGAGCACCGAACCTTATTCGGACAGGCCCTGGGCGAAAAAAGAAAAGGTGCATGCGGCGATGATTACACGAATGGATAGAGACATCGGGCGGATTATGAATTTATTAAAGAAATTGAACATAGACGAGAAGACGATAGTATTTTTCAGTTCTGACAATGGGGCTGCACAGCGGTGGGAGGGTCGTTTTGACAGTTCCGGCCTGCTGCGGGGACGCAAACGCGATATGTACGAAGGTGGCATCCGCACACCGTTGGTTGTGAGATGGCCGGGCAAAATCAAACCGACTGCTGAAAGCGACCACGTCTCCGCCTTCTGGGACTTTCTGCCCACCTGCGCCGAACTGGCCGGTGTCAGCGCACCGGAAGATATCGATGGCATATCGATGGTTCCAACTCTGCTGGGCCGGGATGACAGGCAGAAAAGGCATAAGTTTTTGTACTGGGAATTTTTTCACTGGAAAAAAGGTTTCTATCTGGCGGTGCGGATGGGCGACTTCAAGGTGGTGCGCCTGAGCCCGACCGGGCCTTTAGAGCTTTATAACCTGAAAACCGACATTGCCGAGAAAAACAACATCGCCGCCAAACACCCTGAAATAGTTGCTGAAATCGAGGCCTATCTGAAAACCGCCCGCACCGATTCACCACATTGGCCTGTAAAGCCGCCAAAAAATGGTAAATAACCAGCTAAAATCGACCCAGGTTGCAAAAATACCGCAACTTTTGAAAAAGTTCTTGTTTTCAGTACAAAAACAGTTATATTGTATGATTCGAGTAAAATTAAGTCGATGAATTGCTGATTACGAGCTGCTAAATACAAAAAAACAGGAGATAAACCGGTGAAAACAGAATTACTGGATGCTGTTGAAAATAAAAGCATCAAAAAGAATATACCGCATTTTGAGGTAGGCGATACAGTCGATGTCCGCTGCAGAATCAGAGAAGGCAGTAAGGAGCGAATTCAGGTATTTACCGGCATCGTGATAGCCCGTAAAGGGCGCGGCATTAACGAGACCTTTACAGTAAGGCGGGTTGTGGGTAGTGAGGGCGTGGAGAGAATCTTCCCGCTTCACTCGCCGAATGTGATGGATATAAAACCAATTCGAAGCGGTAAAACAAGGCGTGCAAAGCTGTATTTCCTTCGAAAGCGGACGGGCAAAGCGGTCAAACTTTCTCAACGCCACAGCGAGCACACCATTTCAAAATAATGCCGGAGGGGACAGGAATTGCTTCCTTTGCTGTTCAATAGAAGCCGTCTGCTCACCGATGCCAAACTGCTCGGGCAATGGGGCGAGAGGCGCTGCGAAAAATTCCTCAGAAGAAAAGGCCTTAAAACCCTCACCCGAAATTTTTCCTGCAAGACCGGCGAGATCGACCTGATTATGGTCTCTCCCAACAGTGCTATCGTTTTTGTCGAGGTAAAGACCAGGGCTGATGAAAGCTTAACGCCAACCGAAGAAGTTATTACTTCTGCCAAACAGCATAAATTGAAAAGGACCGCCCGGTACTTTCTTGCAGCGAACAATATAGAGGTCAGGCCATACCGCTTCGATGTCGTTGCGATAGTGCTTGGCCGGACCGGTCCGGTACAGATAAGACATTACGAAAACGCCTTCATGATGTAAGAATAATGGAACTGATTGATACACATTGTCATTTGACGTTTAAGCAGTTAATCGGTGTTCTCGATGCCGTTATCGAGCGCAGCATAGCAGCCGGGGTAACCGGCTGGATAACAGTAGGCACCGATTCGCAGCAGAACCGAAAAGTCATCGAAATCACCGAAAAGTGTGAAAATATGTATGCTGCCGTTGGAATTCACCCCCACGATGCAAAGACCGTAACCGCCGAGACAATCAGGCAGTTAAAAGAGCTTGCACAAAATGAAAAAGTCGTTGCCGTTGGTGAGATGGGTCTGGATTTTCATTACAATCTTTCCGAACGACCCGTCCAGAGAAGGGTTTTCGCCGCCCAGCTTAAAATCGCCGCCGAAATGAATTTGCCGGTGATTATACATTCGAGGGAGGCCTTCGATGAGACTATGGATATTCTGGAGGACTTTGGCAGCGACGTTAAAAAGGTTGTTTTTCACTGTTTCAGCTATTCGCCCAGGCAGGCAAAGGTAGCTTTGGACCGGGGCTATTACATCTCTTTTACCGGAGTCGTTACCTTCAAAAATGCTGATTTGGCCCGCCAGAGTGCTAAAATCGTTCCGACCGACAGACTTATGATTGAGACAGACTGTCCGTATATGTCGCCTGAACCGATGCGAAAGCAAAAAATCAATGAGCCGGCCCTTATGATTCACACCTCCGAGCGATTGGCCCGGCTAAAAGAGATGGATTTAACTGATTTTGCCAAGGCAGTAACCGCCACCAGCAGAACCTTTTTCTCCCTGCCCTGAGTAGCGCCGAAGGGTCGAAGGGCCTGCCGCAAAAGTAAAAAAAACGCCCAAATTACCCAAAACCCCGGAGCTAATACACAAATCCTAACGTTGCTTTGTAGCTGCCAGTCCTATCTAACCAGGTGTCCAAAAGGGTAGTAAATGCCCTTTAACAGTATTAATATGAGGTTTTAAGCGGGCAACTTGACTTTTTGGCAAATCGGACTATATTATTAATAGACAGCCATTTATGAATGGAGGTTTGAGGCTAACTTTGAGGTTTGGTGGGACAACATTTTGCTGGTTCGCAGCCTAGGGTATTAATTAAGAAACAGACTCGGCGGGCCAACTACAGCTTCAGATTTGGTCAGAGACGTTTTGTTGTAGAAAAATTAGGGTTTGGGAAACGATAAGTAAGTCGCAGTTGGTATGCCGGTATCATTTGACAATAATACGATTTATCAGGTTCAGCAGGCCAACGATATCGTTGACGTGATAGGCGAGCACGTTAGTCTGGCAAAAAAAGGGCGGGAAATGGTAGGCCTGTGCCCTTTCCACGATGACCATCGCCCGAGCATGTATGTCAACAGCACCAAGCAGATTTTTAAGTGTTTTGCCTGTGGTGCAGGCGGGGACGTGTTAAAGTTTGTCCAGATGCGAGAAAATCTCACTTTTCCACAGGCAATAGAAAGATTGGCCGAACGCGTAGGCATAAAACTAAAATTCACAAAAAACGTAAAAGATAAAGCTCAAAAGTCAGCAGAAATCGACCCAAACAAACTGGCAAAGGTCAATGCCTGGGCAGCCGAACACTTCCACAAGAACTTGATGGACGAAAAAAAGGGCAAAACCACCCGTGATTACATCGCCAAAAGAAAAATACCAATCGAGAGCGTTATAAAATGGCAAATCGGCATGGCTGGTTCTCAAAATAATTTACTCGACGCTGCCAAAACCCACAGGATACCGGTTAAACTTTTGGCCCAGGCAGGTCTTATTACAGGCCGGGCTCCCGGCCACAGCGATAAATTTGTAAACCGGCTGATGTTTCCAATCGCGGATGTTACTGGGCGTATTATCGGTTTCGGCGGAAGAACATTGGATGAAAAAGGCCCAAAGTACATAAACTCGCCAACAACCGTTTTGTTTGACAAAAGCAATTCGCTCTACGGCCTCCAGCAGGCAAGACATAGAATTGTCTCTTCGGCAACGGCGGTTCTCGTCGAAGGATATACCGACTGCATAATGGCACACACGAAAGGCTGCAAAAACGTCGTTGCAACACTGGGCACAAGTTTTACGACAGGCCACGCGCGAATCCTGCGGCGATATGCCAAAAAGATAGTTCTGGTTTTCGATAGTGACACCGCAGGCATTGAAGCAGCCAACAGGGCGCTCGATGTGTGTCTCTCGCAGCATATAAATATCAAACTCGCCTCGGTACCGCAGCACAAGGACCCATGTGATTTCCTTTTGGAGGCAGGCAAAGAGCCATTCGAAAAGTTGGTCGAAGAAGCTGAAGATGTTTTCAGGTTCAAATGGAACAGGCTGACCGAAACCTTCGGAGCCGATGAAACTTTTGCCGGCAAGAAGGCAGCCGTCGAAGAATTCCTGCAAACCGTAGTTGTGAGTATGCAGTCAGGCAATATGGCGGCCATAGACAGAGGATTAATCGTTAATCAGCTTTCGGAAATTATCGGCCTTAGCGCCAAAGAGATAAATGCCGAACTCTCAAAAAGGCTCTCAAGGGCACAAAGAAACGCAAGCTACAAGAGCGAAAATCAAAAAGTAGTGAAAATAGACCTTGGGGAAGGATTCTTTGCCGCTGCCCAGAGAGAAATTTTGGAAATACTGCTTAATGAGCCGGAACTTTTTAAACTGGTAAAACAAAAAATTACAGCAGAAACTTTTGACGTGCCGATATTGAGCCAAACAGCAGATGTGTTATTTGAAACGCTTAACAGCAGACCAAAAGCATCGCTTGTGGAAATATTGGCTAAAGCCGAATCAGTGGAAATGGGCCAATGTATTACCCAGTTAGCCCGACAAGGAGAGGAAAAAGCCAATTTTAAATCTCGCTTAAATGGTGCCTTGAGCGCAATAAATCGTCACCAGCTCCGGCAAAGAAAAAGTGAGATAAAAACGATACAGGACCAGAGCCGGTTTTTGCGGGATTTTTCCGAAAATACCGAAAAACAAAATCCACATAACGTCGGTATGAAATAGCGAACGATTTCTTAATGGAATAAAAATTAAAACGATAATCAATTAACGTTTTAGGGTTTCCCCATATGGCCAAAAAAAGAATAAAAACGAAAAAACCGGATGCCAGCACTGATAACCCCAAACCTAAACCGGAACCCGTGCCAAGCGCTCAGCCCAAAAACGCTGAACAGCAGATAAAGGCGATTATTGAAAAGGGCAGGGAAAAAGGATACCTTACTTATGACGAGATGAACGAATATCTGCCCGAGGAAGCTGTCAGTCCTGCAAAGCTGGACAGTCTGCTGGCAACGCTCGATGAAATGGGAGTCACCCTGCTTGACGAAGCTGATGTCCCAAAGCAGGCCGAAGATGATTTCGAAACACCCCGGCAGGCCCTGGATGAACAAGAAAGCGAAAGTGTCAAGCAGCTCAAAGAGGATAAACTGCTCGAAAAGCAGCTCATCGGCGAACAGGTCGAAAGGCGGATAGACGACCCCATTCGAATGTATCTGACCCAAATGGGCGAGATTCCCCTGCTCACAAGAAAAAGTGAGATTACTCTGGCAAGGAAGATTGAGCTGACCAGAATGGCCTTTCGTAGAAAAATGCTCGAAAGCGACTACTGCGCAAGAAACGCCGTCGATATACTCCAGCAGGTGTATGAAGGGACATTGTCGTTCGACAGAACGATGAAAATTAATACCGCTGAAAACCTTATAAGGTCCATAATAAAAAAGCGGATGCCGGAAAACATACAAACGGTAAATAAACTTGTAAAACTCAATCAAAAACTATTCATTAAATTTCTGGGGGCGCAGGAGACGGCTGATGCAAAGAAAATCCTCAAAAGGATACACAGGAACAGAAGAAAAATCGCAACGCTCTTGGAGGAACTCAGCTTGCGAACCAGCAGGATTCAGCCAATGAAAAACAAACTCCAGGGCATCCGCCACAAGATGAAACAACTGGAAAAAATTATCGAGGATGGACCCAACGGGGAGTATACCAGTGAGGATATCGATGCAATCATGCAGGAACTGTCCGGGCTTCAGGAATTGGTAATGGAAACCCCAAGACAGCTTGAAAAAAGACTCAGGGTAATCGACAAGGTCTTCGAGCAGTATGAAGACGCAAAACGAACTCTCTCGAGCGCAAATCTCAGGCTGGTGGTTTCAATCGCCAAGAAATACCGCAATCGAGGCCTGAGCTTCCTCGATATAATTCAGGAGGGCAACACCGGGCTGATGAGGGCGGTGGATAAGTATGAATATCGAAGAGGATACAAATTCAGCACTTATGCAACTTGGTGGATTCGTCAGGCGATTACGCGCGCTATCGCCGACCATGCCCGCACGATTCGAATACCTGTGCATATGATAGAGACTATGAGTCGGCTGCGAAACGCCGGAAAAAATCTGCTTCAAAAACTTGGTAGAGAGCCGACGGTCGAGGAAATAGCCATCGAAGCCGAGATGACTGTGGAAGAAACGCGACGAGTGCTGAAGATTTCAAAACATCCTATCAGTCTCGACAGGCCAATAGGGGAAAGCGAAGACAGCTACTTCGGCGATTTTATTGAAGATGATGATGTTGATTCGCCCGTGGCCTCGGCGACGCAGGAAATGCTCAAGGAAAGAATTGACATTGTCCTCAAAACTCTTTCGTATCGCGAGCGCGAGATTATCAAACTCAGATATGGAATTGGTGACGGCTATACGTATACGCTCGAAGAGGTCGGCAGAATCTTCAAAGTGACACGAGAACGGGTCAGGCAGGTCGAGGCAAAGGCCATACGCAAAATGCAGCATCCGGTAAGGGCACGCAAGCTCGAAGGCTTCCTCGAGCACAAAACAGTATCAAAGAGCGATGGTAATCAGCCGACAGCATAATCAAAAAGGGTATAAGCTCTAAACCTTATGCTCTTTTTTTCACCGGCCGGCACTTGCAGAAGCACCTCACAATTTTCAAGCGTGATTGGTATTATCTGCTATTCCAGCGGTTCAAAGAACTTTTCCGGCTGGGGGCCGAGGGTGTTTTTTAGTGTGCCGAGTTTTTCGATGGTGCATTCGATGCTGTCGCCGGGCTGTAAGTAATTTCCGGTGGCCTTTGCAACGCCGGCTGGCGTGCCGGTAGCAATGACATCGCCGGGCTCAAGCGTCATTAAATAGCTTAAAAACGAAACAATATCAGCTACCTTAAAAATCATGTGTGAAGTATTGGAGTTCTGCCGAACATCACCGTTGACTGTAAGGGCCATATCGAGGTTATGCGGGTCGCCTATTTCATCTGCTGTGAGCAGGAACGGCCCCATCGGCAGGAAGCCGTCAGCCCATTTACCGTTGAGCCAGTCATAGAACTCGTCCCACGGACGCTTTTTGCGGTTCTTTGTAAAAGTTACACTGCGTGCTGATACGTCGTTGGCGATGGTATAGCCGGCGATGTATCCAAGGGCGTTGTCCGGCTTTACGCATTTGGCCTCTTTGCCGATGACGATGGCCAGTTCGACTTCGTAATCAATTTCTTTGCTGTAAGGCGGCCAGGGTATTTCTGTATCAGGGCCGGTAATGGCGGTTGCGGGAATAAGGAACGGCCTTGGCACGGTCGATTCGCGGGGCGAATCGGATAGGCCAAGCTCTCGACCTGCCTCTTTGATGTGTTCGCTGTAATTTCCCGCTAATGCAAGCAGTTTTCCCGGCTGATGTATCGGCGCAAGCAGTTTTACCGACTCAAGAGGTGTGTAAGAATTTGCTGCGTCTGCCAACTCAGCCAGCCTGATAAGACAGGAAGGGCCTCTTTTTAGAATCTCCTTTACGCTTCTGGGTGGATTTGGGCCTTGCCAGGCCGATGGAATGTCAATCAGCCCCTCGGAAGTAAGGATTCCTGATGAAATTGACTCATTTCTGCAATATGTAACTAATTTCATTTCTCGGCCTTTCGAATTGTGGTGGATTTTGGCGGTAATATAACAAAAATAAATTAAGTTTGCAGCAGGAAAACTTTTTTATATAATCTATCTTTAGCGAAGAAAGTTATGTGCCTTTAAGGGGCTTTGAAGATGGCTTTGAAGGAACTCTGGTCAAAAACGAACAATTGGCTCAAGTCGCAGAGACTGTCTTCTGATGCAGATTATTCGCACCAGATAAACGATGAAGGGCTAATCAGCGCGAGCCAGGATGTTGTGGAGTTGTCCGGCGGAAAACGGGTCGTCCAAAACCAAAGCGAAGAGCAAGACGAAAAACCGCCCCAGAATAATAAAGTTGTAGTAAAGGCGGTTCAGCCGAGCGGCAAGACCGAATCGCTTGAAAAACTGCAGGAGGGTTTTAATGAGCTGATTGGCCAGCTCAAAGGCATCAATGAGAACCTGAACCGTCAGATTGGTCAGCATGAGGGTTTGATGGAACATATGAATAAGCTGCCGAGATTGATGGAGAGTTTTCCTGATGTCGTGGCAAATCAAAAGGAATTAACCGAGCAGATGCTCGAACAGTTAAAGGCGACCGCAACCAAAAATCAGCAGTTTATAGAGGCCGTCGAAAAAATCCCCACCGAAACCGCCAAGCAGTCCGACGCCTTGGCCAATATCGACCATCAGCTTGCCGCGGCAGCCGATACCGATGTACAGATGACCGAAAGTTTTAACAAGTTCGGCGAGACATTGGGCAACCTGGACCAGAGTACTATCAGTCACGCAGACGCTATTTGCCAGATGAGCAAAACCTTTGCCGCCAGCGACAGGTATCTCAAATACATCATGTCCCGGCAGCGCAAAAGCTTTATGTGGGTGTTTATTATTGCGATGGGGGTTTGTACTCTGGCCATCCTGATAATGGCCGGTATAATTATTTATTTAAAACAGTAATAATTTTTGTTTTTAACTTGAAGAGCACCCAGTGGTTTGCTAAAAAACAGCAGAGAAGCTCTTTGAAAAGAAAATAACCTGACCGCAGGTCCGAAAGCATAATGCTTTTGGATAGTCAAACGGGAATACGGTTCAAAGCCGTAAACGGACGCGCCGCTGTGAGCGCCTGCTCCGAAATAGTTCGGAAATCCGAGGGACATTTGTCCACTGCCCTGGCACTGTTTTTGTACTGTAAAAGACAGCACCGGGTGGGAAGGAGTCCCCAGGTAAGACGCAAGTCAGAAAACCTGCCTGTGGTTAGTTGCATATATTGTGTTCTCGCGATTTGGAACACCCTGCGGCCCCTGCGCCTTGAAGCGGAGTTGCGTTGAGTAAAGGGGTTTTTGGCAAGTGGTAATTAAAAGCCGCTGTTTCCAATCGTGGGAACAGCGGCTTTTTTTATTATTTGTCAGCGCCCTCGCGATAGGGGCAGCATAAAAGAAAGGAAAAAAATATGGTTTCAAGGAGATGGATGAATTTAGTTGTTTTACTTTTAACTGCATCGTGTGCAGTTGCCGGGGCTGGGGACTGGCCGAGTTATGGACACACGCCGAATCGAAACTCAATTGCAGTTGACGGGCCAAATACGATTGACGCCAACACCGTGGCGTGGATTGCCGACGAAGACCCACAGGACCCAAACTATTATGTAGAGCTTGAGGGTGCCAGCGGGCCAGTCGTCTATAATGAAATGGTTTATGCGTACGCTAAGTATTTTGAACCAAATGATTCGGTTCCAGATACTTATGATTATACCCACAGCCAGGTGGTAGCTTATGACTGCAACTCGGGCGAAATTGAGTGGGCAACAGTTATTGACAAGGCCATCTGGGATTCGTGGTCAACGCCCTGCATAGATACGAAGCATAACACAGTGCTGATTGGCTCGGGCTATAAGGTATTTGCACTGGATGCCAATAGTGGCACACAGTTATGGGCGACGCAATTGGATAGCTTTATAGTCAACGCATCTGTTTGTGCTGCGGTTGATATTTCTGATGCCCGGGCGTTTATTACCGATTATGACGGTTCTGGCACAACAGGCAAACTCTACTGTATCAACCTTGATGCGAATGAGCCGAACAATCGCTATGAGCCGGGCCAGATTGTCTGGGCGGACGCGATAGGCGGCAGCAGTGGAAATACACCCGCTTATAAAGACGGCGTTGTTTATGTCTCAAGTATGAAAGGAACAACCAATACTACCGGCACTATATATGCCTACGATGCCGAGGCCAATACCCCGACGGAACTGTGGCAGAGTACCGATGCGAATTTTGTCGGTTTTTTCGGTGGGGTGACGGTGACGAAGCAGGGGTATTTGTATGCTGCAAGTTATAATTTTTTTGGCGGAGAGGACAACTCGGTGCTATGTAAGATTGATTGTAGTGATGGTAATGTTGTCTGGATTACCGATGTTGAGCGAACCGAGTCGATGCCGATTGTTGTGGGTGATAAGATTTATATTACCGGCGGTCTCGAAGGTTATGGTTCTCGCCCGAAGGTCGAGGCGTATCTTGACCACGGTGACAGGGCCGGCAAGCTTTGGGAAACCAGCGCCGGTATGCTTGTGGGCGGCTGGACGAACCAGCCCGCTTACGCCAATGGCAAGTTATATGTCGGGGCGATTCCAACGGGAGGAAACTTCTTTGGGGCGTATACAGACCTGTATATTTTTGATGTTACAATAACGGCGGCCGATTCCAATTTAATACCGGACGACCCTAATTTTATAATCGACAATTATGACGGCTGCGGCAACAGCCCGGCGGTGACCTGTGACAGTATTTATACTATCGGCCAAAACGGTTTGTATAAATTCCAGCAGCCGGCGTTATTGGGCGACATCAGCAAAAATGATAGGGTCGATGTGAATGATATGGGTGAGTTTATTAAAGTATGGCTTTACGACGGGCCTGTCGGCACTGTCCGCTCGGACCTGGACCTTGATGGAGACATTGATTCGATTGATTTTTCCATTCTGGCAGGCCAGTGGGACAAACAATTAAATTGAGAGGCGCTGTTATGTTCAGTAATAATCGTTCATCCGGTGCCCGGCAGAAGGCTTTTACGCTGATTGAGCTGCTGGTAGTCATAGGCACGATTGCTTTGCTGATGGCTATAATGCTTCCTGCGCTGAATCGTGCCAGGGCTCAGACGAGGACAGTTGTCTGTCTGAGCAATCTGAGACAGCTTGGTCTTGCTTTTGCGTGTTACGCCAATGATTACGACGATTATGCTATGCCTTTATTTGAGCAGCCCGATACCTACTGGTGGGGGCGGAAGCTCTCTGATGGCATTGACCACACGAAGGGTTTCATCTGGCCTTATTTGAAGAGCGAGCTTAAGAAGGAAAGTGTTTATGAATGCCCGGCACAGCGTTACGGCAGCTACGGGCTTCAGAGCAAACCTGGCTGGGTACCGGACGGGCCGCAGTGGATTACAAGTACTTATGGATATAATGGCTACTATCTAAGCCCGCCAAAAAGTCCCTGGTCACAGATAACATATCGTCCCTGGCAAAAGATAACAACCGTAATTAAGCCGGCCGAGGTCATAGCTTTTGCCGATACCTTGCTGGACTGGGATGATACCGGTGAGAACCCGGATGTTGAGAACATCGCACTGCTCGACCCGCCTTACAAGCTTAGCCTCGACGCGACGGAATGGGGAATAAATGGGCATCCTACTACCTGCTTTCGCCACAATAATAGAGCTAATGTTGTATTTGTTGACGGTCATTGCAGGCCGATGAAGCTGGAGGATGGGCAGTATAGCTCTCCGGAAGCAAAGATTGGCTCTATCACCGAATATAATGCGCCATATTATGTTCCCGATTATCAAAAGTGGCTTAAGCCTAAAAAAAGAAGAAAACACGGTGGATAGTCGTTAGTCGAGACCAACCGCTGCACGGACTGGTTTTTATTGATTATGCCTGAGCACCTGAAAAACAAAATCCTTTTAACGTAAAAAATCTGCAGTAAAATAAAGTGCTGACCGGCGGCAGCATCTTGTTCAAAAAATGAGCATTTTTGGGTGGTTTATGCTGATTTTTCCCGATTTTGCCCCCTGTTGTTGCTGTTACATAAGCGTATGATTGAAGATACCCTGCTATAAATATTGCCGGTTTATAGTTGAAATTTATATTGAAATATTGTAGAAATAACTTTCGCTTCTTAGAGCCTCTAACAAAATGAATCGTTGTACCGAAAGCGAGCGTTTTTTCGTCTGGCAAGAAAGGCGAAGCAGGCAACATTGAAAGGTTCTCGATTCAGCCTGACGCCGGCCAGACGGAAAATAAGCCGCTTGAATACAGAGTCATTTTGTTATAGGCTCTTAATTAGTTATTGATTTGTTGGCTGTTATATATTGTAAGCAGCAGGTTCGTTGGTTGACGTATATTTTGAAGTTCAGTTGGTTTTGCTATGGCGCGGAATCGCAAAAGAATGTCTTTGTATGAGGTGATAGGTAAGAGTGCTTCAAGGAGCCGTTACAGCAAAATTGTGGAAAAGCTGCATCGGCTCAAAACTGTCAGCGATGAGCCACCCACTGAAGAAGCTGAAATTCAAATGCCCGAGAAGAAGGTAGAATGGCCGAGAAGACCGAAAATCGTGCAGTTTAATACCGGCAGAGTTGAATTTTCAATGCCGTACCAGCTTGCAATTGCTGTGCTGCTGGGAATTATTTTGTTGCTGTTGGTTGTTTTTAGGCTGGGCCAGCGTGCAGGTAATTCGCAGATTACCAGCTTTTCTGCCAGCCGGCAGAATGTAAAAGGCGGTCCAATCAAAGCTAAGGCCGAAACGCCAACTGCAGATATTGATAAATCGGCAATTAGTGCTGGCAAAACTGATTGGAAAGATGGTCTTCTCAATACAAAAGCTGCGGCACCGCTGACAACCGATAATGTCATCGTTTTGGTTGAGTATAAGGCCAAAGCGGATTTGGTACCGGTCCAGGAGCATTTTGCCAACTACGGCATCGAAACGGAAATTATAATAGAAAACGGTCGTTATTTTTTAATTACGAAAGAAAGATATGAAAAAAACCCGGACAAGCCCGGCACTGCCGGATACAGAGCCAAACAGAAAATTATCAAAGTCGGAGCCCAATATAGAAATAAGGCTCCGAAGGGCTATGAAACTTTTGCACCGCACTTTTTCAAAGATGCATACGGCAAGAAATTAAAGTAGTTACAAGGAGATTTTTGGATGTCAATTGACCCTTCATTAAAAATAAAAGGCGCCCTGGAGCGCCACCGAAATGTTTTGTCGCGACCCGAGCGCATCGAAAGACTAAAAGATGAAGAACAGTGGGTCGAGGGTGACCCGGTATTAGCTCTGCCGAAAGTTGCCAACCGCAAGAGCCATTCAGGCCGAAAGGAAAAAGCTGCAGCAGCTGCTGCTAAAGTAGCAGAAGCCGAAACGCCCGAGGCCGAAGCAGAAGCAGAAACAAAAGAAGTAAGTTAAGAATTTCGAACATTTTCAAGCCGAAGCCGCTTTCCCGCTGTGCCGGGACAGCGGCTTGTTCTTACCGAAAAAACTGCGATTCGGTCTTGCTGAATCCCGTAGCTGTGGGATTTATACATTTAATATTCGAAGAACACTGATAGAAATAATTTGACCTGTTTCGTGCCAGTCGTATAGAATATATGCAAAATTGAATATTGTGACTCGGAAGATGCTCAGGAGAGATACCCTTGACTCAATTTCAAGGGAGCCGAAGGTGCAACCGGCTAAAATAACCGGAAAACTCTCAGGCAAAAGTATCCTAAGCTGACGGGCCTCTGGAGATTCCATTTCTTAGTGAATGGAAACCGAAGGGATAATTCTCTCAGGTAAAAGGACAGAGGGACGTATTGGACGTGATATCTGATAAGTCTCTCTGTTTTTTTTGTGAGAAGAAAATGGTATCATAAGGATAGGATTTAATTATGCAGCGGTTACGAAAAACGGTTTTCTATGACAGGCATCTTGATTGCGGGGCAAAGAATGTAGAATTTTCCGGCTGGGAGATACCGATACAATACGCCAAAGGGATTGTGTATGAACATTTGGCAACTCGCAGAGGTGCTGGTTTGTTCGATGTTTCACACATGGGTAGATTTGTGTTTCGTGGTAAAGACTCTCTATCGTTCCTGCAACATGTATTGTCCAATAACGCAGCGGCATTAGAGGTCGGTCAAAGTCAGTACACTTTCATCCCCAATAACACCGGAGGCGCAATAGACGATGCATATCTTTATCACTTTCTTGAAGATGAATATCTGCTGGTGGTAAACGCAGCTAACCTGGAAAAGGACTGGGAACACTTTGAGAGTATGGTCAAGGATTTTGAGCATGTTGAGATGTTCGACCGCACCGAAGAGTTGGTAATGTTGAGCCTGCAAGGGCCACAATCCAAACAGCTCTTGAGCCCTCTGATAGACTCAGGCCAACTGCCGGAGCCTTTGAGAAACTGCCTCAGCACGGCAACAATAAACGGCAAGTCGGTTTCGATCGCAAGGACCGGCTATACGGGCGAGCCAATCTGTTTTGAGCTTTTCATAAATGTTGCGGATGGGCCTTGCGTTTGGGATTTACTTATTGAGGGGGGAGCTGAGCCGGTTGGGCTGGGAGCGCGCGATACTTTGCGGCTTGAGGCGGGGCTTCCTCTGTACGGTCACGAGTTGGGTGAGGACCCTTCCGGATGCGAGATACCAATTTTTGCTTGTGGATTGGCCAAATTTGCGGTCAGTTTCTCGCCGTTGAAACTAGATTTCATTGGAAAAAAGGCATTGAGCAGGCAATTTGAAACTTTTCAGAGAATCGAAAAAGGTGATTATTCGCTTATCGGGGATTTGCCTCGAATTATAATGCCGGTAGCGGTATCTGGTAAGGGTGTTGCACGGGCCGGCAGCAATGTGTTTAAGGACGGCAAGGGCACAGGGTATGTCACCAGCGGGACTATGGTGCCATATTTTACGTGTGCCGGAGAAGGGCTGCAGAGCGAGCTGACCGAAGAAAAGCAGATGCGGTCAATATGCCTGGCTTTGCTGGATAGTGATATTGTTGAAGGCAGCGAACTGGAGATTGAAATAAGAGGCAAAAAAACCAACGCCGTTGTCGTGCCTTACCATTTGAGGAGTGAAGCACCACCCTATGCCAGAGCTATTATGTACAACAATATTTATAAGGAAAAAGAGTCCGCTGATACAGCTAATGACCTGCGAACAAAGGTGATGACATTGCTTGGCGAAACAATTGATAATACACTCTGGCGGCAAAAGCAATGCGTCAATCTTATCCCGTCTGAGCAGACGCCGTCGCCTATGACAAGGCTGCTTTCGATAATGGACCCGGCAGGACGATATGCTGAGCATAAGGCTGTGAAAGCTTTTGCAGAGGCTGAGGTTTTTTATTATCAGGGTACAGATTTTATTGCTGAGGTTGAAAGACTTCTGGAAGAACAAATGCAAATCTTCCTTGGATGCTCAGAAGTCGAGGTCCGCCTTATCAGTGGTCAAATGGCCAATGCTGCGGTTTTCAGTGCTTTGGTTGATTATATAAACAGGTCGAACCGAAAGGCCGAGCCGAGAAGGATTGGGCGGGTATTGAATCACCATATTATAAAGGGCGGGCATCTCAGTGCTCAGCCGATGGGTACGTTGCGGGATTTTGTGGCGCACGATTCAAAAACCGAAAGGCCTGCTGTGGTTAATTTTCCTGTACTAGCTGAGAACCCTTATAAAATCGATGTTGCTGCCTGTCGCGAAATAATAGCAGAATATAAACCTGAGCTAATTATTTTAGGAAAGAGCGTAACGCTGCATAGAGAACCTGTGGCACAAATACGTTCTTTCGTTGATGAGATGTCGCTGGATTGCGTAATTATGTACGATATGGCGCACGTTTTAGGGCTGGTTGGGCCGTATTTCCAGCAGCCTTTCAAGGAAGGCGCGGATATTGTTACCGGCTCGACGCATAAGACTTTTTTCGGTACGCAGAGAGGAATAGTAGCTTCCGATTATCAAAGAGACAACCTCCGCTGGCCTCTGTGGGAAGCGGTTCGCCGAAGGGCTTTTCCCGGCAGCGTGAGCAATCATCATCTGGGGACTTTGCTGGGATTGCTGATGGCAGCTTATGAGATGAATCGCTTCAAGGACGAGTATCAGAAAAAAGTGTTAGCTAATGCCAAAACATTCGCCTTAGCGTTGAAAGAGAATGGATTAGACGTTGCTGGAGACCCGGACATCGATTATACCGAAACGCATCAGGTCATTTTGAAAGTTGGGTACAGCAATGGGCCGGAAATAGCCAGGCGTCTGGAGGACAACAATATTATTGTCAATTATCAGGCTGCCCCGGAAGAAGAGGGATTTACAGCGGCCGGCTGTCTGAGAATGGGTGTAGCGGAGATGACGCGATTCGGGATGGAAGAAAAAGATTTTCAAGAACTTGCTCAATTGATTCTGGACGTTGTTGGAGCAAAGAACGTTAAAGAAGAAGTGGCCAGATTCAGGGCACGTTTTACTGATATGAAATATAGTTTCTCAGGCAAGGAATTTGATGCGGCTATGGAAAAGCTGCATCAACTTATTTGATGTTGTATTTTCTCAGGTGGTAAAAATGGTCCCGAAAGAATTAAAATATCTTCAATCACATGAATGGGCACGACGGGAGAAAGATTCGCCCATTATAACCGTAGGTCTTACCGATTACGCGATCGAACAGTTAGGCGATATAGTCTTTCTCGAGTTGCCCGCTGTCGGTGACAAGGTTGTTAAAGAGTCTGAATTCTGTACGATAGAATCGGTAAAAGCAGCTTCGGATTTGTACGCTCCGGTAAGCGGAGAGATTGTGGAAATCAATGAGGGCCTAACTGAAAATCTGGAATTGTTCAAAGCTGACCCATATGAACAGGCCTGGATTATCAAGATCAAAGCTGACGATATAGCTGAATTTGAAAGCTTAATGAAGGCTGAAGAATATGAAAAACAATTGAAAGGATAGCCAGATGCCTTTTATTGCAAATACTGCGCAGCAGCGAAAGCAGATGCTAAGCGAAATTGGTCTTTCTATGGACGAATTGTTTTCCGATATCAGCTCGGAGTTGATGCGTGAGAATTTTAATCTGCCAGACCAGGTCGGCGAGATGGAGGTGGTCAAGTGTCTTGCCGAACTTGCGCAAAAAAACTCCACGCACCTTACATGTTTTCTCGGCGGCGGCTTTTATGACCATTTTATCCCGTCGGCGGTATATTCTATTATTTCCCGAAGCGAGTTTTATACCGCTTATACGCCTTATCAGCCTGAGCTTTCGCAGGGCACTTTGCAGGGAATGTATGAATATCAATCGATGATTTGCCGGCTCTGTGGAACCGAAGCCGCCAATGCCTCTCTCTATGATGGAGGCACAGCTCTGTATGAAGCGATGATGATGGCTCTGCGTATAACTAGGCGAAATAAGATAATCATCGATGACAGCGTTAATCCTATCTATCGAGTGATGATCCAATCTTACACTCGAAACCTCAACATCGAACTTGACAAAAGCCATTGCACCACAGGCCTGGCAAATCGTGATGAGATTATGTCTTTGCTCGATGAAGATACCGGTGCGGTCATATTGCAGAATCCGAACTTCTTCGGCTGCATCGATGATTTTACTGAAATCGCAGAAGCAGCCCACAAAAAAGGAGCTCTGCTGATAGTCTCATGCTATCCAATTTCACTGGGAATCCTCAAAACACCGGGCGAAATGGGTGCTGACATTGTTACCGGCGAGGGGCAAAGTTTGGGAATTCCAATGTCGTTCGGTGGGCCATATCTGGGCTTTATGGCGACAAGGATGAAATATGTCCGCAAGATGCCAGGGCGAATAGTTGGCAAAACTACAGATACTAAAGGCAGAGAGGGTTATGTGTTAACATTACAAACACGAGAGCAACACATCCGAAGGGACAAGGCCACTTCCAATATATGCTCAAACGAAGCACTATGCGCCCTGACGGCATCGGTATATCTGTCGCTGCTCGGTAAAGATGGATTAAAAGAAACCGCTCAACTCTGCGCTGATAAAGCATCCTATGCTTATCAACGCCTTACTTCAATACCAGCTGTTAAGCAACGGTTTAAGGGGAAGTGGTTTTTCAATGAATTTGTAATCGATCTTCCAACTGATGCCGCTGAAGTAATAGGCTCTCTTATTGAAAAGGGCTTTGCTGCGGGATTTCCGTTGAGCAGATATTATAACAATATGGAAAACTCTATGCTTATAGCCGTTACCGAAAAAAGAACAAAACAGGAAATTGGTATGCTCGCAGAAGCACTGGAGGCTGTCCTATGAAACTGATTTTTGAAAAAAGTGTTCCCGGTCGAAAAGGTGTTCAGCCTGCAAAAAGCGATGTTCCGACGACTATTGATATAAAGAAAGAATTATTGCGGGAAAATTATGCAGAGCTTGTCGAACTCAGTGAGCTTGATGTGGTTAGACATTTTACAGAGCTTTCCCGCAGAAATTTCGGCGTTGATACCAACTTCTATCCGCTCGGTTCATGTACGATGAAGTACAACCCTAAAGTCGCCGAGCATATAGTAGCTTTCCCCGGATTCGCTGAACTGCATCCTTTGATGCCGCAATTGCGTATGGGCGGAATGCTTACTCAAGGTGCGTTAAAGGTTCTTTACGAAATGGATATGCTCCTTCGTGAAATTACGGGGATGGCTGGTTTTACCATGCAGCCGTTAGCAGGAGCACATGGTGAACTGACCGGAATAATGATCATTGCCGCCTATCATTGCGATAAGGGCAATAAGAAAACAACAATTCTGATACCCGACAGCGCCCACGGAACAAATCCGGCTTCTGCCGCAATAGCCGGCTACAAAGTTGTCACGGTACCGAGCAATAAAAACGGTGTTATGGATCTGGACGCATTGAAGAGTATGGTTAATGACCAAACCGCAGGGCTGATGCTCACCTGCCCGAATACACTGGGAATATTTAATCCTCACATCAAAGAGATATGTGACATTATACATAGTGTCGATGGTCTGGCATATTATGACGGAGCTAATTTAAATGCTATTATCGGCAAGGCCTGCCCAGCCGATTTTGGTTTTGATATACTTCATTTAAACCTCCATAAAACTTTTGCTACACCGCATGGCGGCGGTGGTCCCGGAGCCGGACCCGTTGGTGTCACCGGTAAGCTTCTCGATTATCTACCGGTTTCAATAGTAGTAAAAAGAAATGATGGCACGTATGCCCTGGAGTATGACAGGCCAAAATCAATCGGTTACATCGCTCCTTTCTATGGCAATTTTGGGGTCATATTGCGGGCCTATGTTTATATCCTGATGCTCGGCAAAGAAGGCTTAAAACGTATTGCTGAAAATGCGGTGCTTAACGCCAACTATATCAGGATAAAATTGCAGAAATATTATGAGTTGCCGTATGCCGGGCTTTGTAAACATGAATGTGTCTTCAGTGCTTCACGCCAGGTTGAAAAAGGCGTTCATGCGATTGATGTTGCCAAAAGTCTGATCGACGCCGGCTTTCACCCACCCACAGTTTATTTCCCTACTATAGTGCCTGAAGCACTAATGATCGAGCCTACCGAAACTGAAAGCAAGGAGACTCTCGATGAATTTATTGACACAATGATAACAATTGCTAAGACTGCTGAAAGCCAGCCGCAAAAGTTAAAGTCTTCACCTAACGCCGCACCTGTTAGCAGACTTGACGAAGCCTCCGCCGCAAGAAGCCTTGATATTGCAAGTTTATAGCTGACAAACCTTAACTCAACTGGATTTACACAAATTTGTTATGACAGAGCTTGAGTGTATAACATTCTAACTCATAACTTACTGGCAATATATCCCCTTTCTCTTTTGTTGCCCTGTCTCCAAAATGATTCCACAGACATCGATTCTGAGGAATTACGAAGGCACCAGACGTCAAATTTTCTCCGAAAAATAAAATTTAAAAAATTTTTAGCATAAATAGGATTGAACATACGTTCGTATAAGAGATGGTATAATGAATGTAAGATGTTTTGTTTCTTATTCTTATGGCAAGCTAAGAATTATGCTGGTTGAAAAAAGACAACCCAAACTACAACCATTTTGCATTTAACTA
>CAZECQ010000001.1:0-45563 GCA_964510545.1 uncultured Pirellulales bacterium | reverse complement strand
TCGTGGCCATAGAACCACACAGACTGAACCCTATTGTCCAGTTTATGAGGTGGATTAGAAAAAAAATCGACAGTTCTTATTCTGCAGACCAAATTTTCTTTAAGCCGTCCGAGTTGGTTGATTTACTAAACAGGAATGGGTTCGAAGAAATTTCATACAGATTTGACGGTTTCTTTTCTACTCCCTTCGGCGAAGTGATATTGAGACCACAATGGCTGTTTTCGAGAATATCCAAAGCAGCCGTCTTTATAGATTCAATGCTTGATAAAATTTTGCCCAACTTTCTCAAGTTTATAAGCTGGACTGTAATAGTTAGAGCAAAATTCCCAAGAACACAATAAATGACAAAATTCTTTTTTAACTCTCAAAATACCTAGCCTGCCCCCATCTCTTGTACCAGTTGCCATGAGAGTATTTCACGAATGTTCTCCTTATCGCGAACAGCTCTTTCTGTTGATTAGCAAATGCACCACAATCAGCAGGGCAACTATAAGAACAGGGATAATCGGCTGATTATACCTCGGAATATTGTGCGTACAAAACGAATTCACCCCATACAAGTACAAAGCCGGCAAACTAACTGAAAACAGGTCCCATTGTCGTCTTTTGATACCCAAACCTGCCAAAAAGAATAGTGACCCGAAATACGCCAGACTGATGCCTACGCTGCTGACTAAAACCATACTGAAAGGAACCGACAAAGAATACCTGTCCTCAACGAAAAGCCCTTTCCAGGCGATAGGCAGCGTTACAAAAATATGCCGGAACGGATGGCTTAAAATCTTGTTCCTGGCATATCGCCGCATTTCCTTATCAATCACAGTAGTCTCCATCCCGGTACCGTAAGCAGCGATAAGTTCTTTTCTCTTATTGGTAGCCTGACGCAGATAACCGGTCTTATAATTGTTTCTGAGAAGCCGTTCCAATGCACCACCCGGATGAAATGCTTTTTCCCCGAAAAAGCGCGGTATTAATTTCTTGCGTACATAGTTGTCCGGCGTCCAGAAGAGAAAAGAGCCGAAATATTCCCTGCTATTCATCATATCATATTCGGCACGTATCGATAAAATATTACCGCCTCTGCCGCTTATGTAAAATTTGTCGAAGTGTATGTAATTTCGCACCATCCAGCTTCCAACAAACGCAAAATACGCCGCCAGCAGTATGACCAGCCCTGCAATAAGTTCCTTTTTTACAAATTTCCCGGCCAACCCAGGAACAACCAAAAAAATCAAAATGAACACAATCAGGTACATAAACACAGCTTTGGTAAGAACCAGCAGCGCCAAAGATACACCTAAGAATGCAAAGTATTTTTTACCTCTGCCCCTTACGATTTCATACAAAGATATCGAAGCGGCCGTCACAAACAGCGCTGCCATATGTTCGGTGTTAACGCTCCAGGCGGAAAAAAACAACGAATAGCTAAAGCCGGTCAATAACAAGGCGACATAGCTGCAGAAGAAATTTTTCGTAACCAGATAGACAAAGTACATCGCCCCAAAAGCGGTCAGAATTAATATCGGCAGTTGAGCATACCGAAGTATTTCCAGCCCGTCGCCTCCCGCTAATGTTGTTGTAGCATCCACACTGCCGAGTGTGCTGCTGGCACCGACAAGCATCGCAATGTAAGCTGCCATCGTTGGCTCACGATATGCATCAGGTTTAAGGTTTTCACCCAATCTATAAGAATATGTCTTATGATTTATAAGATTGTATCCCGTCCTGATGTGATAACTTGCATCGTTGCCCTTCTGCAGCGGCCGCCCGTCAAAAATCTGCGCCGCATTCCAAACAACCAGCAGCACGAACAACACGCAAAGAATAATATGCAACAATAATTTCGCGTGCTTCATAATCAATCCTTTCTTCTTAAGATGATTATCTCGGGACTGACCAGCTTTGAACGAGGAACGGGCCAGCCAGCCAGACCAAAAACCGTTTTCTTCGGATAAAGATACTTATTTGAAAAACGCTCCACCTCTTCGTAACCATACGAGCCGGCAAGAAGCCTGTCCAAAAACTGCGGGGCAAACGCCGAACTCATACCAAATTCCTTCTCAGGCAAAACAAGATAGGTTGCAAAAGGCCTGATTTGTTGCAGAAGCTTTTCGTCCTTAGGTCTGGCTGTGATGAAATTCGACCTGCAGCCAAGCATTTGAACGCGCGGTGCATATGCCTGCTGCGACATCGCTATGACCGTATCAGCCGGAGTAACCTGAGTCTTAAGCCATTTTTCGGCCCTATAACGACTGTCATTAATCATTTCCAAATCAATGCCGATACAATAAAGCCCGCTGAGAAGATAGACAGCGGCAATCGGCAGAATTCTAACCGCTAAAGGCAGCTTTTTCCACCGAAGCAGCTCAGCAAAGCCTTTGCCCACAAGCAGCATAAAACAAACATAGCCCGGTATATAATACCGAGGTATATTCAGGCGAACACGTGCTATCACAACTATGTAAAAAACCACAACCGGCACTATTCCAAAGGCCGACTTCCACCTGAACCTGATAATACAATACACTGCAGAAACCAAAATCGCCGCCAATAATGGCCAGCCCAATGAATAATAAATAGACATGAAGTTTCTCTTTAGAAACGTCCAATGGTCGCTGAAACCTATATTATATCCGGCAGCACCTACCTTAAACCAGAAATCCATTCGCTCGAAAAATGCGCTCGGCGAGGTTAAAAGGTCATTCAGCAGTGCAAAGACAAATCCCGCAACCAAAACCGCCGCCAGCACTTTCAATCTGAAAATACAAGTCAAACCTCTCTTAAAAGATTGGCCCGCATCCTTTGCCACACCTATCATCGCCAGCCAAACGGCAAGACCAAGACCAATGACAAAACCTGCAGCAGGGTCTTTTGTGCATACCGTCAGGGCACTGAATAAACCAAGCAAAACAAAGTGACGCCATTTTCCTATATAAACAGCTTTGACAGCCCAGTACACACTCCAGGCAAACCAGAAGGCACAGGGAACATCCATATTTGCCAGATGGCTGTACAGAACAAAAAGCATCGAACAGGCAAGAGCAAGGCCCGAAAAAAAGGCCGAGATCCAATCGCCAAAAAACAATCTCGCCGTAAAAAATAATCCCACAACCGCACCTACACCCATAAGTGCAGAGATTGTCCTGGAGACAATAACCAGGGTACTGAAACGTTCGGTGTTGAAAAGCGTGCTGACCTGACGGCCCTGCCGGTCAAAACCTGTTACTGGATTCTTCTCCCAGTGGTCTATAAACGGCTGATAGAAAATCTTAAGTATCAAAAAATGAAAGCGAGGGTATTTCTGTGTCCAGGGCTTAAATATATACTGCAACTGGCGAACGGTTCTGGCCCCTGCTACAGAATCTGGATTCCAGGAATACCCGGCGGGCTGGCCCCAGTTGATTGCCGTGAAATTAAAGGTGGCGCTTACTCCAACTAAAATAAGCAACGCTATCACAGTACCGCGGCCCCAGGCAGGCACGCTCAACACCGGCAAAGCTGAAACATCTGTCTTTTTAGCTTCTTTCTTTTTGCCTCTTGCCCTTGCCATTGTTTTTGCCCTAAACTTTTTGAAGTTCTATAGTCTGAAACATACCCAATAAACCATTGGCGGGAGTCAGGATAAATTCTACAGCTTTAACCGCGGGGTAAGTAAAAGACGGCACCAGCTGGCGGAGCTTCAAACCGCCGCTGAGTAGATACCGCAGGGGTGTGTGGGTGTGCATCGAAACAATCTTCAAAGAAGGAAATAGGCTTTCAAAAATCCTGCTGTCCCGCGAAAAAATTATCCAGGGAATCGCACCGTTACCGTGCGAAAGCGGGCCAATCTCTTCAAGCTGCCAGCCTGCCTGAGTATCAAACAATTCGTGATGAAAATTCCTGTAGATAAACCTCGACCAAAACGTATTTGCCGGCTCAATCATAATAATCTTACCGCCTTTCTTAAGGCATCGCAGCGCCTCGGCGAAAAAACCCTTCGAATCAGTGATGTGATGAAGAACGTCAATCATTAAAAACGCATCAACACTACCCTCTTCGAAGGGCATATCAAGAGCTGAGAACGTCTTATCAACATTCGGAAGCTCAAGGATGTCACTTGTAACCGCATCTGCTATCACCTTCTTGATAAAGCCGCCGCCGCTGCCAAGTTCAACAACAAACCTGTGTTCAGAATCAGGTACCGCTTTTTTAAGCTGCTTGTAAAAATCAATGTATAACCTTCTAAGAAACGGTTTACACTGTACCGTGCGTGCGTGGAACAACGTAGCGGCAGGGTCATCAAGGTCCTTGATGTGCCTGGTTCCGGGAAGCTTGAGCCATCTTTTTATCAGTTTCATAATTTATTTTTTACAGCTTTTGCTATTACTTATCTTGTTTGTTCTGCATTGCCAACATTTCTTTCGCTTTTTTCAGCGCCTTTTGAGCTGTACGGTCGTTTGGGTTAATTCGCACCGCCTCCTCATAGTGTAGGATTGCTTCGTAGATACCGCCCCGGTCCATCAGCACCATTGCCAGGTTCATATGCGCACCAAGATAATTCCAGTTCAGCCGAAGCGCTTCCTGAAAATGCTTAATCGCTTCGTCATCATTACGCATAGCCAGAAGCAATGCTCCCAGATTATTGTGCGCCCTGAAACTATCCGGCCGCTGTTCCAGGAATTTACTGTAATGCAAAATCGCTTCGTCATATCTGCCCAGATTTGAAAGGGTCATAGCTAAATTGTAATGGATGCCGACAGAATCGCAACCAAACAGCAGCGCCAACTCATAATGTTCGACGGCCTGGTCATAAACCTTCAGGCGAGAGAGGGCATCGGCCATATTTATTTGTGTCCTGCAATCATCCGGGGCCAATTCCAGGAATTCTCTATAGTAAAAAACCGCCTCCTCAACTCGTCCATTTTCAACCAGAACCGGCCCCAGGTTACCAATGGCGGTATCAAAGTCCGGTTTTATCTGTAACGATATCTTCCATTGCTCAATCGCATCCTCATCCCTATTAACCTTTTTCAACGCCACACCAAAGTTACTATGTGCAAGGTAATTACCCTTGGTTACATCAACTGCATGCCCGAAAAGAGTAACACCGTTTTGCCAGTGCTGTATCTGAAACCCTGTACACACCGACAAAACCAAAATTATTGACACACCTACCACACCTAACGTATTCCTGCGATAACGCAAACCTTTGGTAACATCTGCAGCACCCCAGGTGAGCATAATAAACAAGCCCACCAGAGGCACATAAGTGTACCTGTCAGCCATTGCCTGATTGCCCACCTGCACCAAACCAATAACCGGCACCAGCAAACCGATATACCACAACCAGCCCATCGCCAGATAAGGCCGCCGCCGCACTTGAAGAATTATCACCACTGATACACAAACCAACACGATTGACGAGACCACTAATGGCAATACCTCTATTCTCTCAGAATGCAGATAAATTACCGTCAGACCACTCGGCCAAAACATCTTGCCTATATATCGGCCGTAGGAGGCAATCGCATTGGAAAGCCGCACACCGAACTCCAAATCAGCTACAACCTGACCGCTCTTCTGCAGCAGGTATGTAACTATGGACAAAGCAGCCGTCAAAATAAAAAGGGGTATCTTCTCAGCCATCAGACGAACAGCGGCCTTTCTTGCTCCTTCCCCTTCCTTGCCTTTACCAAGCAATTGCCCCGGCCGCAACCGCCCCAATGGCCAGTAATCCAAAAGAAGCAGAACGCATGGTAGCGTTACCAACATCGGTTTAGCCAGAAGCCCTATCGCAAAACACAATGCAATCGGTACATATCTTAAAAAGCCCGGACGTTCAACATAATGCACATAAAAAAGCATTGTCAAAAAAAAGAAAAACGTGCTAAGCACGTCCTTACGTTCCGAAATCCACGCTACAGACTCCACATGCAGCGGATGCAGTGCAAACAGTACTGCCACAAAAGCGCTGCACCACAGGGCCGATGTCATGCGCCTTAAAACCCAAAATAACAGCAGTGTATTGGCAATATGAATCAACACATTCGTCGTATGACAGGTGCGCGTTACAGAGCGGGCCAATTCACAATCAAGCATAAGCGACAGCCACGTCAATGGATGCCAATAGCCAGTTTTGTCCGTCGTAAAAGCCCAAACAAATCCTTCGCGTGTCAGCCCTTTCCGGACAATCTCGTTGTCCTCCACATAAGCCTGGTCATCATAATTGACAAAATCAAACCCCTGCACCTGCCAATAGAGAGAGCCTGTGGCAACCGCAAGAACCACACAAATCATTAAAAAATAAAATTTCCGGGGTGTTCGTTTCATACAGTACCCCTGTCTGTTACTTGTTCACTTTTCGCCTGTTTGGCTACAGCCTCCCTGGCCTTTTTCAGCTCCTCCCGAACTCCGGTGTCATTCGGGTCAATCCGCACCGCCTCTTCGTAATGCTTTATCGCTTCGGAGATATTGCCCTGGTCCATCAGTATCGTCGCCAGGTTTATATGCGCACCAAAATAATCCCAGTTCAGCCGTAGCGACTCCTGAAAATGTTTTATCGCTTCGGCATCTTCACGTCTGGACATCAATACTGCACCGAGATTATTGTGTGCCCTGAAACTGTCCGGCCGCTGCTGCAAAAACTTACTATAATGAAAAATCGCATCATCATATCTGCCCTGATGTGAAAGGGCAGCAGCCAAATTGTAATGGATACTCGCAGCATCGCAGCCGGAAACAAGTGCCACTTCATAATATTCACCGGCCCTGTCATAAACCCCCAGCCGAAAGAGCGCATCAGCCAAATACATTCGTATTTTACAGTCCTCCGGGGACCGCTCCAAAAACTTATTGTAATAAAAAATTGCTTCTTCAATACGCCCCTTTTCAATCAGAACCCGCACCAGGTTTCCGGTGACTCTGTAATGGTTCGGCCTTAGCCGTAATGCCTGCTTCCACTGCTCAATCGCCTCATCAACTTTACCGGCCTCATCCAACGCCATACCAAAGTTATTATACGCCACATAATTGCCCCCAGTTACATCAATTGCATGTGCAAAAAGCGTAATGCCGTTCTGCCAATGCTGTATCTGAAACCATGTACAAACCGACAAAACCAAAATTATTGACACACCCACCACACCTAATGTAATCCTGTAATGACGCAAACCTTTAGTGACACCCGCAGCACTCCAGGCAATCATAATGAACAAACCAACCAGCGGCACATAGGTATATCTGTCAGCCATTGCCTGATTGCCAACCTGCACCAAACCAATGACCGGCACAAGCAATCCTATGTACCACAACCAGCCCATCGCCAGATAAGGCCGACGACGCCCCCAAAAAATTACCGCAGCCGATATGCAAATCAGTACAATTAACGAAATCACCGTCGGTGTGACCTCTATCTTGTTAGGATGCAGATAAATAACTCCCAGACCGCTCGGCCAAAACATCTTGCCTATATAACGGCCATAGGATGCAACTGCATTGGAGAGCCGTACACCAAGGTCCAAATCCATAATCCCCTTAGTACTCTTATTCAGCAGGTATGTAACAACACACAAAACAGCCGTCAAAATAAAAAGGGGCGCCTTCTCAATCACCAAACACCCTGCCGCCTTCCAGGCCTTTTTCCTTTCTGCTCCCTTACTGACCAATTCCCCCGGCTGCAAACGTCCAAATGGCCAATAGTCCAAAAGAAGCAGAGCAAAAGGCAGAGTCACAATCATCGGTTTGACCAGAAGACCAAGAGCAAAACACAACGCAACCGTAACATATCTGAAAAAGCACCGCCTCTCAACATAACGTACATAAAACAATATCGTCAAAAAAAAGAAAAAAGTACTCAGCACATCTTTGCGCTCCGAAATCCACGCCACAGACTCCACGTGCAGAGGATGCAGTGCAAACAGCGCAGCTACAAAACCACTGCACCACAACGCCGAAGTCATCCGCTTCAAAATCCAAAACAATAACAACGTGTTAGCAATATGAATTAACACATTCGTCGTATGACAGATGCGCACCAAATCCTGCGATAATTGACAATCAAGCATAAGCGACAACCACGTCAATGGGTGCCAGTATCCGGTTTTGTCCGTGGTAAAAGCCCATACAAACCCTTCTCGCGTCAGCCCTTTTTGGACAATCTCGTTGTCCTCTACGTAAAGCTGGTCATCATAATCGACAAAATCAAAACCCGGCACCTGCCAATAGAGCACTCCTGTAGCAACCACAAGAACTACACAAATCATTAGAAAATAAGATTTCCGGGACGTTCGTTTCATACAGCCTCTCTGCCAAGCGTCGGATGCTCAAGAAATAAATTTAATTTGGTCAATTTGTTTTTGTGTCACGTGCCCTTCCAAGCCACTTGATTTTCTTAAATGCAATCCAGCTCATTTTAAGCAGCAGCCAGCCGTGTCTGAATCGGCTGATATTTGTCGAACCGTAAGTTCTTGCACGATATGTCACCGGCACCTCAACAACCTTAAAGTTCTGCTTGACCGCTCCAAAAATAAGGTCAAAATCACCGAAAGGGTCAAATTCGCCAAAGTACGAACGGTTATTTGCTATTAACTCATAATCTTTTTTTCGAATCATTTTCGTTCCACAAAGTGTATCCCTGAATCTCTGTCCCAGCAGCCAGCTAAACAAAGAACCGAAAAATTTATTCCCAAGCAGATTCAAAAAACGCATCGCTTGCTTTTCCATAGGATAAACAAGCCGAGAACCGTTAATATACTCGCCTTTACCATCGCACAGCGCCCTGAAAAATTTCGGCAAATCTTCAGGCGGCGCCGTCAGGTCCGCATCCTGAATGACCAGTACATCTGCCTCGGCGGCGGCAAAACCTTTTCTCACGGCATCGCCTTTGCCGACTCCATCGCCCTGATGAATTAAACTTATTCTTCGTTCCGGATGATTTTTTATCTGATTTTCTATCTCTTCGGCCGTGCCGTCTGTGCTGTTGCCATCAACAAAAATTATCTCCGTTTCCCTACCCATCTGCGGAACCCGTCTTATGGCATCCTCAACGTTGCCCCGCTCATTTCTGCACGGAATTATAACTGAAACAGACAAGTCCTCATCGCGGCAGGCAACCGGCAATGGACGGGCCACCACAAGATTTACCAAATTGAAAAAGCGAAATCCCGGCAGTAAAGTAAGAAAATAATTACAAATACTTGCAAAAGGCCAAATACGCTTCGGCAGCAGCAGAAAAGAGTCCGACCGAATAACATCAAAACCACTCAAGCCAAGCAGGTTCTCGATGTCCTTCGACGGCAGCCAGTTTTGATATGAATGCGGCCGACGAAGCCTAAGCCAAGACCCCAATCGTAAAACACTCTCCCAAAAATGATTGTAATAGGTTATCACAATCCGTGTGCTCTCTGTAGTTGCAGGATGAATGCGCTCAAGAACATCCTGGATGTCACGCCACTGACCCAATGAATTGCAAATCAAAACATAATCAAATTTTTCGTTAATCTCCATTTCGTGCGGGTCAACTGTGCGAAACTCCAAATGGCTGAATCGCTTCTTCGCCAGTTCAATAGCATCACCGTCCGAATCTATCCCAACACCATATGACGGCTCAACCGCAGCTAACAGGTCTCCAAACTCACAACCAACGTCCAGGACCCGGCTGTTTGGGCGAACAACAAATTTATAAATCCGCTCCAGCCAGCTATAATAATAACTGTTTCGCCTGTGCCAACGAAGCAACGACTCCGCATTCGGCTGCACTGCGGCAATTGTTTCGGCCGACTCTAAATTCTGACTCCCTGTTTCTGTCATAAGTCTTTCACCTTAAACATCTGGAAATATTGTCAGCGTTGGGGTTCTCAATTACACCCTTTTCTGTAATTATTGCGGTAATAAGCGAAGCATCCGTAACGTCGAATGCCGGATTATACACATCAACGCCTTCAGGTGCAATTTGTACTTCAGCAAAGGTCGTTACCTCCTCAGCTGCCCTTTGCTCGATGGGTATCTCGGCCCCGCTTTTTATACCCAAATCAAATGTGCTTGACGGCGCAGCGATATAAAAAGGTATGCTGTGTTCTTTGGCCAGAACACTAAGGCTGTAAGTGCCGATTTTATTTGCTGCATCGCCGTTTGCAGCGATTCTGTCGGCACCGGTTATCACTATACTGATTTGCCCCTGCTTCATAAGCGCTCCTGCCATATTGTCACAAATAACGGTAACATCAATTCGGGCCTGCTTTAATTCCCAGGCCGTCAATCGTGCTCCCTGTAATAAAGGTCGGGTCTCATCAGCATAAACCTTGAATTTCCTGCCCCTCTTATGTGCCTCAAATAGCACAGACAAAGCCGTCCCCTGACCGGCAGTTGCCAGTGCGCCGGCGTTGCAATGTGTCAAAACGCCGCTCCTTTCCTCGATAAACTTTTGGCCGTTTTCTCCAATCAGGCGGCACATATCAACATCCTCCTGACAAATAGCATTCGCCTCAGCCAAAACAAACTGCCGCAGCTTCCTCACATCCGCCTTCGCGTCTGCCGCAGTAAATTCCTCAGCTTTTTGCCTTATCCTTTCCATCGCCCAAAATAGGTTCACCGCCGTCGGTCGTGACAAGGCCAGATACTCACAGGTCTCTTTCAGGCAAACAAGTCCGGCCTGAACACCGTCACCTTTAGCCAACTTCTGCAAACTCAAAACCAGCCCATAAGCAGCGCTAACCCCTAAGGCAGGCGCCCCACGCACAGCAAGTGTCTTTATCGCTTCATAAACCTGACTGATGTTCCTGCATTGCAGCCTGGCAAATTCAGCAGGCAGCAGCCGCTGGTCCGTAAGCTCCAGAAAACCGTCAATGTCACCAACCCATTTAAGCGTTTGAGCAATCATAAAAATTCGCCAAACCCTTCCTTTTATTCTCGCTTTTTTGTTTTTGTCCTTTTTTTCCTGTTCAGTTTGTCCCGCAGGTATTTTGCTGTATAACTCTTTTTGTTTTTGACAATCTCCTCCGGCGCTCCTTCAGCAACGACTCTGCCGCCCGAATCACCGCCGCCCGGACCGAGGTCTATTATATAGTCCGCCATTTTAATAACATCAAGATTATGCTCGATTACAACGATTGTATTACCCATATCGGTCAATCTCTGCAGGACATTTAAGAGATTACGAATATCGGCAAAGTGAAGCCCCGTTGTCGGCTCATCAAGCAGATAAAGTGTCCGGCCGGTAGCGACCTTGCCCAGCTCGGTTGCCAGTTTCACCCTTTGCGCCTCACCGCCGGAAAGCGTCGTTGATGACTGGCCCAACTGCATATATCCCAGACCAACGTCATAGAGCGTCTTCAATAAACGCACAATGGTCGGAAAGTTGGCAAAAAACTCGAGTGCTTCGTCTATTCTCATATCAAGCACATCAGCAACGTTTTTGCCCTTGTAAGTAACCTGCAGCGTCTGGGGGTTGTATCTTTTACCCTTGCAGTTCTGACAGATTACATAAACATCCGGCAAAAAGTGCATTTCAATTTTCTTTGTCCCCTGTCCCCTGCAGTATTCACATCGCCCGCCCTTGACATTAAAGCTGAATCGGCCGGGTTTGTAACCGCGAATCTTTGCCTCCCGCGTCATACTAAACAGCTTTCTTATCAAGTCAAAAACCCCGCTATACGTGGCTGGGTTACTACGTGGCGTTTTGCCTATCGGCGACTGGTCTATCTCTATAACTTTGTCAATCTGCGAAGTGCCAAGAATGGTTTTATGTTTGCCGGGCCTCTCGCGAGATTCATAAAGCCGGCGTTTTAAGGCCCTTATAAGAATCTGGCTGACCAAAGAACTCTTGCCGGAGCCCGAAACGCCTGTCACGCAGATAAAAACACCGAGCGGAAATTTCACATCTATATTTCTAAGATTGTTCTCGGCAGCGCCTTTTACCTCAAGGCTTTTTCTCAAATTGTATTTGCGTCTTTTAACAGGCAGGCTTATTTTCTTCTTGCCGCTCAAATATTCACCTGTCAAAGACTTTCTGCATCCGGTAACATCCTTGTAACTACCCTGCACAACAATCCGCCCGCCGTGCGCGCCCGCAGCCGGGCCAATGTCAATAATATGGTCCGCACTTTTAATAATATCCTCATCGTGCTCAACAACTATAACGGTATTGCCGAGCCTGCTGAGCCGGCGCAGTATCCCCAGCAAACGGTCGTTGTCACGCTTATGCAGACCGATTGTCGGTTCATCAAGAACGTAACAGACCCCGACCAGACCGCTGCCAACCTGTGTCGCCAGGCGAATCCGCTGTGCCTCGCCGCCGGAAAGAGTGCTGCTGCGCCTATCCAGAGTCAAATAACCAAGCCCGACATCGAACATAAATTTCAGCCGGGCCTGTATCTCCTTCAAAATCTGGGCGGCAATCAGCGATTTTTCCTCATCGAGTTCAAGTTTATTGAAAAATCTCTGCGCCTTTTCAATACTCAACGAAGTCAGTTGATGTATATTGCTGCCACCTATGGTTACAGCAACGGCTTCGGGCCTGAGCCTTGAGCCTGTGCAGCTTTGGCAGGGCTGCTCAGAAAGATAACTATGCAATTTGGCTTTAACGTATTCGCTGGTGGTTGTCCTCCAGCGTCGGGCAAGATTCGGGATGACCCCTTCAAACGACAGACCGTACTTTTGTCTCTCAGACGGCCCTGTCCCGTACATCAAAACCTTCTTTATCTCTTTAGGTATCCGCTCAAACGGTATCGATTTACTGATACCCATATTTCTGCAGAACTTCTTTATAAGCCGATTATAAAATATATTCATTCTTTTGCCGCCTCCACGCCAGGCGCTGATAGCACCGTTTTCCAGCGACTTTAGTTTGTCAGACACAACCAGGTCGGGATCGAATTCCAGAATTGTCCCCAGCCCGTCACAGCTTCTGCAGGCACCGTAAGGACTGTTAAAGCTAAACAGCCGCGGCGACAACTCCTCAAGACTCGCCTGCGGATGCCTGGAGCAGGCAAATTTTTCACTATAGATAAATTCCTTCCACTGACTATTATTGTTTGTCGCTGATTTTTTGCTTTTCGTTTCTGCTTGCGCTCTGGCCGCCAGCACCAAAAGCACCCCGTCGGCAAGTTTAAGCGCCGTCTCCACCGAATCAGTCAGGCGAACACGCACCGAATCATTAATAATCAATCTGTCAACAACCGCCGCAATATTATGCTTTTTGTTCTTATTCAAATCAGGAACATTATGCAAATCGTAAACAACCCCATCAACCCGCACACGAACGAAACCTTCACGCTGTATCTCGGCAAAAATATTTTTGTGCTCGCCTTTTTTACCGCGAACCAGTGGGGCACAAATCTGCACCTTTGTCCCTTCAGATAAGGAAAGTATCGAATCTACTATTTGTGAAGGGTGCTGGCTGGTTATCTCTTTGCCGCAAATCCAGCAGTGGGGCTGGCCCACACGGGCAAAAAGCAATCTGAAATAATCGTAAATTTCTGTAGTAGTAGCAACCGTTGACCGGGGATTACTGGCTGAACTTCGCTGCTCAATGGCGATTGTTGGGGGCAGGCCTGTAATCTCTCCCACCGCCGGTTTTTGCATCTGTTCGAGAAACTGACGTGCATAGGAACTGAGCGATTCGACATATTTTCTTCTGCCCTCGGCGTAAATCGTATCAAAGGCCAGGGAGCTTTTGCCAGAGCCGCTTATACCGGTAATCACCACCAGTTTATCACGAGGAACGCTAAGGTTGATATTTTTAAGGTTATGCTCCGCAGCCCCTGTAATCTTTATCGCCTTTTCTATTCCTTTTGCCATCTCGTCCTCAATGTTAAGAGCAACAGGCTTTTTCAAAAATTCTGCAATTACCCAAGCTAATTATTGTAACAAACTCACACAAGAAGGTAAAATGAAATCTGATTTTTATTAATCAATAAAATATAGCTGTTATGCGGACAAAAAGATTACATAGCTGGAACTTATCCTATCAACAGGCGGCAGAGCTGCAGAGACGTTTCGCTGCCAAAGTACGGTTTACCCCCCTGAAAAACCGCCCCAAACTGATTGCCGGCCTGGATTGCTCCCTCTGCAGGGACGGCCAAAAAATCGTCGCCGCCGCCGTTGTCTTGAAACTTCCCAATACAAATGCCATCGCCGCACAGCCGATAATCCCCTTTGAGATTGTCGAAACAACAAGTGCAACTCGAAAAGTTACTATGCCCTACATACCAGGCCTGCTCTCTTTTCGCGAAGCGCCCGCCTGTATCGCAGCCGTAGAAAAACTCAAAACCTGCCCCGACCTGTTCATCGTCGATGGCCAGGGCATCGCTCATCCCCGCCGACTCGGTCTTGCGGCACATCTGGGATTGTTCTTCGATAAACCTACCATCGGCTGTGCAAAAAGCAGACTGATTGGCACCTTCGAAGAACCCCCAACACAAAAAGGCACATATAGCTTATTAAAGGATAAAGATGAGGTAATCGGCGCGGTAGTCAGAACACGCACCAATGTCAAGCCGGTTTTCGTATCCGTCGGTAACAAATGTCTGCTCAAAGATGCTATTAAAATCGTGCTTGAATGTGTGATTAAATACCGCCTGCCCGAACCTACTCGCCTTGCCCACCAACAGGTCACCAGACTAAGATTAAAAACTTAGCTTACTACGAACCCTATTTTCCCGATACAACCTTCGCTGATTCTACGACTATCGGCTCGATGGGAACATCGCCCATACCGTTACGAATCGTTGTCTTCGCCGCCGCAATTGCATCCACCACACCCATACCTTCGACTACTCTGCCGAACACCGCATACCCCGGATTGATCTGTCCGGCATAATTCAGGTTGTCATTGTCTTTGTGATTAATGAAAAACTGAGCTGATGCGCTATCAGGGTCATTCATTCGAGCCATCGCAATACTGCCTCTATTGTTTTTCAAACCATTTTGGGCTTCATTGACAATCATCCCATGCGTTTCTTCCCTCTGCATATCCGCCGTAAAACCGCCGCCTTGCACCATAAAGTCTGGTATAACCCTGTGAAATATGGTCCCATCATAAAAACCTTCCTCCACGTACCGAAGGAAATTGGCCACTGTAACCGGTGCCTTTTCCTCGTTAAGCTCAATAATAATGTCACCCTTACTCGTTTCCAGCTTTACTTTCTTTGGCATACTCTCCATTTTTTTTCGCTCCTCACCGGCAGCTTTTTCTCCAGCCAGGCTTTCTGAAAACTCATCTTCCCAGTGTTTACAACCGGCCGTCAAAACAACTGTCACCAACAATAAACTAATCCAGGATTTTCTAACCATAAAACAACCCCTTCATAAAGCAATATCAATCACCCATCCCACTTGTGCTTTCTCACAGAGGCCAGAATCCTCTCGGCACACTCCATTGCCGCCAGGCCATCCTCGGCCGTAACCTCAGGCCTGGCCGCCTTATCCGCACAGGCACGCAGAAAAGCTTCCTGCTCAAGTCGCAGCGGCTCCTTATCATCAATTTCAAGCTCTTCGATGTGCAGTAGGTCAGGCCAGTTGACACTCAGCAGATTAAAGTCTCCCGCTTCCTTGTGCTCTCTTATCCACTTGACAACATCAATATTTGGTTCGGCCTTAATTGCAATGCCGTATTTTTTGAAATAATCCAGACTCAGATACCCCTGCCGGCTAAAGACTCGTATCTTTCTTACAGTTTTCAAAGCCAGTCTTGAGGCGGTAATATTTGCAATGCAGCCGTTCTCAAAAACAATTCTCGCATTACAGATGTCTTCCTTGTCATCGATAACTCCAACGCCCACCGCATCTATTCTTTTAATTTTACTCTGAGCCATAGACAGAATAATATCTATATCGTGTATCATTACATCCAGCACAACGCCCACATCCGTCGAGCGGAATGGATAAGGGCTGACACGGTCTGCCTCGATAAACTTCGGCTCAATATTGAGCCGCTTCATCGCCTGTACAACCGGATTGCAGCGCTCGGAATGGCCTACGCCTACAACAACATCCTTCTTTTTCGCAATCCGTACAATCTTTTTGCTTTCTTTAACATCGACCGCCAGCGGCTTCTCAATCATTATGGGCACTTTGTTTTCGATAAAAAGTTTCGCCAACTCCAAATGATGTATCGTCGGAGTAGCTATTGTTACCGCATCTACTTTGCCCAATAAATCAGCACAACCGGTAAAAGCCAAACAGTCATATTTCTTCGCCAGACGCTCTGCTCTGACGGCATCGATATCCACCACCGCAACAAGTTCGCTCTGGGCAAGCTGGTCATAGACCTTGGCGTGAACCGCCCCCATCTTGCCCGCCCCAACTACCGCTGTCCGTATCCTGTCCATACCATCTCGCTTTATAAATCATAAACACATAAGGCAAAAGTGCTCACGCTCTTTTTTAATGCCTGAACGTCTCGAGGTATCTGCCAAATCGATGCTTGCTGCTTTTTATTATAACATCGACCATGTCCCGAACGTTTTCGTCAAGTCCGTCATCAGCAGCTAAGGCCCTTGCATTCTCCAGCAGTGCCCCGCCTGAGCGGTAGAGCTTTCTGTAGGCCTCGAAAATTTTCTGCTGCTGCTGCTCGCTCAGACCGGCCCTTTTCATCCCACGCGCGTTAACACCCCGAATCCTCGGCGGATAATGACCGCTGACAATCAAAAACGGCGGAACGTCGTGATTTATCCCCGCAAGACCGGCAGCATAACTCCACCTGCCGACAGTTACAAACTGATGCAGCGCAACCACACCGCTAAACCAGACACCGGTCCCAATTCTGCAATGACCGCTTATTTGAACATAATTACTCAAAACTGTTTTATCCTCAAGCGTACAATCGTGCCCAATGTGCACACCTATCATAAGTAAATTGTCATTCCCCACTGTCGTAAATTGACCGGAATGAATACTCGGATGAATGGTTACCTGTTCCCGAATAGTGTTGCCGTCGCCCACTATAATCCCCCCGATTTCGTTGCCTGAATTAAGGCCAAGCACCTGTGGTATACCGCCGATTACACAGTTGGCAAAAAGACGATTGTTCCGCCCTATCCTGGCGTCTCCGTCAATCACCACGTTGGCTCCGATTTCTGTACCGGCGCCAATCGAAACCCTGCCGCCGATAACACAATTGGGGCCGACCGTTACCTCATCAGCCAATTTAACATCTTTATCAACCACCGCACTGGGGTGTATATTGCTCATTTTGTATTCGCTTTTGCCTCCATTGAAATTTTAACCTTACTGCTCAAGTTCATATCTTCTCGTCATCCACAAGCATAAATTTAATCTGCGCCTCGGCAGCAACTTCTTCGCCTACCATCGCTTTGCATCGACATTGCGCGGTCCTTTTTCTGAGCCGGACCGTCTCAGCCATAAGAATAAGCTGGTCGCCCGGGACAACGGTCTTCCGCAATTTTACATTGTCCATGCTCAAAAGCACCGCAAGCTTGCCCGCATGCTCGAGCTTCTGAGCAAATAACAAACCGGAAACCTGGGCCATCGCTTCTACAATAAGAACACCCGGCATAATAGGTGTACCCGGAAAATGGCCCTGGAAAAACTGCTCATTAAAACTTACATTCTTTATGCCCTTTATTCGCTCGTTACCTTCTATCTCAACTACTTTGTCCACCAGCAAAAACGGGTATCTGTGCGGCAGAATCTTGGCGATTTGCCGTATGTCCAAAAGCGCATCAGTACCGAAGCTCGCCATTCGTTCCTGCCTTTCAGCCGCTTCATACAACTTCTTTACGAGCTGCTGGTTCAATGAATGACCGCTCCTGTAGGCCACTATCCTTCCTTTAACAGCCCGGCCGACAAGTGCAAGGTCGCCAATCAGGTCAACCACTTTGTGCCGGGCACACTCGTCAACAAATCGGTAACTGTTCTTAATCGGACCGTCTGAGTTAATGACCAGAATGTCACGAGGCCCAAGATGTGTCCCCATCCCGCGAGCCTGAAACTGCTTGGCCTCGGCTTCGAGCAAAAATGTCCTCGCAGGAGCAAGATTTTTTTCAAAATTTTCCGCCGTCACCCAACACCCGAAAATCTGTCGGCCGATGCCGGTATGACCGCCGTAATCCAAATCATAGGTGATACTTAATCCGTTATCGGCATAAGGCAGGGCATATATCGAAGCGCCGCCGGCCGTAATACTTATCGGCTTGGTGATAACAAACTCCCTGCGAGAAGCCTGCTGCTCAGCTATGCCCGAACGCTTTAGAGCCCTGATATACTCAACACTGCTGCAGTCCGGAGCCGGCAGCTCAGAACCTTCAACTTCCACGATCAGGTTGTCGATTTCCATAGCGCTAACCGCCGCCAGACAATGCTCCACCGTCTCGATGCTGACAGAATCCTTCCTTATCGTCGTACGCCGGCTTCGCTCTGCAAGATTAGGGGCAACAGCTCTAATCCGAACCGGCTCCGGCACATCAGTACGCACGAAAACCAGCCCTGAATCAGCAGGAGCAGGACGAAAAACCACCTTCGCGTCCCTGCCGGCAAACAAACTTTTGCCGGTTACCCCGCCCTCATTCTTTATTGTCTTTTGCAGATTCAAATTTTTCAACCCTCGCATCGAGCTGCTTTACCTGCTCGGCCAGCCTCGGTAAACGAAACATCAAACTAAATATCTTAAATTGTTTTTTGTGGTCAATCGCCGGCGAGCCGATTATCTGCTTGCCGCCCGGAACACTGTTGGCAACACCGGCCTGAGCACCGACTATTACACCATCACCTATTTCTATATTATCCGCCAGTCCGACCTGACCGGCCAAAACAACACCGTCGCCAAGCCGACAACTGCCGGCAATACCAACCAGACCCGCTATCAAACAGCATTTGCCTATCTCCACATTATGAGCAATCTGAACAAGGTTATCTATTTTTGTCCCGGCTCCGATTATGGTGTTGCCGAACTTTGCCCTGTCAACGCAGCAGTTGGCCCCTATCTCGACAAAATCTTCTATCACCACACCGCCATTGTGCGGGATCAGCTGATGTCTGCCGTCAATATATGAATGCCCAAAGCCAATCGAGCCGATTGTGCTGTTTGCCTGGATGATTACGTTCTCGCCTATACAGCAGTTGTGATAAACAACAACATTACTGTCAAGACGACAATTTTTACCGAGCTTGGAATTCTCGCCGATTTTGCAACCGGCGCCGATTATGGTGCTCGGCCCAATCCTGACTCCACCCTCAATTACCACGCCAGGACCCACAGAAACACCTTCGGAAATTTGAGCATCATCGGCAACCTTTGCAGTCGAGTCAATACCTTCAGACGCACCCTTTAGTGGCGGCGCAAAAATTGTCAACGCATCTATCAGCGCTTTATCAACATTTTCAACAACAAGCTGAGGGCCGGCAAAACCCTCCATTTTACTACCGACGATAACGGCACCTGCTGACGACTTCTCCAGACCGGCCTTATATTTATCATCCGTAACAAAAGTGACCGCGCTCTCGTCAGCGGCCTCCACCGCACCAACAGAGCTTATTTGCCCGGAACCGTCACCGACCAACTCGGCTCCAAGACGTTCAGCCAATTGTGCAACTGTCACTCTCATAAGTCAAAAGCTAAAAACTATAACCTAAAATGCGGCGATTGCGCGTTTCGTCTTACTTTTTTAATTATTTTCCCGCATCCAGTCGGGCTATTACCTCATCGCTAATGTCCTCGCCGCCGCCGCTGTACAACACCTTGCTGGTCTTAATAAGTATCGAAAGGTCGTTAAGATTTGCCGTGGGAAGCTCCGGCTCGCTCCTTTCAAAAACAAATGACAGTCCGTTTTGCTCCGCAATCTCACCGACCACACGCAAAATATCCGTATAAAGAGACTCTATCATCCTCTGCTCTCTTAAAACCATCACCTGCTCATAAAACTTCTTCCTCGCCTGGAGACTGGCCCGTTTCTCGAACACATCTTTAGTCCTGGCCAAACGGTCCAGACTCTCCGGCTTCAATGTTTTCAAACCTGCTTCTTCCGCTTCAACTTCCTTGAGAAGCTTATTCAATTCCGCCTCCTTGGTATTGCGCTCAGCCAGACTCTCTTGCCGGTACTTTGAGCTTCTCTGGCAATTCATGATGATTTTCTGAACACTGACGACACCAATCTTAAATCCACCCTTGTCTGTCTTCGGCGCCGCCATCGCCAGGTTAATTCTATGGCCCACCGACAAAAAAACAACCGCTATCAAACAACCCAAAACTGCAACTCTAATCTTCATAATTTCCCTTTCCTGATTTACCTTACAAAATATCGTATTGCGTTTAACATTTAGCTTTTTTGGGATACCATCCACAGCTTAAAACAGTCTTCCTATAGAAAAACTGAAGACCCGTAATTCGTCATCACCTTCTTTCATAAACGGTGCCGCAAGCTCGAATCTCATCGGAACAGGCCCAAACCACTGGGGAATCAATATTTGAACACCAATTCCAGCCGAGGCTCGGTAGTTGCCCGAATCAATCGTGCCGCTGTCAACGAAAATCAACGCCGCAAGACTCTCGGCCACCAAAGGAACCGTTACTTCGGCATTGGCCAGAAATATCCAGTCACTGCCTATCGGGTCATCGGTTTGGCCGGTAATGGTATTTCTGCCTCTGGTGCTCACGCCGCGATAATCAAAACCCCTAATACTGTAAAGCCCCGTGCCGCCGGCATAAAACTTCTCAAAAACAGGTGCATCACCGCCCACTATCGTCGCTGCAAGGAACTTGGTTGCCAGAACGGTTTTACGCTCCGCCAAATCCTCATGAAGCGTTGTGTACCGACCGTAACTACCTTTCAATATTCCGAAAGTGTGGTCGCCGGTAACCTGCTCATAACTCGCTCTAAGAACATCGCCACTGCTCGGAGTAAATCTGTTATCGGTAAGGTCTCTGGCGATGCCCACGCTTATTCCCATAATTGCATTATCACCCCTAACAGATGTGATTTCCGTTGGCGCTCCGGCATCAAGACTGGCGACATCAACATTTTCAGCCCGAAAACCAAGGCTGTTCCGCCAGCGGTTTTTATACCGCTTCTCAAGCCCGATGTATCCTTTCGTTCTTTGCTCGTTATAAGCTTCCCTTTCTCTTTCCCAGCTTGAACCAACCAAATCCAGCGAAACCGGTTTATCCATAAAATATGGCTCGGTAAAACTAATCAGATATTCACTGACTACCGTACCAGGCTGCAGCGCAATCCTCAGGTTTTGACCGGCTCCCTTGAACGCCTGGCCGGTAACAAACTCTCCAAAACTCTCAGGCCAATCGGTAATATCGAAATTCCTCTGGTCAAAAACCAACTGGCCTATAAGACCGCTGTCACTGGCTACAGCACCGCCTAACATTATCGAGCCGGTTTGCCCTTCGATAATACTCACCTGGGCATCCCTCTGACCGGGCTGCTTTCCTGTGGGCGTTATAGTCGCAGACTCGGTCAGAGCTATCCGACGGACCATTTTTTCCAGCTCACCCCCGCCGTCACCACGCGCCATATCGGCATTGTACCATTGACCGGGCTGAAAATCATATTCATCAAGAACACGACGAACAACCTTGTCGTGCGTCTGCTCGTTGCCGGTGATGTTAATCCGGCCTATCCGAAAACGCTCCCCCTGTGTTATCGCAAACTCAACATCAACCTTGTCTTGCGAAACGAATCTGCGCTTCTGCTCGACCTTAGCGTCAATAAAACCGTTCTCATGATAAAGCTTAAGCAGCTGCTTTACGTCCGACTTGCACCTTTGCTCATTATAGACCTGGCCGGCTTGAATCCTCAACATCTCCCGCAGCTTCACATCGTCAAAGTATTCATTTCCTGCAAGAAAAATATTCCCAACATTATAAACCTTTCCCTCAACAATTGCGAAAGTAATGCGGATTTTGCTCTTGTCCTCGTTGAACTGCCGCCTTGCTGTTATCTCGACATCGAGAAAACCCTTTTTCTGATATATCTTTTGCAGCTTTGCCAGGTCCACCTCCAGCACCTCTTCGGCATAACTTCTCGGCCAAAAAAAGTACTTCTTCCGGCTGCTCTTGATTGCGTTCTTAAGTGGGCCGGCCTTGATGGAATTATTGCCGCGAAACTCTACAGAATCTATCATCACTCTCGGACCTTCATCAATTTTATAAACCAACGCACCATACGATAACCTGCCCTCATCAAGAGCCACCTTGGCAAAAACGTAGCCGTTTTTCAGATAAAAATCATTCAGCACTTTTCTGCCCGCCTCAGCTAAAGCCGGGTCGAGATAATCGCCCATCTTCAGGTCCAGTTTCTTTTCCAGCTTCTTGCCTTTATACTTACGGTTGCCGAAAAAACTGATTGACCTGACGAGGTTTCGTTCGACAATAACAAATGTCAGCTGGATTCTGTCATCAGTGATTTCCGTATTATAATAGCAGTATTCCACGCCTGCCAATTCAGCAATGCGTTTGGCGTCTTCGGCCGCTACCTTCTCATCAAATAACTGCCCGACCCTGCTGCGAACCATACCCAAGACACGACTGGCAGCTATAGTACGGTTACCTGCCGTCTTGATACTGTCTATTTCGTATTGCCCAGCTCCCCATACGCAAACTGGCGCTACTGCCAATAAGCAATACACAATACATAACAAACACGATAAATTTCTTTTTCCCATCTCGTTTACCTCACAAGAATTTTCATTTCTCTGTCACGCTATCACTCTACACTAATCAGGTTCCAGCTCACGTCTAACCGGTGAAGAGCTAAAACGGTGCATCTTCCACACGAGAAACAGACGCATTTTCGAACCGTGTAAACTTCTCCATGAAGACAAGTCTTACATTGCCCGTCGGCCCGTTGCGCTGCTTGGCTATTATCAAATCCGCCTGATTATCCGGCTCATACTCCTTGTCGCCGCGATGATAGTAATCCTTACGGTGCAGCAGCATCACAACGTCGGCGTCCTGCTCGATACTGCCGCTCTCACGCAAATCGCTCATTCTCGGCCTGTGACCTTCTCTGCCCTCCGGAGCACGATTCAACTGGCTCAAAACCACCACAGGAATGTTCAACTCCCTCGCCAGCGCTTTGATATATCTGGAGATTGTACTGATTTCCTGCTGTCGCGATTCAACCCTGCCCACACCCAAATGCATCAACTGCAGATAATCAACAATCAAACATTTTATATCACGCTGGCTCTTTAGCCTTCTGGCCTTGGCGCGAAGTCCAAGCGGCGTCAGACCAGCCGTATCATCCACATAAATCGGCGCCTCAGAAAGAACCCCGCACGTCTCTACCAACTGCTGATAATGCTCGGTATCAAGCATACCCTTTCTCACCTTCTGGGCGTCAATATGGCTGCTGCTGCATAAAAATCTCTCCGCCAACTGCTGCCTGCCCATCTCCAATGAAAATACCGCAACGGGCAATTTCTCTATCAGACCGATATGCTCAGCGAAATTCAACGCCAAAGATGTTTTGCCCATACTCGGCCGGCCGGCAATGATTATCATCTCCCCGTTCTGAAGCCCGCACGTCAAATCATCAAGCTCATAATAACCGGTCGCCAGACCCGTAACATGACTGCCTTTGCGCTTCTCGATAAGCTCAAAAGCACTAACAACCAGGTCCTTCAACACAACTGCCGCTCCGCTTATTTTCTTGTCGGTTACGGCAAATATCTTTTGTTCTGCCTCGTCAAGTTTTTGGCTCGGCTCACCCGTCTCTTCATAGCCCATATCCAGAATTTCACTCGCCGCTCCGATAAGCTCACGCAGAAGCTGTTTGTCTTTTACAATCCCGGCATAATACATCACATTCGCAGACGACGGAACCGAGTCCATAACCCTGGCGATATATTCCACGCCGCCGATAGCTTCGAGCTGCTTGCGCTTCTCAAGCTCATCACGAAGCAGCACCGCATCAAGCCCTTCACCCGTATTCTTCTCGTAAAGTGCAACCACAGCATCAAATATATATTGATGCTCGATACGGTAAAAGGCCTCTGCCTTGAGCTGCTCAACAACCTCGCTGATGCACGCAGGGTCAATTATCATCGAGCCCAAAATCGCAGCTTCCGCTGCCAGTGATTCCGGCATACTGCGGCCTGCATACACGCCCCTTGGCGCCTGGGTCGTCCCGTTCACCGCCGTAACAGCACCTCCATTCTTGACCGCCTTAGCCATCTTAAAACCCTTCCCTTAACTGTCCTCCTCGGCTGATTCGTTTTCTTCTTCTTTTTTCTCGGCTACCACAACAACATTCACCGTAGCAGTCAAATCCTCAGCAAACTTCAGGCTGACCGTATGTGTACCAACCTGCTTTATATGTTCCTTAAGCTCAACAACCTCATCTGCCACTTCAAATTGCTGTTGCCTGAGGTTGGCTGCTATCTGTCCTGCGGTAACCGAGCCGAACAGGTGCCCTTGTTCATTCGCTTTTGCCGCGATAACCGCCTCAGCCCCGTCAACCGACGACGATGCCGCCTCAAGCCGGACACGCTCAACCAGTCTCTGTTCCGCACGCCGCTGCTTTTCCTCGGCCAATGCCTTTGTATTAGCATCGGTCACCATCTTGGCAAGTCCCTGTGGCAGCAAATAATTCCTCGCATATCCCGTACTGACCTCAACAACATCGCCCAGCCAGCCCAGTCTGTCAATGTCACTAACAAGCAAAACCTTCATATCTCATACCTTTCCTTACTCACACTGCAACAATAACCAGTCACAAACTGCCAACTCATGCGGTAAACGGCAACAGACCCATATATCTGGCTCGTTTAAGCGCCACTTTTACCTTCCTCTGGCAGCCGGCGCAGTTGCCGCTGCGCTTGCGAGAGTATATCTTGCCGCGATTGGTCAAAAGCCTCTCGAGAGTATCAATGTCTTTATAGTCAACGTACTTGATGCCTCTTCTGCAAAAACGGCATTGCGTCTGTTCGCGACCACCTGCTCGGCTGGGAGCTCTTCTTCTGTCTCTATCCATTACTTTCAACATTTACCTTTCGATTCTTACACTTTATCATTAGAATTTCGGGCCCGCGTCAGACTCGAGCTCCGACTTCAAAACGGTATATCATCACCTCCGTTGCCAACATCCGCCCCTCTTTCTGCTGCACCTCCATTCTGCTCGGCCCCACGTACCCCTTGTCCCGCCCCTCCGGGCAAAAACTGAAAACCCTCAACTGTAACCCGGTGCTTGCTGCGCTTTGTGCCGTCCTGGGCCGTCCACGTATCGTAGGTCAGCCTGCCTTCAACAAACAAAGGCCTGCCTTTGCTCATATACTTATTTATATTTTCCGCCGTACGCCCGAACGCCCGGCAATCTACAAAACATGTCTCTTCCCTGTCTCCGCCTTCCCTGTCCTTCCATCTGCGATTTACCGCCAGACCAAACTCAACTACTGCCGTCTGACTGGGCAGATACGATAATTGTGGGTCACGTGTCAGATTACCCATCAGTAAAATTTTATTATAATTAGCCATTCTTAAACTCCATTCCGTATCCGGCAAAAATCAAACTTTGTTCCTCGTCCAATTGCCGCCGGACTACAACTGTTATTCATCCTGTTTTTCAGCCGGTTCATTCTCTTCTTTGCTCTCGAGAGCACTTGGCTCTTCGGCCTTCGAAGATTCCATCACGGCCTCTGCTTCTTTCTCATTGTCTCCAGTTTTTTCCGACGCCTCTGCGGCCTTTTGCTCTTCGGCCTTTTGTTTGGCTGCCTGCGCTGACCGGGCTCTTTCTGCTGATTCATCGAGCGCCTGCTGCCTGCGGCTTTCTGCCTGCTCTGCAGGTGTCAATTTACCAATATCTTCCTGGCTCATAGCCTCAGCGCTCAAAATCAAAACTCGCATAACCCGCTCCGACAACTGGGCATCCCTTTCAATCGCAGAAATCTTCTGACCATCAGCCTTAAAATAACAGAGGATGTACGTCCCGCGGTGCTTCTTCTTAATAGAATACGCAAGACGTCTCTCGTCCCATTTTTTCATTGATATAACTTCCGCCTCTGCTCTTTTAAGTATTGTCTCGATGGCACCTATGGCTCCGTCCCAATCTGATGCGGCCGCGGCCGAATCAATAAGAAACATCGCCTCGTAAAGCTTCTTCACAATAGTTTCCAAGCTGACTACCTCCTGTCAAACTTTAATGTTACTTTTACTTTCCAATTCACGGCTTACCAATTACCTGTTATGTACTTACGGCTCATTAAAATCATTCATCGTTCTTTCAATACCGTACTCAATCCAGCAAAGCACAGCGTCCCGCGATTTCTCAATCGCCTCATTGAGCAGCGGCTTCTCTTCCGCCGTTGGCTCATCAAGCACATAATCAACCGCATCCTGCCGACCACTCTGACCGACGCCGACACGCAGCCGGTTTACTTCCTCTGTGCCGAGCTTTTCCAAAACGTCCGACAGACCGTTATGCCCGCCCGCCGAACCTTGCCGCCTAACACGAATCCTGCCCGGCTCCAACGCCATCTCGTCGCTTATGATTAGCAAATCCAATGGCTCAACTCTGTAAAAACCGGCCGCCGTCGCAACCGCCTGACCACTGCAGTTCATAAATTCAATCGGCTTCAACAATATTAACTTCTTACCTGAAAATTCGCCCAGACCGAACAAAGCGCCGAACTTCTTCTTTTTAACATCTATCGCAAGCACCTCAGCCAGCGAATCTATCACCTTAAAACCGGCATTATGCCGCGTATTAACATATTCTTTGCCCGGATTACCCAGGCCTGCGACCATTTTTATCTCGGCCATAGCTTCTGTCTCATATCTCATTAAGCACTTTAAAGCTCACGCTATTCGGCCTTTTCTTCAGATGCCTCACCTTCGGCCTCCTCGCCCTCACCAATAACTTCAGGAGCAACCGGCATCTCTTCCTCAATTTCGTCGGTACTCTTGGCCGCTGCAACCAAACTACACGTTACCAAAAGCATCGATGCATCGCTTATCAGCTTAATCCCCTCCCCAAGCGCAATATCACCCGCATGCACCGAACCACCCACTCCGACGTCTTTTACCAAAACGATTATCGATTCCGGAATGTCCGTCACCCTGCACTCTATCTCCAGATGGTCAACATGCTCCTCGATAATACCACCTTCATGCGTGCCCTGGGCCGTTCCTTTAAGCTCGATGGGAACTGTTACCTTAATCAACTCGGTAATATCAACCCTCATAAGGTCAACATGAATAATATCTTTGCCCAGATAATCATACTGTAAATCCTTAACTATCACCTTTTGCTTCTTTCTCCCTATCTGCACATCCATGAGCCGATGCCCGTGATGAAGTCCCTCAACCAAAGTATGTGCATCAAGCGAAACAGCCACAGGCTTTTCCTTATGCCCGTAAACAACCCCCGGAAGCTTCCCCTGCTTGCGCAGCTTGGCCGCCGTTTTTGTACCTGTATGTTCCCGAACTTCTGCTTTCAAACTCAATGTTTTTTCCATAACATTCTCACTTCTTTCCGCGATATAACCTTGCTGTGTTTATGCCCTTTTTTTGTGTCCTCAAACATTGTTAAACAAACTGCTTACCGACTGGTGCCTGTGGATTCTCTTTATCGCTTCACCCAACATAGACGCAACAGTCAATACCTTTACCTTCCCGAATTTCTCTGCCTCGCTGTTCAGAGGAATCGTATCTGTAACGATTATTTCATCAATGGGCGCCTCACTTAGCCGCTCAAGGGCCGGCTCCGCAAAAACACCATGTGTCGCCCCGATATACACTTTCTTAGCGCCACGCTCCTTAACAAGCCTTGCGGCGCTGCAGATGGTACCGGCCGTAGCAATAATGTCGTCGCACATCAACACATTTCTGTCTTTCACATCTCCGATTATTTGCTGTGCCTCAACATCCTTGCCGTCAACACGCCTTTTATGAACTATCGCAAGCTCACCGCTTAAATGCAACGCATATCTGGATGCGGTCTTCATATTACCTACATCAGGCGAAACCACCGTCAAATTAGCTATCTTCATCTCCCTGAAATACCTGCTCAGAACCAGCTCGCCTGCCAAATGGTCAACCGGAATATCAAAAAAGCCCTGAAGCTGTTTGGCGTGAAAATCTATCGCAACCACCCTGTCGGCACCAGCGGTGGTTATAAGGTTTGCAACCAGCTTCGCTGTTATAGGAACTCGACCCTCATCCTTGCGGTCCTGACGGGCATAACCAAAATAAGGGATAACCGCTGTTATACGCCTGGCGCTGGCTCGACGAAGACAATCAAGATAAATCAATAACTCTACTAAGTGCTCATCAACGGGAAAACATGTCGATTGCAAAACAAAACAATCTCTCCCGCGAACGTCGTCCTCAATCCTGATGAGTTTTTCGCCGTCCGGAAACCTCTCTATCCTCGACCCCCCTAATGGAACATCTAAATATGTACAAACCGCACTGGCCAGCACCGGGTTACTGCTGCCCGCAAAAATTTTAATGCTTTCACTCAGGAACATCGCTCTTCACCTCAATTGTTAACTTTGGACTTTATTTCCTCTTCCATCCTGCTTCGTATAAACTCGCTCACCCGGCTAAGCTGCGCTTCGGTATTGATACTCATCGCCTCCTCAGCCCGCATCGCCGGTACCGCCACAACCTTGTGGCCCGCCGATATGATAATAGAAATCGCATCCGTCAGATAGTATTCATTTTTGACATTATCACAACCGACCGCCTCCACCGCCTCAAAGAGGATTTTGTTATTGAACAGATAATAACTCGGGTTGACCTCTTTAATACCAAGTTGCTCACTCGTGCAGTCGCCGTGCTCTACAATCCCTTCTATCTTGCCGTCTTTATTTCTGCATATCCGGCCATACCCCGTCGGGTCGTCCAGAATAGCCGTCGCCATCGTGACCGCCGACTGCTCCGCTTCGTGCTTTTCCAGAATCGTCTTCAGACTTTGCGCCCTAACCAGCGGCCCGTCGCCGCAGAGCACAAATGTCTCGCCGTCAAAACCCCCCAACTGCTCCTTACAGCACATCACTGCATGAGCAGTCCCCTTTGGCTCGGCCTGGTAAATCCATACAATATCATCCGCACCTTCAAATTTCTCCTTCACCTCCTCGGCGCCGAAACCAACCACAACATACAACTTTCCGCCACCGGCCCCTCTGCAGGCATCGAGAACATAAGAAAGCATTGGCCTCCCGCAAACCTCATGCAAAACCTTTGGAACATCGCTGTTCATTCTGCTGCTTACTCCAGCCGCTAATATTATCGCCGCTCTTTCTGCCATACCTGCCTTTTACAAAATAATTAATCATCTCTAACTATCATCTTCGGCGCCAACGCCGAGACAATAACAAATTCAAAGCTACCCGGCCAGGACTTGAACCTGGAATGTAGGCACCAAAAGCCTATGTGTTACCAATTACACCACCGGGTAATCCGAAAAACTCAGAAACCGAATGACAAAAAAATGCTGCTTTCGGAACTAAGTTTTTCAGTGTCCTGTTGTCACGGTGACCGTCTTGTATCGGCCCGACCTGACCCTGCCGGAGGCTTGAGCCAGCCATGCCGTGATACTGCTGGCCCCAAAAAAATTGACTACCCATTCTTGCTAAGCAAATCAATAATCAATTCTCAAGCTACCCCATGCGACAGAGTGCTTTCTAATCCGCAAAATATAGCCAATTTAAAACTCCATAGCAACCTTTTTTCTTTTTTCTGCAAAAAAATGCTCGTAATCAGAACAAAATCGCCATCTTTGCTTACCCAAAAAAGCCCAAAATCAGCGAAAAATCACCATTTTTTTAAAAAATTCGATACCTATTAGCAATAAAATAGAAAAATTCAGAAAGGTAAATATTCGGTAAATATTTTAAGACAAAGACTTTAAACTAGGAGCCTCTAAGTAAACCAAGCGCTAATCCTGCTCTCCATCAACAGCTACGTATCCCTTCTGCCCCTCACTTACATAAGCCGGCTCAGAACTATCTTCATCTTCTGCCAAGTCCTCATAACCCGCCCGACGCTCGACCTCCATCTTGGAACGGATTCGCTCATATTCCTCAATTTTCATCATGACCTCGCGCGCCTGGCTGCCCTTATACTCACCAAGAATCCCCGAACCCGCCATCATTTCAATTATCCGTGAAGCACGGGCATAACCGATACTCAACCGCCGCTGCAGTAAAGATACGCTGCCTCGCTGCGTCTCAAGAACAACACGGACCGCTTCATCAAACAACTCGTCCTGCGGCATCTCCGAAGTATCCAGCCGCCCAAGTTGCGTAAGCTCCGGATGAAACTGCGGCTCGGCAAACTCTTTAATATACTTGACTATCCGCTTTATCTCAGGCTCATCAACAAACGTCCCCTGCGCACGAATCAAATCGCTCGTGCCCGGCTTGAGAAACAGCATATCACCCTGGCCAAGAAGCGTCTCGGCGCCGTTCTGGTCGAGAATAATCCGGCTGTCCATCCGCGCCGCAACGCGAAAACCAATCCGCGTCGGCATATTTGACTTTATCAAACCCGTTACAACCGTCGCCTGCGGCCGTTGAGTAGCCAATACAATATGAATACCAACCGCCCGGCTCTTCTGGGCAAGACGAACTATATATGCCTCTATATCCTTCGCCGCCGTCATCATCAAATCAGCAAGCTCATCTATCACTATCACTATATAGGGCAGTCTCTTAGGTATCTTCGCTTCTTCGTCGGCACTGCTCGGATTAAAACGCTTAATAATCTCTTCGCCCCCAAGCCTGTTATATTCGGTTATATTTTTTACCCTCGCCTCAGCCAAAAGCGAATAACGCTCATCCATCTTAACCGTCGCCCATTCAAGTATCTGCACCGCACGGTTGGTCTCGGTTACTATCGGGCTCATCAGGTGTGGAATCGTATTAAAAGCTGTCATTTCGACCATTTTCGGGTCAATCAATATCATCTTGACTTCATCCGGCCGCTTCGTCAGCAATATCCCCGTGAGGATACTGTTTATACAGACGCTCTTTCCGGAGCCGGTCGTCCCCGCAATAAGCAAATGCGGCATCGCCGTCAAGTCCGATACCAGCGCTTCTCCCGACGAATCCTTACCCAAAAAAAGCGGTATCTCCATACCCTTGGGCTTACTGCCTGCCAACTGCATCAGGTCTTTGATGCGAACCTTCTCCTTTTCACTGTTCGGAACCTCAATGCCTATTGTATGCTTACCCGGCAAAGGCGCCACAACACGAACAGCAGCAGCGCCAAGCGCACGGGCCATATCGTTGGCAAGAGCGGCTATCTGGCTTACTTTGACTCCAGCCGCAAGCTCCAGTTCAAACATCGTAACCACCGGCCCGGTATCAGCCGTCGACACGCGGGCATTAACATTAAACTCGCTTAATAGCTTCTCCAAAGCAGAGGCCTTGGCCTTAACAACCTTACCCTGCACCGAAGAAAATGAATATTCCGGCTCAGCCAGTAAATCCAGAGGCGGCAGCTTGTAACTTTTGAAGCTTGCAGGTACATAAGAGCGGCCTGCCTTCTCCGCTTTTGTCGGCTGCGGTCCCGATTCCCGAACCTGCGGCTCAGCAGCACCCACCGATTCTTTAACTTCTCTTCTACGCTTAGTACCACCATTGGTATGAAAAACCCTGCTTATCACCGGCAAAATTTTTCGCCTTATAACACCCGCTTTGCCGGCCATATCAAAATGGCCAACCCCTGCATTTAGCTTCTGTTTTATCTCGTCCACAGCTTTAGACCACCACCTCGCCGCAGACCAGCCCGCTGCAAAAAACCCAAACATCTTTTTCAATATTAAATAAACACCACGAAGCGCCATCAGAACCAAACTGTCCACCACTAAAACAAACCCGACAATCCAGACTGCCGCTATCAATATGAACGTGCCAAGCGAAGCAAAATGTCTAGTTAAAAGGTGTATCATCCCTACGCCGAGTATTCCCCCGGAACCACCCTCGGAGCTTATAGGAAAATGGTATATCAAGTCCGGCCAGAACCAGTAAAAGCTGCTCGAAACCGCTATTGTCAGCAAACCCACACCAGCCGCTCGCAGAACCGGCTGACCGATTGTTCGACATGCCAGTTTAGCAGTCAGAAAGAAAACTGCTGAAATCAATACAACAAAAACGCCCGGCCCGATATAATACATCAGATAATACGCACAGAATGCACCAATAGAGCCGCACCAATTAGCCGCTGGAGAATTGTGCGGATAGACAAAACTGCTCGGCCAATCTCCAATCTCGAAGCTAATACAACTGCACAACAGCATTAGCAGAACAGCAAGTACCACAAACTCAACCGCTATCGTATATGAACTCTTTTTTTTCACAACACGTCCGATAAAAAACCTCACCTCTGAAAACAATCAACTACTCGTCCACCAAAGGACCTAATTTATATCGGCAGGGTTTCTCACTTTTCTGCACAATTAACACCCCAATAAAATAACCCCGCAGTGAATCCTTTCACTACAGGGCTATAGAAAAAACAACTCAAATTACCGCTTATTTAGCTACTTGCCGGGCTCATCTATCATTTTATCCAGCTTCTTTGTACTCCTTTCGGTTTTCCGCGGTATTTTTATCACCACACCGAGTCGGCCCAGTTCACCGGCAACTTCCGGCTGGTTAGAATTAAGCTGGAAACTCCGGCTTAAATAATCCGCCGCCTGTTCTTTATTACCTTTACTCAGATAATAGTAGCCGATTTGCCTGTTAATATTCGCTGAATTCGGCGCCAAATGAAGACCCTGCCGCCAGCAACTCAAGGCATATTCGTCAAGGCCCTGCTCCTGAAACGCCATCGCCAACAGTGCCGATTCCTCTGCCGAAGCACTAACCTGATTCATATAGATATCGGCCGACAACTCTGCTCTGCTCGTATCGCCACTCTGCTCCAATACCTTTACCATTGCCGCCTGGGCTCTTCTGTGAGCAGGCTCAAAACTCAAAGTAGTATTATATTCGTGCTCGGCCTTGGCCCATAATCCATCCGCCTGATACAACTGACCCAGCTCGAAGTGAGCATCCGGATTTTCGAATTTGCGGTCAAGCTGACGCAGCAACCTAGCCTTCTTCTCTTCTGCCGGCGTCCTCAAAACCTTATCGACTTTCGCCCCCTCCCCTCTATCCGATCCGCCGCAGCCGCCGAACAACAACGCACAAAATAAAAAGGCTATGCCAATAAACGCAGGCTGCAAAACATTTTTTATTTTGCTTGAACTGCCCATTTGTTTACCAGTCATTTCTCGCCTCCAGTCTTAAAAGGATTTAGGTTTTACGACTTATGCCCTTATTCGGCCCTGGCGCAACTCATCAATTTCCGAATGTCGCTATTTTGCAGCACTACCCAGCCCTTTGCAAGAAAAATTTTGACTTTTTTGTAATAAAAAAACAAACCGACTTCGACTACTCAACCATCCCTGTGTGCTCTTGGGTTATACTAACAATCAAATTCCATTCCAGCGAACTGCTCCACAGAATCAAACATCGAGGTTCTGCACCTCGAGTGCGTGGTCACGAATAAAGTTTCGCCTCTGTTCCACATCACCGCCCATCAAGATACTAAACAATCTGTCCGCCTCACCGGCATCTTCAACCTTGACCTGCAGCAGGGTCCGCGTCGCAGGATTCATCGTCGTCTCCCACAACTGATCAGCATTCATCTCACCCAAACCTTTGAACCGCTTCATATCTATTCCCTTGCCCCCAATCTGTCTTACGGTCGAACATACCTGCCCAAGTGATGCGACTTCATATCTGTCTTCACCGTTAACCAGCTCAAATTTGGTCGGCAGCGCTTCGCCGGAAACGCTCTTGGCCGGCTTTAGCAGAAAATCACTCAACTCCAGATTAAACTTTTCTCTAAGACTTTCATTTATCTTGTTTATCCGGGTCACCTCACGAAGCTCTTCGGCAATAATCAACTCCTCGCTCTCGGATTCGACCAATGCCTTAATACGCTCCTCCAACTCGCTCATCCGCCTCTCATACTCAGCTTTTTCGTAGTAAATTTCCTCCTGCCCGTCAACACAGATACGAAAGCTCGGCAGCTCTTCTCCGTTATAATACGCCTGCACAAACTCAGCGAACTCAATCCCTCTTCTGCCGAGCACCGCTATGATACGCTCGGCATCAGCAAGCTCCTTTACAAGTTCCGCAAGCTGCTTGTCCGCAACCTTTTGTTTCTTGTCACCATCTCTGATAACAAGTTCGGTTCCCTCAAGCCCCCGCATAATCATCCGCTTGTGCATTTGACCTTCGCTCAGAATATACTCGGTTTTCTTTTTCCCCTTGACCTTAATTTCATACAACGGCGGCTGGGCGATATAAACCATTTCACTATTAAACAAATCCGGCATCTGTCGGAAGAAAAACGTCAAAAGCAGCGTCCGTATATGCGCACCATCAATGTCGGCATCGGTCATCAATATTACTTTGCCGTACCGGCACTTTCCTAAATTGAATTCATCGGTACCGATACCCGTTCCCAATGCGCTGATAATAGTTCGGATTTCGTCGTGTGCCAGCATCTTTTCGAGACGCGCCTTCTCAACATTAAGTATCTTACCCTTCAAAGGCAATATCGCCTGAATATTCCTGTCTCTGCCGGCCTTTGCCGAACCGCCCGCCGAATCCCCTTCCACGATAAATATCTCCGTGCCCGCCTTTTCTCTGCTCGCGCAATCCCACAATTTGCCCGGTAGGTTCGAGCTGCTCAACGCACCTTTTCGCCTGGTCAACTCGCGCGCCTTCCGCGCCGCCTCTCTGGCCGCTGCCGCCTGAATCGCCTTATTTAGAATACGTTTCGCCTCCGCAGGATGCTCTTCCAAAAAGTGGGTAAGTTGCTCATTAACGGTAGTCTCAACAAAACTGCCAACTTCCGGATTGGTCAGCCGTACTTTAGTCTGGGCCTCGAAATGAGGTTCTGCAAGCTTGACCGCAACCACCGCCGTTAAACCCTCCCGTAAGTCGTCACCGGTCGTAGCTTGGCCATTCTTCAGTAAATTATAGCTTCTGGCATAATAATTCATCGTTCGGGTAAGGGCTGTTCTAAAACCCGAAAGATGTGTGCCGCCGTCAATATTGCGGATGTTGTTTGCAAAAACCAGCACGTTCTCTGTATAGCCGGTGCTGTACTGCAAAGCCACCTCACAACTCAACATCGCCGAAGTATCTTCCTTGGCAAAGTATATGACATCTCTATGCAGCGTCTCTTTGCCCTCATTCAGATGCCTGACGAATGCCTTAATGCCGTCATCAAACTTGAACACCTCTTTTTTGTTTTCCCTGTCGTCTCTGAAGGTAATCTGAAGCCCGGCACTCAGATAAGCCATCTCTCGAATTCGCTTTAACAGTGTTTCATATTCGAACTCCGAGTCGCCGAATATTTCCTCGTCGGCCTTGAACGTTATTTTTGTGCCGCACTTGTCGGTCGAATCCATCTCTTTGATGTGTTCTTTCGCCACCCCTCGGGCACACTCTAAATGATAGTGCCTGCCATCACGGTAAACATCAGCTTCGAGCCATTCACTAAGGGCATTGACAACACTGACGCCGACTCCGTGCAGCCCGCCGGAAACCTTATAGCTGTCGCTGTCGAACTTGCCCCCTGAATGCAGTGTTGTCAGCACCACTTCCAGAGCGCTGATACCCGCCTCTTTGTGCTTCTCAACCGGTATTCCCCGGCCGTTGTCCTCAACTGTGCAACTGCCGTCGGCCTGAACGTGAACTACCACATTGTCACAGAAACCTGCAAGGGCCTCATCGATTGAATTATCCAGCACTTCATAGACCAGATGATGCAGCCCGCCGCTGCCCCGGTCGCCGATGTACATATCAGGCCGTTTACGCACCGCCTCCAGGCCCCCAAGTATCTTTATCTTGCTCGCATCGTACCTGTGTTCCTTCATAACCACTCAACCGGCAACAATTTTAATTTTCTCTATCCTTGCCCGCGGACATCTCTGCCGCAACTCTTCAAGAAGTTCCGAACTGCACAAGCGAAGCTCATGCATAAATGATGGAGAGTCCACCACCACTTTTAACTGCCCGCCGGAAACCCCTGCAATTTTGCAGTGACGCCCAAGCTCTACCGGCAAAACTTCATTCCAAAACTCAGCTACCGGCCCGAATCTCGCCTGTCGCGGCGAAATCCGCCTATCCATAACTTCACCTAAGACCTCCCCCAGTCTCTGGGCGCCTTTCGACGTCGCCCTGTTTCGCCGCTGTCTGATACTTTGCAATTGCACACCTTCATCCATGACACATCTCAACTCCGGACTAACCGCTCTCACGTCGAGCCGCGGGCTACCCCAGACTCACCGGCATCAAAACATACAGAAAATTTTGCCCGCTTTTCATCAGGCCCGGCCTGTCCTGCTGCCCCAGCTCTAACTCAAATTCCGGCTCCTTGATAACACGCAGAACATCCGTAAGAAAATGTGGATTGAACCCGATTTCAATCGGCTCGCCTTTATACTCAACGCTCATCTCTATCTGCGCGTCCCCCGCCTCCGGAGCCCTGCAGGAAAACACTAAGCTGTTCTGACCAACTGCTAACTTAATCCCTCTGGACTCCTCGCTTGTCAAAAGCGCCGCCCGGCGGACCGCACTCAGTGTCGCCTCTGTCGATAATCTCAGCTTCTTGTCGTTATCAGTCGGTATTATGTCTTCATATTTCGGAAAGTTACCCTCAACGAGATTTGAGCTTACAACAACGTTCGCACAATTCATCACTATCTGGTTATCGACAAGCTTAATCGCAACCACATCTTTATTGCTTCCGCCGATTTTATCTAAAAGCCCCATCGTCTTTGCCGGCACGATTATCTTCGCCTGTGAGATTTCCTTGCTCGGCGAAGTAGCAAGGTTGACCCTGCTGCGGGCAAGCCTCCTGCCGTCAGTCGCAACCAACAGTAACTTCTTGCCTTTCATCTCCCAAAGCACACCATTTAGCGCATAGCGAGTGCTTTCTTTGGCCGTCGCAAACAGGCATTGTTCTATCCCTCCCTGCAGAACCCCGAGATTAATCTCTACATCAGCAGCGCCATCGAAACCCGGCACTGTCGGATATTGCTCCGCTTCCTGGCCGTAAATCGTAAAGTGACTGTCGGCACCTGTAATCTTGCATACCCCACCCTCTGCCTCTACTGATAACACTTCGTCGGCACTCTCACGCACAACAGCCGCTAATCTGTCCGCCGGGACAACTGTTTCTCCAGCCTCCTCAATCTGAACTCCGGAGACCTGACAATTAATGCCGACCTCGAGGTCTGTTGCACAGATTCGCACATTTTTTTCATCTGCCGTGATTCGCACACACTGAAGTATCGGCTTTGGCGTTCGGCCTGGTACCACAAATGTGAGTAAACCTAAGGCCTCTGTAAGGGCTTCCCTGCTGAAATTTACTTTCATAATAAACCTCTGCTATAAAAATTAGAAACATTGCTTTTTTTAGCTTAGGACTTGCTCCTGAGTTTCCCAATGTTTTTTCACTTGTGTAGTTTACATCAAAACTCAACCGCCTACAATATTTTTTCATAAAAAACTCTTGTCTGCCCACAAAGTACGAAGGTAAGTTGAGACTTGAGTATCTACCTTGCTCTGTGTTGCTATAGCGACCTGTTATATATTAATAATTAGATTGTTTAAAAATACAGTATTAATTATCATATAGCCGGTTATATTGTTATGTATCACCACGTCCTCACAACTTAAGTCTTGTTAGAAAAGGAAGTTAGGCCCCACAACAAGGCCGTGCGGTTCTGTGGAAAAACTGTTAGATTTGTGGTGGTTTCCTTGAGAACAACTAACACAAAGCGGCACCTTGAAGCCAAAGGCCCCGACAGAGGGCTAACTCAGTATTTTTATTAACAGGTTGTGCACAATTAGAAACCGCCGCTCTGCTTTAGGTAATCCATAGGGCTGTCATACTAAGCCGGCAGGCAAAGCGCCCGCCTCGAGCAAGTGAGGTTCTACGTTGCACTTGGAATGACGCTTGTCATCCGAGTTATGACAGAACACTATACCTCTTCAGAGAAAATAATATCGATACTTTTAAGAAAATCTCCAAAAAATTTCTAAAAGATCCTTGACACCAGGGCTTGGGTGTGTATAATTCATATATATACAATATACCTACGAACAACACCCGGGCCTTGCTGGTTGGGAGTTGGCATAAAAAAAGCCCAGCAACATAGGCACTTGCTCTGCAGAAAGAAATAGGATATATTGGCAAACTAAAGTGACTAATGAAAAGCGAACGGGGCAGACAAGGATGAGTGATACAGCACCGATAGAAAGAACCACAACAGGACGGTTGACACAATACCGTCCTGAATTGTTGCGAAAAGGACGCAGGCTTTATATCGGAATCGATATCGGCGCAACCAGCAGCGACGTGGTCGTACTTGACGAAGATTCTGAGCTAATCTTCAGCAGTTACCGGCGCACTATGGGAAGACCCGTCGAAACCGCACGTTCACAACTCACCGAAGCCTTAAAGCGCACCAATCCATCGGGTATAGCCCTTGCAGCAGCGACTGGCTCGGCAGGCAGATTATTTGCTAAGCTGCTGTCAATCCCCTTTGTCAACGAAGTCCCGGCACAGGCGGCCGCAATATGCCACATCTATCCTCAGCTTCAGCAGGCAACACTAATAGAAATGGGCGGACAAGACAGCAAGCTTATTTTCCTCTCGACAGAGCAGGGTAAAATAAGAATGCACGATTTTGCGCTTAACACAGTTTGCGCCGCCGGTACCGGCTCATTTCTCGACCAGCAGGCCCAGCGGCTCGGTATAAATATCGAAGATGAGTTTGGCCAATTGGCCGTCCAGAGCAAAACCGTACCGAGAATGGCCGGCCGCTGCTCAGTCTTCGCAAAGAGTGATATGATTCACCTCCAGCAGCAGGCCACACCTACCTGTGATATCATTGCCGGCCTGTGTCTTGCGCTGGCAAGGAACTTAAAAAGCAACCTCGGTTGCGGCAGAGAGTTTATGAAACCAATCATTTTCACAGGCGGCGTGGCAGCCAATATCGGTGTCGTCAGGGCGCTCGAACAGGTCTTTAACTTACCAAAAGGTCAGCTGCTCGTACCGGAAAAACACTTTTTTACAGGCGCTATCGGGGTTGTCCTGCTCGCAAAAAGAAAAACCTCCAATCAAGGCGATTACCGAATCCAGCTTGATAAAATCGATACTTACCTTGCCCAAAGAGGTTCAGCTTTACAGAGAGCCCCGCGGAGAGAACGCTTAAAAAAGCCCGCTCTGCCTCCGCCGAAGAGTCCCGTCTATGAACACCTGCTCACGGAAGCGACCAAGCCGCTCGATGCATACCTGGGTGTCGATGTCGGCTCGCTTAGCACAAATGTTGTGGTTATGGATGAGCACAAACGCCTGCTGGCCAAAGCATATTTGATGACTGCAGGCAAACCTCTCGAGGCGGTACGCCGGGGATTGGACATCGTCGGCAAAAAAGTCACCGGCAAGGTAAATATTTTAGGGGCCGCAACCACCGGCTCAGGCAGATACCTCACCGGCGATTTCATCGGCGCCGATATTGTCATCAACGAAATCACCGCCCAGGCCGCCGGCGCCGCAATAGTCAATCCGAAAGTCGATACCATTTTCGAAATCGGAGGCCAGGACAGTAAATACATCTCACTGGAAAACGGTGTCGTCGTCGATTTTGAAATGAACCACGCCTGCGCCGCAGGTACAGGCTCGTTTCTCGAAGAGCAGGCACAGCGCCTCGGTATAAATATCAACAAGGAATTTGAACAGCTTGCCCTCGCCAGCAAAGCACCGATAAAACTGGGCGAACGCTGCACCGTCTTTATGGAATCCGACCTCCTGAGCTACCAGCAGCAGGGAGCACAAACAAGCGAACTGGTAGCAGGCCTGGGTTACGCTATTGTTGCAAATTACCTTAACCGTGTCGTTGGCCGCCGCAAAATCGGCGACAACATCTGTTTTCAGGGAGGCACCGCTTTCAACAAGGCTGTCTGGGCCGCCTTCGAACAGGTCGTCAAAAAACCGATTATGGTACCAGATCACCACGAGGTAACCGGCGCACTCGGTGCCGCTGCCATCGCAGCAGAGCATGTTAAGATAAAAGCCGCCCAGACGGGCAAGCTTCTCAAGAGCAGCTTTCGGGGCTTTGAGAGCCTTGCCCACATCGAATACAGCGTTGAGTCATTTACTTGTGAGCACTGCCCGAACAATTGTGAAATCAAAAAGGTCCAATTGCCTCGGGCCGAACCCTTATATTATGGCTCACGTTGTGACAGGTACAATATAAAGAAAAGCACCCAAAAAACCGAAGAGCTTGGTGCCTTTGAGTACCGCAGAAAAAAAATGCTCGCCTGCGCCGGATTGACTGACAAGCAGAAAAGCAGCTCTACCTCAAAGACCTCAATCGGTATTCCAATGGCACTTCTGTACTGGGACCTTTTACCGTTGTTTGTCCGCTTCTTTAAGTCACTTGGTTTCGAAATAGTCCTTTCCGGCTGGACCAACAAGACTATGATTCGAAGCGGTGTCGAATCTGTCACCGCACAGCCCTGCTTCCCCGTCAAAGTCGCCTATGGCCACATCACCGAACTGCTCAAAAAGAAAGTGGATTACATCTTCCTGCCCAGCGTAGTTTCGACAATGGCCTGTTTCACTCGGAACCAGCACAATCAGTTATGTCCCTATGTTCAGTCACTCCCATACCAGGCCGAAACCGCCTTCGCAGGCAAATTAGGCAAAACGAAAATCCTTAACGAACCGCTGCGATTAGGCGAGGGCGGCAAACTCCTGACAAAAAGCTTTGTTTCCCTTGGCGCCAAATTAGGCCTTTTACCTTCTGTAGTAAGCACAGCCGTCGAAGAAGCCCTCTCCGCACAGGCCGACTTCCAAAACGCTTTGAAGGAAAAAGGGCGCCAAATTCTTGACAGCATTGGCCCTGACGAAAAACTCTTTGTCCTTGTCTCCCGCCCGTATAATGGCTGCGATGAAGGCGTAAATCTCAGACTGCCAAAAAAACTCGCCGAACTCGGCGCCCGCGTCATACCTATGGACATGCTCGATTTTGACCGGGCTCGGATTACCGACGAAAAACTACACAGTGAAATTTACTGGACGTATGGCCAGAAAATTTTACGCGCCGCCGAGATCATAAAAAACGACCCGCGCCTTTACGCAATATATATGTCCAACTTCAGTTGCGGCCCGGATTCCTTCCTGATGACATTCTTCAAGGACATAATGGGCAAAAAACCATCTCTCCAGCTGGAGCTTGATGAGCACTCCGCCGACGCCGGTGTCATTACCCGCCTCGAAGCGTTCTTGGAGAGCTTGAAAAATTACCACGGCGATGGTGACAAACAACAAGTCGTCGCAAAAAAAGCTGCTCTGACTGAAACTCTCAGTGGCAAACCCACAACAACCCCGCTTTACAATTTACCCAAAGATGGTAGCACGCTTTACATTCCATTTATGAGCGATTGTTCATATGCTATCGCAGCATGCTTTAGAGCTTACGGCCAAAACGCCGAGGTCATGCCCATCGCCGACGAAAAAGCCCTTCTGGCAGGCAGGGCCTTCACCACCGGCAAGGAGTGTTTACCGTTTGCCATCACTACCGGCGAGATGCTGAAAGTCACTAAAGCCAAAGATTTTGACCCCGAAAAATCGGCCTTCTTTATGCCTGCCAGTTCCGGCCCCTGTAGGTTCGGAATGTACAATTGTATGCACTCGCTGATTCTAAAGTATGCCGGCCTGCCGAATATCCCCGTCATTGCGCCCAACCAGGACAGCAATTTTTATAGGCAGTTGACCCAAAGCGTTAACGGCTCTGCCGCCGGCTCTTTTATGAAGGATGTCTGGACCGCTACCGTCGGCGTAGATTTACTCCAGAAATTAATCCTGCGACTGCGGCCATTCGCCGCCGATACCGCCGAAGCGCAGAGCGTCTACAACTCCTCTCTTGAAAGGTGGGTTACTGCCGTCGAAAATCGAAAAAGCATCTCCCAGCTGCGCCGCCTTATCGCAGCTATCGCTGCCGACTTCGCCGCAGTTAAGCTTGCTCCCGCCCTGCAAAAACCGAAAATCGGAATTGTCGGCGAGATTTACGTCCGCAACCACCACTTCGCCAACAGCGATATAATCGCCCGCCTGGAAGAGCTGGGAGCCGCATGCGATTTGGCCTCACTGGCCGAATGGGTCTATTACACAAACTTCAATCGAATCAGAATGTCAAAACGACGACGCCAGGTACGAAACTACTTTACAAACATTGTTCAGGACTATTTCCAGCACAAAATCGAAAAGACCCTCGCCCGTCCCCTCGAAGAGAAATTTGGCGGATTGGCCGAAGAGCCTATAAAGCACGTAATCGAACTGGCCGCACCGTACCTGCACTACTCCTTCGAGGGTGAAGCGATATTAAGCGTCGGCAAAACACTTGAATATTATCATCACGGCTTCGGCGGCGTCGTAAACGTTATGCCCTTTACCTGTATGCCCTCGACTATTGTCAGCAGCCAGACAAGGCGCATAAGTGCCGACTGCGATAATATGCCGATTTTAAATTTAAGTTTTGACGGCCAGGAAGATTCCACACTCACCACACGCCTTGAGGCCTTCGTCGAGCAGGTCGCCTCCAGAAAAACATCCACACTCTCCGAAAAACCCCTACCAATTACCACCACCTGAAATATCACCTGCGAATAGTATATTTCGTCCGTTTTCTCTTGACTGGCGCCAAAACGGCTATATGATTACTTTTATAGTGCTCAAAATCGAAATTTCCCGTTTGTTTGCGGGTATGTACCTTATAAAAACTGGCAGCGGCAAAAATGATTAAATTAAACGAGGACATTTTGGTGGTATCCTAATTTGAGTTTTCCTTCTCTAAAAATGATTAGCGCGAAAAATGTTACTTGTCTATTGATTGGACAAATAAAAAATTATTGCCCAAACCTTGTTTTTAGGTTGAAAATGGGGGTTTGACTAATAAAAAGTAAGAATTTCCAATTGTTATTTTGTTTAATGCTCATTAAACTAATTAGAAAGTTATTCAGGAGAGCTTTTTGGCAGAAACAGGCACAGTTCTATCAGAGTTAATGGTTTGGGTCGCACGGAGACTGCGGCCATTGCGTCTTGGGCGAAAACTTATCAGTTCTGTCAAATCACGAGCATCTTTAGACTTAACACATGTGCTACATAAAGAAGTTGCTCACAAGGCACGAGTATTTTCAGTTGCAATACAAGACTCAAATTGGCATTTAGGCGGAGAATCTGCCATAGAATTATGTACTGCCTGTCGGAGAATAATGGGCAATCTTTTGGAATTACCAGAACATGAAATACATTGCTGCCTAAAAGGATTTTTGAGTGGCGAAGCAGAGAAAGGCGGTTATAAAGTAGCAACTGTAGCTCGGTCAGAGCCGTATGATATGAGAGTTCCAACCCCTGAACAATATGATGCTCACCCAGTTACTAAAAATAGTGTTTGGTCAGCATTCCTTGGCGAAAATGATGGCAAATTTAGTTGGGGTGGCATAAGATGCTTCCATTGTGGCGATTTATATGAACAAAAAGATAAATTCCAATGTACAAGGAAAGATTGGGAAGATTATTATAGGTCTACTTTAGTATTTCCTATTTTTTATATGGATGATAGTAAAACAAGGCATCGCGTTATAAGTGGTTTTCTGGCATTTGACTCAAAAAATAAAGGAGCTTTCAGAAATCTGCCGGATATTTTTGAATGGCGCGACAAAGAATTAAATAAATATCGCACACTATTAGAGGGAAAGGCACAGTTTCATTTAGGCGCATCGTTAGCGGATATGTTCGGTATTTTTTTAGAACCATTACGAAAGGTTTAGATGTAAATAAGGAGATAACCAAATGTGTGATTCAAAAATAAATGAACATAATTCCCGCGAAGGATGGGAGGAACAACAAGAAGAAGTATATTCTCCAGAGACTACTACTATTGTTTATACACCTATAGAACTTGTTGAAGCAACTCATCAAATTATGGAGGAAAGAGCGAACAATACCAGAAATGGAAATCGCGAATAGTATATTTGTGCAAAAAAACTAATAGAAATTATCAAGCCAATCATGCATAGGTTTTTTGTTGTTATGAAAATTTCAGAATTTCCTCAATACTCCATATATGGTCTGCAATCCCTGCCCGCATAGTTAGCTGATTCGGTTGCAAAGGTTCAGCGGGGTTTTTCATGAATCAAATTCTAAATCATCCCATAAATAAAGCCCTGTTTTTTTTCGCGTTTTTCTCAAAATGAATTGTCCTAACAAAGGCACAGCAAACGAATATTTTCCATGTCTATTTTTATAAACCAATCCCTTGTTGGCTAAAGCTAACAGCATTTGGTTAACTTGACTACCCTTAAAAGGATTTTCTAACATTTCAGATTGTTCAACAATGTCATGTACAGTAAACTCTTCATCAGCATCGGGCAGATTAGCAATTACACGCAATAAATCTCTTTGTCTATCTGTGGCTTTAGCCCATCGACCTGCAAAGAAGTCATTATCAAGTTTTCGTGTTATTTCATCCATAGGCACACCTTTGATTTTGCCTTTTTTGTGTTGTTGAACAAAAACATCATAAACCTCTTTGCAGATAAATTGGATGAAATAGGGATAACCTGCTGAGGTTTCAATAATAAGTCCAATTGATTCATCTGATAATACAACTGGACAATCGTCAAACGCTATAGGTTTTTCAATTGCGTCCCTACTATCTTTTGTTGTTAACTTATCAAGAAACACAACCCTAAACATTCTCTCGGCAAATGTTCTGGCTTCAACCAATTTGGGAAATAATGTTGGAAGCCCTGTTAAAATAAGCATAAACGGGATTCCTTTTTTTTGAATAGATTGAAAAACATCCAATAAAAGCGAGAGAGGATACTGTTCTTTTTTCCCATAATCAGACATGGTTTGAGCTTCATCGTAGGCGAAAATTATGCCCTTTGAACTTTTACTCCTCATGCAATTCCACACTAATTCGATTATTGCTTTTAATTTATCTGCAATAAGGCCGGGCGTTGAATTAAAAACTCGACTTAAAGTTTCATAATTAAGACGCTTATTTACTATTTCGTCTTTGCGAGCAAAACCTATTGTTCGGATAATTTCGCTCTCAAACACAATGTCTGACGTAACCATTGATAAGTCTGTTATCAAACGTACCGCAACTTTTTTTTCACTAATACTTGTAGATTCTGATAAGTCTGTGCCTGCCCATCGCCAACCGCTGTTTTGTGCAAGCGGTTTAAACGTATCTAACAACACAGTCTTCCCCACTCCTCTTAACCCTGTTAATACCATATTCTCTAAGATTAGGTCTTGCCTCAATAGTTTACGAAATTCTTCTTTTTCCTTATTTCGTCCTGCCAAATATGGTGGCATATGGCCAGCACCTGGCCTGAATGGATTTTGAAAAACTATCTTTGCCATATTTAGTCCCCTTAATAAGAATGACTAAATTTATATCTATATATAAATATACAACATAATATAAATTTGGTCAAGCAAAAATTGTGATTTTTTTAAGAATTTTTTGATAATGGGGTTTTTGTGGTAAAATCGAAGAAAATATGTTATTTATGGTGAATTT